>JBNJFS010000041.1:0-14899 GCA_051747085.1 Bacteroidota bacterium
TCATTTGTTGAAATTAGGAAGGCTTTAAAATCTCAAAATAACAGAAAGGTACTCGTAAATGAATAATCTTTCGATGCATATATTAGACATTGTACAAAATTCAATCGTTGGAGGTGCATCCTTCATCGAGATAAGCATAAATATACAAACCGTTAAGAATATTTTTGAGATTACGATTGTTGACAATGGATGCGGAATGGATGAAGAAATGCTGAATCATGTTACAGATCCATATACGACCACCCGAACCACCCGAAAGGTTGGTTTGGGTTTACCTTTGTTAAAACATACTGCCGAGCAGGCCAATGGGTATGTTAAAGTATATTCCGAAAAGAAATGCGGAACAAAAGTATATGCTGTATTACAGAATGATCATATCGACAGGCCTGATCTGGGCGATATTGCAGGAACTATTGTATTAATTGCAGCAGCCAATCATACCCTTGAAATCAAATATATTCATCAGATAAATGATAAACAATATATTTTCGATACGCGGGAAATTAAAGAAGCTTTGGATGGAATACCCATTAATGAACCGAAAATTCGAAATTATTTAAAAGAAATGATAAATGAGAATATTAATGAGCTATATGTTGTGTAGCATTCAGGTTTTATAACATCTAATTTATAATGATTTTTAATGATGGTTACCATAATTTTACCAAATATTTACACAGTAAATTAACTATTTAAAACTATAATTAACATGGCAAAAATCAAAACATTAGCAGATCTAAAGAAGATGAGAGAAGATTTGCAGTCAAAGGTAGATTTGAGGGAAAAAGCAGACAGCCCTGAAAGCTACGTTCAGATTAAGGTTGGTATGGCTACCAGCGGTATTGCTTCCGGAGCAAAGGAAGTAATGGATTTTTTGATTGAAGCTTTAGAAAAAAGAAATATCGAAGCTGTGGTAAGTCAGACCGGCGATATGGGCTATTGTTTCGCCGAACCTACCATCGAGGTACAAAAACCGGGTGAAGAACCTATTGTTTTTGGTTATGTAGATATCAAAAAAGCAGACGAGATTATTGAAAAATACATTAAGCGAGGTGAGCTTGTGGATGGTATTATTCCACAAAACTATCAGGTAATTGATGAAAAAGACAATAAAAAAGCATAAGGAGGATAAAAAATGACAAAATATAAAATGCATCTGCTTGTTTGTGGTGGTACTGGATGTAGAGCTTCGGCAAGCGATTCTATTGTAGAAAGTTTAAAACAAGAACTTGAAAATAAAGGATTATCCGACGAGGTTCAGGTAATTATGACCGGATGTTTTGGATTCTGCGAAAAAGGACCTATCGTAAAAGTACTTCCTGATAATACTTTTTATGTAGAGGTAAAACCCGAAGATACTGCAGAGCTTATCGAAGAGCATATCATTAAAGGACGTCAGGTACAACGATTATTATATCATGATCCTGAAAAGAAACAATCCATCGCCGACTCGAAGCATATGGATTTCTATAAAAAGCAAATTCGTATTGCCTTAAGAAATTGTGGATTTATCGATCCGGAAAATGTTGATGAGTATATTGGCCGGGACGGCTATATGGCCCTGGGAAAATGTATAAATGAGATGACCCCCCAGGATGTAATCAAAGAGATTAAAGATTCTGGATTACGAGGACGGGGAGGAGGAGGATTCCCTGCCGGATTAAAATGGGAAATAGCATCCAAAAATGATGCCGACCAGAAATATGTTGTTTGTAATGCCGATGAAGGTGACCCCGGTGCATTTATGGACCGCTCAATCCTTGAAGGAGACCCTCATGCAGTACTTGAGGCTATGGCTATTTGCGGATATGCAACAAATGCTACCAAAGGGTTGATTTATATCCGTGCCGAATATCCATTAGCGATTAAACGATTAAAAATTGCTATCGATCAGGCTCGGGAATACGGACTGTTAGGAAAAAATATCTTTGGTTCTGATTTTGATTTTGATGTTGAATTAAGATATGGTGCAGGAGCATTTGTTTGTGGTGAAGAGACAGCGTTAATTCACTCGATGGAAGGTTTACGGGGAGAACCAACCATTAAACCTCCTTATCCTGCAGAAAAAGGATATCTGGGAAAACCGACCAATGTAAATAATGTGGAAACTTTTGCCAATGTTCCGGTAATTCTTAATAAAGGAGCCAACTGGTTTAATAAAATTGGTACCGAAAAATCGAAAGGAACAAAAGTTTTTGCTTTGGCAGGAAAAATTAACAACGTAGGGTTGATTGAAGTACCTATGGGAACCACCTTGCGTGAAGTGATTTTTGAAATTGGCGGAGGAATTAAAGACGGGAAGAAATTTAAAGCCGTTCAAACCGGTGGTCCGTCAGGAGGTTGCTTAACGGAAAAACATCTGGATACACCCATTGATTTTGACAACCTGATAGCAGCAGGTTCAATGATGGGATCCGGTGGGATGATTGTAATGGACGAAGATGACTGTATGGTTTCTGTAGCCAAGTTTTATCTTGACTTTACCGTTGAAGAATCCTGTGGAAAATGCTCTCCCTGTCGAATAGGAAATAAGCGATTGTACGAATTATTAGACCAGATTACCCAGGGTAAAGCTACCATGGAAGATTTACAACGCTTGCGTAATATGTGTGAAGTAATTAAAGACACCTCGCTTTGTGGATTAGGTCAAACTTCTCCCAATCCGATTTTATCGACACTAGATAATTTCTGGGACGAGTATGTTGCTCACGTAGAAGATCATAAATGTCCTGCAGGACAATGTAAAGATTTGATGAAGTACGTTGTCATCGAAGAAAATTGTGTTGGCTGTACAGCTTGTGCAAGAGTTTGTCCTGTTGGAGCTATCAGCGGTGAGAAAAAGCAAACACACTATATTGATCCTGCCATTTGTATCAAATGTGGGGCTTGTATTGAGCGATGTAAATTTGATGCAATCATTGTAAAATAATTAAACGATTTAGGACGATGGAAAAAGTAAAATTAACGATAGATAACAAGCAAATAGAAGTAGAAAAAGGAACTACAATCTATAAAGCTGCAAAACAATTAGGAATTGATATTCCTGTACTTTGTTATATGAATCTTGAAGATTTAGGAATAGAGAATAAACCGGGAGGTTGCCGTATTTGTGTGGTTGAAGTGGAAGGACGGAAAAATCTGGCTCCTTCATGCTCCACCGAGGTATGGGACGGAATGGTAGTTAATACTCATTCTATGCGTGTAATTAATGCCCGCAGAACCGTCATGGAGTTTATTCTTTCGGATCATCCCAAAGATTGTTTAACCTGTGCAAAATCAGGAAACTGCGAATTACAGGATATGGCCGTAAAATTAGGAATTCGTGAAGTTCCTGGTGCAGAGTATGCAGAAATGTCGGAATATAAAATCGATTTTTCTCCATCATTAATTCGCGACCTGGACAAATGTATCATGTGCCGTCGTTGCGAGATGATGTGTAACGATTTCCAAACGGTTGGTGCATTATCGGCATTCAACAGAGGGTTTGAAGCGGCTGTAGGCCCTGCCTTTGAAATGGATATCGAGTATTCTCCCTGTACCTACTGCGGACAATGTGTTGCCGTTTGCCCAACCGGAGCATTAACCGAAAAAGATCATACAAGAGATGTAATTAACGCTTTAGCGGATCCAACAAAAACAGTAGTTGTTCAAACAGCTCCCGCTGTTCGTGCTGCCCTGGGCGAAGAATTTGGATTAGAAGCAGGTTCTCGTGTTACAGGAGAAATGGTTGCTGCACTTCGCCGTTTAGGATTTGATTATGTTTTTGATACTGATTTTGCTGCTGACTTAACCATTATGGAAGAAGGTACAGAATTGTTAGATCGTTTAACCAAGCATTTAAATGGCGATAAAGAAGTAAAACTTCCAATTCTTACTTCATGTTGCCCTGCATGGGTTAGTTTCTTTGAGCATAATTTCCCTGAAATGAAGGATATCCCTTCATCAGCACGTTCGCCACAACAAATGTTCGGATCTATTGCGAAAACATATTTTGCCGATAAGATTGAAGTTAAACGTGAAGATTTAGTCGTGGTTTCTATCATGCCTTGTTTGGCTAAAAAATATGAAGCACAACGCGATGAGTTTAAAGTTGACGGAAATCCGGATGTTGATTTCTCTATTTCTACCCGTGAATTAGCTCATCTGATAAAAGAGGCTAACCTCGATCTTAAAACCCTGCCTAAAGAAGAGTTTGATACACCATTAGGGGAATCAACCGGAGCAGGTGTTATTTTTGGAGCAACAGGTGGTGTTATCGAAGCTGCTACACGTACTGCTTTCGAGTTACATACCGGTAAAAAAATTGAGAATATTGACTTTAAGCAGTTGCGCGGTTTAGAAGGCATACGAAAAGCAACCGTAGATTTTGACGGTACTCCAATTAATATTGGTATTGCCCACGGATTAGGAAACGCACGCAAACTACTCGAAGATATTAAAGCCGGAAAATCTGAATTCCATGCCATTGAAATTATGTCTTGCCCGGGTGGTTGTATTGGTGGTGGCGGACAACCTCTGCACCATAGCGATTCAAGTATTTTGAAAGCACGTATGAAAGCTATTTACGAAGAAGATGCTGACAAACCCATCCGTAAATCACATGAGAATCCGTATATCATTAAACTGTACGAAGAATTCTTAGGTCAGCCAATGAGTGAAAAAGCACATCATTTATTACATACATGCTATTTTGACAGAAGCCGTAAAGTTGAAATTAGTTAATGAGATAATTAAACCTGGAGGAAAAATAAATGTCACATATAAAAGTTAAAATTAAAGAGAAAGACTTAAATACGATCAAAGAAATTTGTAAGTCTTTTAACAACGAATCGAATGAGTTGATTAATGTGCTGCATAAAACACAGGAGCACTTTGGTTATTTACCTGCTGAAATTCAGGAAGCCGTTGCACAGGAGATGAATATTCCGGTAGCTAAAGTTTATGGTGTAGTAACCTTTTATTCGTTCTTTACCATGCTGCCTAAAGGGAAATATCCAATTTCAATATGTACCGGCACCGCTTGTTATGTTCGTGGTGCAGATAATGTGTTGCAGGAGTTCAAGCGTCAGTTAGGAATTGAAGTAGGCGAAACAAGCGAAGATGGTGAATTTTCATTGAGTTGTTTACGTTGTGTAGGAGCTTGCGGGTTAGCACCCGTTGTTTTAGTAGGAGATAAAACTTATGGACGCGTAGCTCCCGACGGCGTAAAAGCAATTCTTGATGAATATAAAAAATAGTGTTTTGGATAAAATTTTTGAGGTTGATAATTAAATTTGGTTAAGTTAATTATAGTTTAGGGTTATTTTTTTAATACAATTTTTACCCATATATAAGCAATTTACTTTCAAAAATTATCCAATAACTAAAGCATCTCTCCCTTAACAGGGTTGAGATGCTTTTTTTGTTTTTAGAAATTCTGTTATTTTTGTAAGTAATCCGAACGCTATTCAATGCATGATTTATATTGCTTTTTCACCTTATTATCACCATCCTTTGCCCCAGGGGCATAGGTTTCCTATGGATAAGTATACTCGTATTCCGAAGAAGTTAATGGCTGAAGGAACCTATACCCAAAGAAATTTTTTTGAGCCCCAATTATCCCGAAACGATCTTATATCGCTTGTTCATAGCGAAGATTATATCCATAAATTAAAAAGCAATAAACTAAGTAAAGCAGAAGAACGACGAATAGGCTTTCCTTTTAGTCCGGGTTTATTAAAACGTGAAGAGCTGATTTGTATGGGAACTACGCAAGCTGCTTTATTCGCTTTGGAAAATAAAGTTTCTTTTAATGTGGCAGGCGGCACACATCATGCTCATTATGATTTTGGCGAAGGTTACTGTATTTTTAATGATATTGCTGTGGCGGCTCAATATTTATTAAATAATCATGAAGTAAAACAAATTTTAGTAGTTGATTTGGATGTACATCAGGGAAACGGGACAGCAAATATTTTTAAAGAAGAACCCCGGGTTTTTACCTTTAGTATGCATTGCCATAATAATTTCCCGCTACGCAAAGCAACCTCCGATTTGGATGTTCCCCTTGAACTTCATACAAAAGACGATGAATATTTAAAAATCTTAAATAAGCATTTACTCCAATTAATTGAAGAGGTTAAACCTGATTTTATCTTTTATCAATCGGGGGTTGATATCCTTGAAAATGATAAAATTGGAAGGTTAAGCATAACTTCAAAAGGGTGTGCAGCACGTGATCTTTATGTTTTTGAGTTGGCACACAAATATAAAATTCCCGTTACCGCATCCATGGGTGGTGGGTATGCCGATAATTTAGATGATATTGTTGAGGCGCATTGTAATACGTATAGAATTGCAAAAGAAATATTTATATAGCTATGGAAAAAATTAAAAAAGATCAAACCGGCGGAATCGTGTTTTTTAAAACCCAAAATCTACAGGAGGTTTCCAGATTTTATACCGGGAAAGTTGGTTGTAAACTATGGTTAGACCAGGGTGGATGTCACATATTGCAGTTTGAAAATATGTTAATCGGATTTTGCCAGCGTGAAAATGCAGATATTCAGGGAATGATTACTTTTTATTATCCTTCGCATGACGAGGTAAACCAAATGTACAAACAGTTAAAAGGGATTGCCCTTTCTGAACCCAAAGATAATCCGGATTATAAAATATATCATTTTTTTGCCAAAGACCCGGAAGGACGCAGTATTGAGTTTCAGTATTTTTGGGATGAATAGTTAGATAAATTTCATAGTAACTTCTTTCAAAAATTTTTCTTCCAGCGTTTCGGCAATTCTGCGCACAACGGTTCTTCTGATTTCAAGTTCTACCGGAAGATTTGGGTCCTGATGGGCAATATTAATCCGGGTTCCGATAATAAAATGAATTTCGTCGCACTCTTTCAGAAGTTTAACAATCTGGTCGGCAGGTCCTTTACCCAAAATATAGTTATTGTTATACACTTTAAGTATTTCGTGTACTTTGCTGAGGGTTAAAATCCCTTCAGTTACCAGATCTATTCCGGGCATATAGGCAATAGGGGGCAGATCCGGATCGTGAAATTCAAAGCTGTCTTCAATTTCAAGTTCTAATTCACGGGCAATGATATCAGCAGTGGTTGCTCCACAAAGAATTTTCTTGCCTTTGAATTTTTTGACTTCCTGTGCCAGCTTTTTATCTTTTTCCTTCTCATAGGGAGGCCCTGTACAGATTAATAATTTTCTGGGCTCACGAAAGTAAACTGAGGCACAACTTGTATCATCTTTTGCGTGGTAGCCATCGTTCTGGTAAGCCATATTTACCACTTTCCCTGCAAGTTTATTGGCTGAGATATCCGGGTTGTTTTTGATTAACCGATGGGTGAAATGGGTTAGATTATCATGGCCCCAGCCAAAAGGATATTTATGGCTTCCCATTCCCGATTGGGTAATTCCGTCGCTACAGGAAATAATGCGATCTTCTTTTTGAGCATAGAAAGTACAGCTTTTTAGTTCTTTACCTGTATTTTTGTCGCTTTCGAGTATAATACATTTCCATTCGGGATTAAAAATTTCGTTATCTCTGAAAATTATCGTTTCCGGATTATCATATTCTAAAATAGTAGTTTTTCCATCAACTTCGATATCTATAATGGTAAAGGTAGAATAGCTAATCTGGCGTTGGCTGCAAACAGGAAGAGTATTCATTATAATTTCCGCGATACGGTTAACATCCTTATGTTCGCGGGTAAAATTCAAAGCCATTTTGGATGTTAAGGTTGCTAACACATTTGCTTTTACGCCATGACCCATACCATCCGATAAAACAATAATAATCCGTTCTTCGGTTTTTATGCGTTCGGATAAAAAAACATCTCCACAAATGCGTTCGCCTTCATGATTTTTTTGTTGGCAATCGACTTCTATGTAGAATTGATGCTTCATTCCTTCCCTTTATTAAACGTTTTATACAACTCAATAATTGAATTAAGCATTTGTTCTGTTTCTGAAGCACCTTCTCCAAGTAAAAAACCTATTTTCTGGACCATTGCCAGATTTTTATCCACAACTTCTGTAACGCGTTTAATTACTTCTTCTTTTCTTACCTCTGGAGCATACATATCACGGAATACCGCTCCAACAATTTTGTTTTTTCGAATAGTAAATACAGAAAGGTTTAATAATTGTTCATCTAAATGGATATCCCGGTTTAGAATATTTTCGTTGGTAGAAAAGACATGATTAAATAAATTATAAATATTGAAAGGGAGTAGGGTTTTTAAATCGGCCCCAACCAGGCCGGGAATTATCTCATTAATAGCATCCGCTTCTTCACCCAGTAATTCGATAAAACTGTTATTGGATTGAATGATTTTTAGATTTTGATCGATAATAACAACTCCTGTAGGGAGCTTTTGTAACATGGTATTGATAATATCTGAAGCTTCTTGTGCTGATTCTTTCTCTTTTTGAGCTGTTTGCTCCGATTCTTTAAGCGCTTTTTGAGTTTGAGCTAATTTCTCGTTGGTGGTTTTCAGCGCCTTAATATAATCCTGCCTGTTTCGTAAGGTAAACGTAAGACACATATCAATTCTGGCTAATCCTTTGGATACTGCTATGGCAAAATCCCTGCAAGTATTGTATCCGCATGCGCTACATCCTAAATCAGGATCATTGTCTTTTTTTCCAATGGCTTTAAGTACTTCTGTAATTTGCTCCTCTGAAGGAGTTTTTATACGTTGATCGTCGTTTTTAAAGGTTCTCGAATAATCTAAATCCCAATATTTTTTAATTTCCTGATTCCATTTTTCCAGGTCAAAGTTATTTAATCGTTTATTAGCGTATTCAGTAACTCGCGTGTGTCTGATGAATTTTTCCCCGCGTTTTGATGTGCCAGGACCCATTAAACATCCTTCACAGTAGTATAAGTTAAAATGTTTCTTTATCGTATCAATATCCTTATGAAATTGTTTCGCTGCGTTTAGCATATTGTATTTTCCCTCGGCTGTAATAACTTTCCCTTCAAGTAAATCCTCACTAATGTTTGCAGCTTGCAGCAATCCATTGGCAATAGGAAACAATGAACCTTTATAACCTATGGGAGGGTCAAATTCAGAATATTCAAGGGTGCTTTCGTGAATCTTAAATTCTTCAAAAAGCTTTCGCAATTCAATAAACGTAAGTACTGAATCAATTTTTCCGTCATTTTTATCGAGTAATGCTTCATTTTTGCTTTCAATACAAGGACCAATATAAACTATTTTGATAGAATTACCGTAAAGCTTCCTTGCTATTTTAGCGGTAGCAACCATTGGGGAAACTAATGGAGCAAGATTTTCGATGAGTTCGGGTTGAAATTTCTGGATATGTGATACAATGACCGGACATGCTGTAGATATATAATACTTGCCTTTGAAATTATTAAACAGTTCAGCATATTTAAGTGATATGATGTCAGCGCCAAATGACACTTCATTTACATAATCAAATCCGAGAAATTTAATCATTTCCACAAACTTGCGATAGTCAGTGATATCATGAAATTCGCCCGAAATACTTGGGGCTACAATAGCCACTTTTTTAGCTTTCGATTGAAGAATTTTTCTGGTTTCTTCTTTTGAATCCCGAAAACGTATCGCATCTTCAGGACAAACCGTTGTGCAGCTACCACACCCAATACACCGTTCCGGAATTACCCTTGCATAATCTCTGTTAACTTTTACTTCAATGGCATTTACCGGACAAACGCGTACACATGAATAGTTTAAGTTACATTTTTCTTTTATAATTTCTACAATGGGCATTTGTTCTCAATTTCGTGATATGGTATAAAGTTATCAAAATCAATCGGTACTAAAAATTTTGTCCAGTAAATAAATAATATTATCAGGAGAAACATTTTGGTATTCTTTATCGTCTACTTTTAATGTAGGCCCGTTTTCACAATTCCCAAAACAGTGGCTCCCATGAAAATATACTTTATCTTCCAGTTGATGATCTTTTATGTATTTCTTTATTATTTGAACCGTTTGTTTATTGCCTCTTGAGAAACAAGAACTTCCAAGGCATATAATAATTTCTTTTTTCATTAAATCCTCCTTAAAAACATCAATTCTGCAATTATTATAGCATTTTAGACTTCAAAATTAATCATTTATTTTCATCGCACAATCTTATTTTGTTTCCTGAAGATAATGATTATATAGGATGTTTAGTCGAATTAGTTTATAAGTATTTTATTTTAAGTTGTTTAATAATAAATGACGTTTTAGAATATATGTTTTAAAATATATATATATTCAAATTGTTATTTTTTGTTATTATGCCCTCTGGTTGCTTAATTGATTGATGAAAAATGGTTTGTAATGGTTTTGGGTGGGTTTTTATATTGTTAATAAAATAACAATGTTTATTAATTAACACATAAATTTGTATATTTGTGAAAATAGTTTATCAAAGGAATATAACTTGCTATCATTATGCAGGAAATTGAAAAAATACTTGATCAATACCCTTTTGTTCAAAGAGACAATTTAATTCCAATTCTACAGGATATTCAGAATACTTTTGGATATATATCCGAAGAAGCTATTGTAAAGGTTGGTAGCTATTTAAAAATGCCAACCAGCAAAATATATGGATTGGCTACCTTTTATAATCAATTTCGTTTTACACCCAAAGGGAAATATCATATTAAAATCTGTAATGGAACCTCCTGTCATGTTAATGCCAATAATCTAATTATAAGAGAAGTGGAGAAAATATTAGGTATTAAAAATGGAGAAAATACAAAAGACAACCATTTTAGTCTTGAAATTACTTCATGTATGGGAGTTTGTGGTATGGGACCTGTTATGGCGGTTAATGATAAATATTATACGCTGATAACGGTTCAAAAGGCTAAAGAAATTATCAGTGATTATCAGCAAATGGAAGTGTAATATATGAATAATACAGTTAAAGAAATATTACTCCAAAATGTACTGGTTCCAACAAAAATTAATGTGGATAAAAAGGTACAGGAAACTTTACAGCTGCTAAAGAGAGAAAAAGTTATTGATCCTGTTATTACCATTAGTTCAAATACTTCATCTAAGATAGCGGGGATAGATGAGGTCAGGAAACAAATTGAAGAGTATATAAATGAAAGAAACCTGAATGTAACGATACTTGAAGTTGGCAGTCTGGGATTGAGTTCTTTAGAGCTTATAATATCGGTTCAGCTCCCCGGAAAAACAAGATTGTTTTTTAAACAGGTAAATTCAGAAAATATAACTTTAATTCTTGATGGAATTTTTAATAATTTTATTCAGGAAGAGTATGCTTTAGGACAACTAAAAAATAAGATTCAGGAACCCTGGGCTCAAGTTCCATTTCTTGATGAAATTGCCTATTTTAATTTTCAGCAACGCTTAGTTCTTAATCAGTGCGGATTTATTGATGTTAACTCCATTGATGAATATATTGCCCTCGGAGGTTATGAAACTTTTGTAAAAACAATCAACAAAAACACCCCCGATGAAGTATGTGATATTGTTGAAGAAAGTCAGCTTAGAGGCAGAGGTGGGGAAGGATATTTTACCGGTAAAAAATGGAAAATAGCTTCATCAACTGCCTCTCCACAAAAGTATTTGATATGTAATGCCGGCGAAAGTGATCCCGGAGCTTTTATGGAGCGCTTGCTTATGGAGAGCGATCCGCATAAAGTTATCGAAGGTATAGCTATTGCTGCTTATGCCATTAGCGCTCAAAAAGCGTTTATTTATATCGAATCGGATTATGAATTGGCTATTCAGCGAATAAAAAATGCTATAGATCAAGCTACAGCATATGGATTGCTTGGCCATGATATAATGGAAACCGGGTATAATCTGGAAATTATAATTAAACAAGGAGCCGGTGCATATGTTTGCGGTGAAGAAACGGCTTTGATAAAAAATATTGAGGGTAAACGCGGAAAGCCGCATTCTAAACCTCCTTATCCTGCCACCAAAGGACTGTTTGGACAACCTACAGTAGTAAATAATGTGGAAACATTAGTCAATGTTCCGATTATTTTAGCTAAGGGAGCTGAATGGTATAAGTCTATAGGTACAGAAGATAGTAAGGGAACGAAAGTATTCTCCATTTCGGGAAAAGTAGAATATACCGGCTTGGTTGAGGTGGAAATGGGAACAAAAATTCGTGATGTTATATTTCGTATTGCCGGAGGAATTCGAAAAAACAAAAGGTTTAAAGCAGTACATATAGGAGGCCCTTCGGGCGGATGCTTGACCGAAGATCATTTAGATACCCTCATCGATTTTGAATCGATCATGTTGGTTGGAGCATCCTTAGGAGCAGCTAGCTTGGTTGTGTTGGATGAAGATAATTGTATTCTCGATACCGTAAAATATTTTATGGATTACCTGCAAAAAGAAAGTTGCGGTATTTGTATCCCTTGCAGAGAAGGAACCCGGAGAATGTATGAAATCCTGGAAAATATCAGCAAACGCCCGAAGGACGAAAATAGTTATGCTACCCTACAGCGTTTTAAAGGGGTTATGCAGTTGGAAACTTTGGCCGAAGTGCTAAAAGATACATCCATGTGTGGATTAGGCCGAAAAGCAGCTAATCCGGTACTTAGCACCTTAAAATGGTTTCGCGACGAATATGAAGAGCATATTTTTGAACGAAATTGTACTGCTGGCGTTTGTCAGGAGTTACGCACCTTTGAAATTGATGTGGATGCCTGTACCGGTTGTACTTTATGTGCTAAAAAATGTCCCACAGGTGCTATCTTTGGAACACCGAAAAATGTTCATTTTATTGTTCAGGATAAATGTATTGGTTGTGGTATATGTTTTGAAACGTGTAAGTTTTCAGCGATTATCAGTAAATAACGAAAGTACTTTATGTCAGTAAATATCGAGGTAAATAATAAAACAATAGAAGCAAAAAAGGGAGAAACAATTCTTGAAGCCCTTAACCGTAATGGGATAAAAGTTCCTACCCTTTGCCGTATGGAAGGTCTTTCACCTACAGGGGCTTGCCGTTTGTGTGTGGTGGAAGTAGAGGGAAAGTCAGGACTAACTCCCTCTTGTTCTTATCCTATTGAACAACCTATGAAAATATGGACTCATTCGCCCAGAGTTATCAGTGCCCGAAAAATGTTGGTTGAACTGCTTTTATCGAATCACCCTGATGATTGTTTGTATTGTATTCGTAACGGAGATTGTGAGTTACAGAATTTAGCCGTTGAGTTAAATGTCCGTGAAAGACGTATCTCGGGCGAAAAAACTAAAATTAATCTTGACCAGTCCAGCCCCGGAATGGTTCGAGATCCTTCAAAATGTATCTTATGTGGCCGTTGTGTCAGGGTTTGCGATGAGGTACAAGATGTTTCTACCTTTGATTTTATTAATCGTGGCAATTCAACGCTTATTGCTACCTCAATGAGCAAGGACCTGAACTTTTCGAACTGCATAAATTGCGGACAATGTATAATGGTTTGCCCAACCGGTGCTTTACATGAAAAAACAAGTTTTGATATTATCCAGGAAATGCTCAATAATAAAGATATAAAAGTTATTGCGCATTATTCATCTTCAGTTCCTGTATCATTGGCAAAAGAGTTGGGATTAAAACCGGGAAATGATGTAAATGGCTTGTTAAATGCAGCACTTAAAGGGATAGGCTTTGATAAAGTATTTGACAGCGCTTTTGGAGCAGATATAGCAATTTACGAGCAGGCTGCCGAATTAGCCGATCGTATAAAAAATGAAGAAAATCTTCCTGTGTTAAGCAGCTGTTGTCCGGGTTGGATCAAATATATGGAGCAGTTGCATCCTGATATGATTGATTTGGCCTCTACAACAAAATCGCCACAACAGATCTTAGGTACACTTATTAAAGGTTATTATGCTGAACAAGCTCAAATATCGCCCGAAAAAATATTTACCATATCGATAACTCCGTGTACTGCTAAGAAATTTGAAGCACAACGCGAAGAAATGACCCATAAAGGGGTTTCTGATATCGACCAGGTAATTACTACACGCGAATTGATTAAATTGATTCATCTTTATGGTATTGATATCCATTCGTTAAATGAAGAGTTTTCCGATGAACCTTTTAATATGCGATCATCAGCAGCAAAATTGGTAAGTGTTTCAGGTGGTGTGACAGAGGCAATGGCACGTACGCTTAACTATTTTTTAACAGGAAAAGAATTGTCTCCACTCCAGGTTCCAAAATTACGAGGGATAAAAAATATAAAGGAAGTTGTCCTGAAAATGGATAAAAAAAATATAAACTTTGTAGTGGTTAGCGGATTAAAAAGTGCAAATAAAATTATAGCTGAAATACGCGAAGGAAAAATTAAAGCAGATTTTATTGAAATAATGGCTTGTCCCGGAGGATGTATAAATGGTGGAGGTCAGCCTTTTTGTAATGATGAGAAGGTGCAGAAAACACTGATTAAAGCGATTTATAATATCGATGATAAAGAAGCAATTAAAGTTGCTCATAAAAATCCGGGGGTCTTAAAGTTGTATAATGATTTTTTGAAGGAGCCATTAAGCCGGGTAAGTAATAAAAATTTACATACCGGATATAAGGAAAGAGAAGTTTTATTGTAAAATGAAGATTGGGATGAAATGAAAACCGTAAACTCAAATAAAAACCGTGATCTGGTATACACCCTTAAAAATCGGTGTAGGGTATGTTATACCTGTGTTCGCGAATGCCCAGCCAAGGCCATAAAGATCATTAACGGACAGGCAGAAGTATTAAACGAACGATGTATTGTTTGTGGGAATTGCACGAAAGTTTGCAGCCAGGGAGCGAAAGTTTTTTTACATACCATTGATAATGTGAATGAATTATTACAAACAAACCGAAAGAATATTGCCATAGTAGCTCCAAGTTTTCCGGCTGAGTTTGAAGAAATAACCGAT
>JBNJFS010000042.1:0-4418 GCA_051747085.1 Bacteroidota bacterium
TCGGACAAAAGACGTTCAACAGCGGTTGCACTATAAGGAGATACATAGTTTTCCAGAATTTTTGAAGCGGCCGAAACTTTATGATTTTGGTAACATATATTATCTTTTATTGCAATGATAAGGCCTGCCAGTTTTCCTTTGTGCCTTTTTTGATCAATTTTTTTTGCTTCTTTAAGAGCTTCATTACTAAAAACCTCAATAAAAGCATTCAGATGGTTGCTTTTCCGGATGTTGTTTAGATAATAATTTACTGTTTCGGAGACGGTTAATTCTCCGCTTTTTATTTTAGCCTGTATTTGTGATAATGATTTCACGAGAATATATTTTAGTTAATTAATTGGTCTCGTGGAATATCCATATTATATTCATTCCCATTTTGTGAACTTTAGTGCATGGATGTTTCATAAAATAAAAAAACCTGCCGATTTCTTATTAAAAAGGCAGGTTAATCAATGTGTTCATTTTTTTATTTTTGAGATTCTTCGTTTGATTTTTCTTCTTTTTTATCTTCCTCTGGTTCGTCTTTGGTTGCTTTTTTAAATTCTTTCATTCCCTGGCCCAACCCTTTCATCAGTTCGGGTATTTTACGGCCACCAAAAATTAGAAGCACTACAAGGACAATTAAAATAATTTCCCAGGGGCCGGGCATTCCTAAAATAATAGATGATAATAGCATTTGCTTCTGGTTTTAAGTTTATTCAAAAGTAATGAATTTTTATCATTTATTTAAAATATGCCTAAAAATATCATTCCCATTTGCATAAAGAAGTAATGACAATAAAATAATCATTCCTGCAATTTGTGCATACTCCATAAATTTATCGCTGGGTTTCCGTCCGGTTATCATTTCATAAAGCAGGAACATTACATGGCCACCATCCAATGCAGGAATGGGTAATACATTAAAAATAGCCAGAATAATGGATAAGAATGCTGTTAGATTCCAAAATGCCTGCCAGTTCCATGTTCCCGGGAAAATTTTCCCGATAGTAATAAATCCTCCTAAAGATTTATAGGCTTCGGTTTTAGGCGAAAAGATGAGTTTTAACTGTTTCAGGTAACTGCTAAAAGTTTCAACCCCTTTGTTTATCCCTGCAGGTATTGATGCCAACAGATCATACTCTCTGCTTTCAAGTTCAAAGAAACGGGCTATATTTCCATTCGGAACTACTCCTATGAGTCCATCTTCAGGAACAGACACTGCAAAATCCAACGTGTCATTATTTCGCAAGGCTGATATAGTTACCTCTTTATTTTTATAATTCGCCAGGGTGTCTTTAAATTCATCAAAAAATTCTATTGGGTGATGATTAATTGAAACCAGTTTATCGTCTACTTTTAATCCGGCATCTTTAGCGGGCGATTCTTTAGTAAAACCTCCCACATAAAAAGGAAGCCGTGGTATAACGAAGCCGGTACTATTCAATAATTCAGGAATAATCCGGTCAGGGACCGGTATTTCTCTTTTATTTCCTTTCCGTTCAACTTGAATCGTTTGCACCTCGTCAAGAACGATATTGGGTACGATTTTATAAAAATCTTCAACGGGTTTATTGTCCAGGGCAATAATTTTATCTCCATCCTTTAGCCCAATATCTTTAGCCAGCGAGTCGGCCATAATTCCATACTTTACATTTTTAGTAGGGAGATACTGGTCGCCCCAGGTGTAAAGAATAGCAGAATAGATGATGAGGGCTAAAATAAAATTAACTAAAACACCTCCTAACATAATGAGTAACCGTTGCCACGATGGTTTTGATCTGAATTCATGGGGTTCGGGCGGTTTTTTCATCTGTTCTTTGTCCATCGATTCATCAATCATTCCGGATATTTTAACATATCCGCCTAAGGGAAGCCAGCCCATTCCATATTCGGTTTCACCTATTTTCTTTTTAAAAACCGAAAACCAGGGATTAAAAAAAAGGTAAAATTTTTCAACCCGTGTTTTAAATATCTTGGCAAATAAAAAGTGTCCAAACTCGTGTAAAATAACCAGTATGGATATGCTTAATAAGAATTGTCCTGTTTTAACTAATATTTCCATCTATCTCTTCTTTTCTTCGTTTAAATTAATGATTGAGTAAATTCTCGTGTTTCCTGATCTGTTTTTATCAATTGTTCTAAATCAGGATGTTTTATATAATCAATTTTTTGCATTGATTGTTCAATGATATCTGTCATTTGGCAAAATCCAACCTTATCTTTTAAAAATGCTTCAACAGCCACTTCGTTAGCTGCATTAACAATACAGGGCATGTTACCACATTTATCCATCGCTGCTAATGCCAGCGAAAGGTTTTTAAAATTTTTGACATCCGGTTTTTCGAATGTCAGCTCGGGGTAATCCCAGAAGCTAAATCTCGGGAAATCACTTTTAAATCTTTCCGGGAATCCTAATGCATATAAAATGGGCAATTTCATGTCAGGAAGCCCCATTTGCGCCTTAATAGAGCCATCTTCGAATTGTACAGCCGAATGAATAATTGATTGAGGATGAACAACCACTTCGATTTGGTTTGGATTTAGTCCAAACAACCAACGTGCTTCAATCGCTTCAAACCCTTTGTTCATTAGGGTAGCCGAATCAATGGATATTTTAGCGCCCATGTCCCAGTTTGGGTGTTTAAGTGCATTTTCTTTGGTTACCTTTTTCAGGTAATCGTAATCCCTCCCACGGAAAGGGCCTCCCGAAGCGGTTAAGTATATCTTCTCGATTTTATTTTTTCCTTCCCCTACCAGGCACTGAAAAATGGCCGAATGTTCGGAATCTACCGGGTAAATACTGGTTCTGTGGTGAAAAGCCAATTTTTGAATCATCTCACCGGCAACCACTAAGGTTTCTTTATTGGCTAAAGCGATAGTTTTTCCGGATTTTATGGCATTTATTGTGGGTAGCAACCCGGAATATCCCACCATAGCAGTTAAAACAATATCAATGGTATCCATCTCCACAATTTGAGCAATAGCATCTGAACCAGCATAGATTTTAACAGGGAAGTTATTTAGTGCATCAACCAGTTCATTGTATTTGTCTTCATTTGCAATTACAATGGTATTCGGTTTAAATTTCCTGGTTTGTTCAATTAAAAGATGGGCATTGTTGTTGGCTGTTAATACTTCAACCTCAAAATGCTCAGGATTTTGCTCAATAACATCTAAAGTTTGTGTTCCGATAGAACCTGTTGAACCAAGTATAGCAATTCTTTTTTTCATTAATTATTCCCGGAAATCTTTTTTAAAATGCAACATAATCTTCAGGGTCTAAAGGAGTTCCATTGTGCCAAAGCTCAAAGTGTAAATGGGGTCCGCTGGTTAATTCTCCCGAATTGCCTATAATAGCAATTGCTTCACCAGCAGTAACATGATTCCCAACTTTTTTCAATAACTCTGAATTGTGTTTGTATATAGAGATAATATTATTTTCATGTTGAATTTGAATAACATATCCGGTTTCCAGGGTCCAGTTTGCCATAGTGATAACACCATCTAATGCAGCAACAACAACCTTGTTTGAAGCGGCTACAATATCCGTCCCAAAGTGATTGATATTGGGGTTAAACGAATTGGTTACAAGTCCTTTAACCGGAGGGAAAAAGTGAATGCTGGAAAAATCTGTTGTTTTTGATGAATTGTTTAGCACCGAAAGGTTGTAAATTTCTTCCTGTTCAATTTGTTGCCTTAAAATAGAATCGTGTTCTGATCGGGAAAAAACAATCTCATCATATCGTAAGGTCGTATCTTGTGAGTTTTCGAAACTTTCTGGAACACCACCACGGATAATCTGGTTAATGCTGGCAAAATAACGATCGCGCATTTCCAGCTCATTTTCTAAAGAATCTAATTTATAAACATTGTTAATGATATTTCTACGCATATTTCCATCGGGGTAACCGGGAATAAACTCCCTGATTGGAGTAAAAGCGATTAATACGGTTACACCTGCAATAAGGAATATTAATGCCGATCCTACGATTGAGAAAACGTTAAGCCTTGATAAACGCAAAAACCATACTTCTTCAAAAGTGTCGTCATTATAGATAATTAAACGATACTTATGTCTTAATTTATTGGCAATTCGTTTCTTTTTTTTCTTAACCATTTAAGTAAATTGTATTTTATCCTGCAAATATATAAGTTTTTAAAGAAGAAACCATTTAAAAACTTAAATCTACGAAGATAGGTAAAACGAATAAAACCTTTGTTAGAAGCAATAAGCTTTAGAAAGATGTAAAGAAAATGGGAAAAATTTTGTTTTTTATGAATCATTGGTTAAATTTGCCACCGCAATTGAGTAGGAAACGTTCTTTAAAAGAAAAGATATTAAAAATATATTGCGGGGTGGAGCAGTTGGTAGCTCGTTGGGCTCATAACCCAAAGGTCGTAAGTTCGAGTCTTACCCCCGCTACTTTTAGCGCCTG
>JBNJFS010000042.1:4518-5645 GCA_051747085.1 Bacteroidota bacterium
TCATACTCAAAAATACTTATGTAAGGTTTAAGCTTTGGATTATATTTTCTGCGTTTATCTTTTTTTAATGGTCGTTCCAGTGCAAAATACAAACTTCTTTTGTCCGTAGATAAGGTCAGTCCTTCATATCCACTATTAAATTGCATCACATTTTTTAATGATGGAACTGCATCTATTTTCTGCATATGCCCATCAGAGAATTTAAAAACGGAGGTGCTTGTATTTTGTTCGTCAGAAACAAAGAAATAAGATAAACTGTCAACTACACGAATTCCCTCGGCTTCAAAATTCAAATCATTAAAAATAAGGGTATCTGTTATTTGGTAATTAATGGTTTCTTTTTCAACATCAATTTTTAAAGTATATATTCGAAATGGAGGTTTGTCAGCTACTGTATAATAAATATTATCAATCCCTGAATATTCTATTGCAGAAAGACCCCCCAAATCGGTATGTTTGTCAAAACTGTTATTTGAATCCATAATTTTTACTAAAACCGGATTCTGGTTAATTTTCAGCTGCCCTGTTGCGGTAAATGTGAAAAACAATAAAAATGTAAATAACTGGAATAGAAGAGCTTTGGTCATTATATTTTTGATTTCATAAATTAACCTAAATATCGTAAAAATAGTAAAATACATGCTGTATCTAAAAATTATTATTAAGATTATGGCAATGAGAAAATTATCAGGGAATCATTGAATAAATATACCACGAGATTAAGTCTTTAAACAAACAAGGAAAGGTTGTTGATTAAATTCCTGCTCTGGCCCGGGTTAACAGGGATAAACTTGGGATTTCTGTTCCTATGATTACCGTCGAAACATATTGTGTTGGAGATGTAGAAGAAAAATTTTCCATTCAAAGCATTGCCAAAGTCATTCGTTTGATGCTTGCCATGGCCAAGCAAAATGAAAAAAATTGGAAACGGATTGGCCGTGAACCGTCTGGGAATGCTTTTAATTCGATGGTGCAGCTTGAATACGAACATGGTATACCGGGATACCCTTTTGTAAATGCAGGAGCATTGGTTGTAACCGACATCCTAATCAGTAATTTAGATAATGCATATACCGATTATCTGGATTTTGTTCATAATCGCTGTGTATCCGCTGATATTGATTTTA
>JBNJFS010000042.1:5745-14617 GCA_051747085.1 Bacteroidota bacterium
ACTTTTAGAAAAATCAGGTATTTGCTTATAAAAAAGGACTGCTGCTAACTATTTTTTATTTATTCGTCAAAATTTGTTAACTTGTTTAACCTTTAAACGTTATAATTGAATGAATATAAATATGATTTTGAATGGCTAAAAAAGGTACAATATTATTATTCATGATTCTTTTTTTTATTTCTCTTTCGGCTCAAAACTGGAATGAAATATATTACCTGGAGAATGAGGCAGAATATTTATTAGAAGAGAAAAATTTTGAGAAAGCGATTGAAATGTATCAAAAGATATTAAAAGAAATACCTGATAATTCTTTTATTAAATTTAAGATAGGGCTTGTCTATTTAGAAACGGATAATCAAAAGGAAAAAGCGATAACAATCCTCGAAGAAATAGTGGCAGATGTGTCTCCCGATTTTAATTCCCGCGATATTAGAGAAACCAGAGCTCCTCTTGAAGGGTATTTATATCTTGGGCTGGCCTATCATAAAAACAACAGATTAGATGATGCTAAAGAGATGTATATGAGGTATAAGGAGAGTATATCATCCGAACATTATAACTATCCGCTGGTTAACCAGTATATTGAGAGCTGCAATAATGCTCAGAAAATGATGAGTAACCCTGAACGTCTTCAAACCAATAATCTTGGAGATAAAATAAATGATGATAATTCGAATTTTAATGCTGTTTTTTCGGGTGATGGGAATACCATGATCTATACTTCTTATACTAAAAATTATATCGATATTTTTCAGTCAAAGAAAAATGGTGACCGTTGGAGCTCTCCAAAAAATATAACAAATCAGGTAAGCAAAAAATATTATCTTAAAACATCCTCCTTATCTTACCAAGGGGATGAGCTGTATTTAGCAACCGACGACCCTGACGACAACGATATTTTTGTCAGTTATTTAGAAGGCAGGCAATGGACAAATGCTGATAAATTACACAAGACAATAAGCCACAGAAAAAGTAATGAAACCCATGCCAGTTTGTCGCCAGATGGGAATACTATATATTTTACAAGTGACCGTGACGGAGGATTTGGAGGATTGGATATTTACAAATCTACAAGAAATGAAAAGGGAAAATGGAGTGATGCGGAGAACCTGGGGCCCAAAATAAATACCCCTTTTAATGAAGAAACGCCTTTTGTGTCAGGTGACGGGAAATATCTGTTTTTTAGCTCAGAAGGACATAATTCAATGGGAGGGTACGATGTTTTCTATATTAATTTATCCAATCCGGATAAAGTTATAAACAGGGGATATCCTGTTAATACCACTTCCGATGATTTGTTTTTTGTTCCGGGCGATTCTCTAAGCTCAGGATATATGGCAAGGGTTGAAGATGACAGTAAGGGGAGAAAAGATATTTACAAGATTAACATTCTGCCGGATATTTTTTTGCATGGAGAAATTTTCAATTTAGCAGATGGCGGCATCATTGAAAATAAAGATGTTAAAATAATACTAACAGATAAGGAGCAGGAAACTATAGCTCAATCGCAAGAGGTTAATAAAGGAAATTTTAGTATAAAAACTTCCCCGGGTAGTTATAAGATTTTAATTACAAATGATGATTTTGAAACTTATGAAAAAGAAATTGTTATTCCGGATGATTATGATAAAGAACTGTTTGCGCTGAATATCGAGTTACAGCCAAAGATAGCAGAGAAAGATCTTGTAGCTGAAGAAATAACTGATTCTGCTAAGACCGGTGAAGTGACTGATTATTTAGCAATGGAAGAACCTAAAACAGAGGAAGAACCAATTAAACACTCAGAAGTAGCAAAAGAGGAAAAAACAGAAGAGCCGGTTAAACAGCCTGAACCAAGGACGGAAAAAGAACTTGCTGAGAGGGAACAAATTGTTTCTGAAGCTTCTGTATCACCTTCAAGTGATGTTTTAACCGATAATAAATCATTAGCTAACGAACCAAAGACAAATTTGCCGGCAGGTTCTAAAACTTTTTCTGTTCAACTAATGGCCTTAAAAACACCGGTTAAGTTGAGTTATTTTAAGGATATTAAAAATATTACCTTAACGAAATCCCCGGATGGTTTTTACCGTTATACTGTTGGTCTTTCTAATAGTTATGAAAAAGCACAAAAGCTTCAATTAGATATTCATAAACTTGGTTATAAAGATGCGTTTATAAAAAAGACTAACTTTTCTGCAAATTATACTATTCAACTTATGGCTTTAATAATACCGGTTGATTTAACCTATTTTAAAAACCTGCCCATGGTTTCCGTAAGTAAAGGGCTGGATGATTTTTATCGGTATACTACCGGATATTATGGTTCGTACCGTGAAGCAGAAGAAGCACTTAATAATTTTAATAAGATTGGATATGACGGTGCTTTTATAAAAAGGATAAATAAGGATAATAAGCTAATGGTTGAAAAATAGTGATTTAGAATAATAAAAGATTCCTATTCGTCTTTTTCAAGCAGTTCAAAATCTTTTTCGTGTCCGTTTCTTTTAATGGTTTCCCAGTATTTTTGGGATATTTCACCCACTTTACCTGTAATACGATTTTTAACTTTTAAACGTTGCTGAGACTTAACATTTAATTCAGTCTGGATAAATTCAAAGGGTATATCTAAAAGTGATTTAAGATCCTGTCCGACTTCTAACGCCGATTCGTCGCCTTCTTCGTAAGTGTAAGTTACTTTCATATCATACCCTTCCTGGAATTTGTTATCAAGCGCTTTAAGCAAATCGCTCAGGTGTTTGGTAGAACAACTATTAATGTAAGATAAAGACAGATTTATTTGGGTGAATGTTGCAGGATTTTTAAGGTATCTTAAGATCCAGTTATCTATGGGGTTAAAAAAAACCAGGACATTCTCAGGCATTAATCTTCCGGAAATTTCAATCAATCCTTTTTCTAAATGGACATAAGGAGTATCTAGTTGTTGTTCTACAGTAAGACTCATGAATTATTTGGTTTGCAATATTTATATTATTACGTAATTTTTAAAGATAAAGTTTCTCTTATCAAAATACAAAATATGGGCTGTAGAATGTACTGGCGTATTAAATTTTTAATCCTGAAAACCGTTCTTTAAGGTTTAATGATTCAAGATACATAATTCCTTTCCTTAACAAATCGAAATACAGGGCGAAATAGAGAATCCCACAGCCAACCCACATCATAAAAATATTATACCAAATGGTTTCTATCTTAACATGATTAATAATTTTTACCGGTGCGTAAAAATGTGCTCTCCCAATATTTGATGTAGGATTCATAAAAACAGGGTCTTTTTTTTGAATTAAGGCATCATGGGTTTCGTAAACTTTATTAATCTCATTCCGGTTAAGTAAGATGTCGGCTAAATTTTTATTATAATATTTTTGTTTAAAGCTAACAAACCCATCTTTTCCAAGTTGTTTCACCAGTTTATTATAAGTACTGTCTTTTCGTTCATTGGCTTTTTCCATTTCATTGAGTAAGTTCATCTCAATATAATAAAGGTATCCGTAGGCATGCTCCATTACATCTTCGTTAAAATCCTTATAGTTAAGCATTTGAATATACTCAAATGGAGGAAGATCGGTTTCTCTAATCATATTTATCATTTCGTTGGAAACGATATTTAAATCTCTCACTAATGCAGCTGAATCCATTCTGCTATCTTTTCTGCGCATGCACAATTCAAGTTTATTGCGTAGCCGGGGAATTAAGAAAGAAGTTTTATAATCGGTGGTACTAATTATTTGTTCATCATCATAAAAGTTTTTTTCAAATTTGTTGTTTTTAAACTGGTGTACAGCTAATGCTTCGTAAGCCCACCGTGTAGTCATAAGGTTCCCAATAAAAGGAACATATTTTTCGGATGAAATGCTTTTATGCAGATCGTCGAAATGGATCATAGCACCCCCCAGTAAGAGTTGTGGTACTAAAATTAAAGGGATGAGAATATAAATTGCAATTACGGAGTCAAGTCCCGATGAGATATTTAATCCGATAAGATTTCCCATACAGGCTGCTGAAAAAAGAATAAGCCAGAAAGGGAGTAACATCCCTTCTATTTCGAGAATTGCATTCCCGATTAATGCATATAAAAAGGTTTGGAGAGCGGATAAAGCAAAAAGGAAAACGATTTTTGAGTTAATATAGCTAAACCAACTTAAACGTAGAAATGACTCCCGCTCCAGAATTTTGCGGTCTTTAATAATTTCTTCGGCGCTAACGGTAAGTCCCAGGAATAGAGCTACGACAACAGCCATAAATAAAAACACAGGGAGATTTTTATTCTCGCCAAAAATATATCCGTTAGGAGTTATGTATTTAGTGAAATATCCTAAAATTAAAGCTAAAAGGGGAGCTTCCAGCAGGTTAATAATAAGATATTGTTTATTGGTTAATTTGGATAAAAGATTCCGCAAACTAAATACCTTGAATTGTTTCAGAAAGTTTGGTACTTTAAACTCCGAGTCGGGTAATCTTATATCTTCGGATTTAGGGTCAATTTTCTTCTCAATATTTTCCTGGTATCTAAAATACCAGGTTTCAGGTTTTATTTTTCGTACATGTGTTTCTTTACCATATTCATCAATTTTTTTCTCTTCAACAATTTTTAATATCAAGTCTGGGTTGATTGTTCCACAGCATGAGCATTCACTTTCGGCAGCATTAACCAATGAAGTAATGGTTTTGAAATAAACAATGGCATCAACCGGATTTCCCTGGTAGATTGGGTATCCTCCTTTATCCAACACCCATAGTTTGTCGAAAAGTTTAAAAATTTCAGATGATGGCTGATGAATATTTGCAATAACCAGTTTGCCTTTATGGGCTTGTTGTTTAAGCAGGTTCATTACTTTTTCAGAATCCATGGAAGAAAGGCCGGATGTAGGTTCATCAACAAACAGCAGAATGGGTTCGCGCATGAGCTCCAGACCGATGTTTAATCGTTTACGTTGCCCACCACTAATAAACTTATTTAAAGGGTTTCCTACGCGCAAATCTTTAACTTCAAATAAATCAAGGTCAAAGAGTACTGAGTTGACTTTTTCAATAATCTGGTCGTCAGTATAATCGCTAAAACATAACTGAGCGTTATAGTATAAATTTTCAAAAACAGTAAGTTCTTCAAAAAGCAGATCGTCCTGGGGTACAAAACCAATAATTCCGGTTAAAGAAGTACTTTTTGAATGGACATTATAACCATTAATTTTCACTTTCCCACGGCTAGGTTTAAGCTTTCCGCTCAACAAATTTAGAAGCGTAGATTTTCCTACGCCGCTACCACCCATAATTGCAATCATTTGTCCGGATTGTTCGGAGAAGTTAAATTTTTGGATTCCGTTTTTACTGTTTTTAAAATGAAACTCTACATCTTTGGCCGAAAATGTAATGTGGTTTTTTTCCGCATCACGAATAAAATAAGCAGCTATATCGTAATAATAAATCGACTCAATATTTGGGCCTTTGATAATTGATCCTTTCTTAAAAAAATAAGTACGTCCGGCAATAATTTTTTTGCCGTCGATAAAAAGATTAAGTTCCCCTGAATATCGAAAAATGAAAGATTCTATAGATTGAATATATAATACTATAATTTGGCCATATAAATTTTGTCTGTATAAATGTTTGTACCTGGGTTCGGCTTTTGTGTTTTTTTTCTTCATTATCCAGGCCAGATTATCCGACCATTCTATAATCTGGTTGTCGATAACCAATACATTTTCTTTATCTAGTTTTTCCGGGTTCCCTTCGAATATAAATGTTTTGAAGTTATTAAATTCATTTTCTGATAAACTGAATGACCGTGCAACAGTTTTTATAAATTCAAATTCTTCATCGGTAACAATATGGTCTTCATAAACAAATTCAAGAAGCTGAAGAAAAACAATCACCCGTTCGTTTCTTAATAACCCACTTTTTATTTGACGGCATACATTTGATATTTGAAAAGAAATAAGCGAGTTATTATCTTTTAAGTCTTTCACATCATCTGCATCTAACTCGCGCTGGTAAAATTCATGATAATTGTCAAATAATTTTAAATACTCTTTAATTAACTTATTATTCAAATATCGGGCGAGGTAACTTTCAACAATTCTACGCCCTTTATCACTAACGCCATCTTTATTAACATTAGCCACAATGGCAAATAAGTGAATTAATGCATTTAATATTGATTCGCTCATGAAATTTTAATTTAGGAGCAAAATTTAAGAAATTATCTAAAATAAAAAAAGCTCATGAGTATATTCCCCACGAGCTTTTGGTTTTAATTTTTTTGGTTTTATGAAATAATTTGTGTTCTTAAAATATTTGTTTCTTCAATAATTTGATTTAATTGTTTTTCTGTAATCCCAGTATCATCGATGGTGTCATAAACTTTTTTAATGGGATTAAGATCCTGCATTATTTGTTGTATGGTTTGGTGGTCTTTATGTTTTGTGAGTAATTCGAAAAGTTTATTTAAAGAAGATTTTTGCTCCATGATAATTTTAACGAAATCAGGATTATTATAGACTACTTCAGTAATATTGCAGGAAATATACATTGCTTCAACCCAGCTACCCGTTAAAACAAGTAACGAAAGATCTTCTTTGTTGTTTTTAACCAGGTACTCATAGGTGTCATAAAAAGAGTTTGTGATTAATTCAATTAATTTATCTTTATTATTAATATTTGCTTCTACTTCATCAATAAATCTTCGATTAAAAGCACCGGTAATTCCCAGTTCTTTAATTAAGTATTCGGATGCTTCCATGTAATTCATTACATCCTGTTTCATTTGGTATGTACTGGCATAACTTAGATCTGCACTATAAACACCTAAATTAAGGGCCTGATCTTTATCTGTAAAATATTTATTAACATTTTCCTTTTCATTGGTAATGCCAATAATATAGCTGGCTTCAATTTCATTTATCATTTCAGTAACTTCAAATGCCGTTGGCATTGGATATACCACTTCGCGAATGGTTTCTTCTACTTCTTCACGTTCCAATTTACTGTCTTTTGTACTGTCTGCAGTTTTGCTCTTTTCTCCTTTACAGTTGGCTAAAGTAAGCACAATTACTCCGGATAATATCAGGAGGGTTGCTTTTTGCACAAATGGTTTTAGTGTTTTCATGGGCTATGTATTTTTGTTGATTTTTAATGTATTTGTTTGCTAATAATGTTTTTAAAGTGTAATGTAATTTTATGTTTTATAACTAAAAATCATCTCAAATTTATAATAATTTTCTGAATTTAAAACCCAGAATCTCTATTCTCTTTGCAATAAATCCAAATAAAATTGTAGAAAAAAAAGTTATTGAACCATAAACCACTGAAACCATTGCTATATCATTATTGTTTAGTAATGATTTAGCTACAAAAATTCCGATAATACTGTTTTTTAAACCGACCTCAATGCTTAGGGTGAAATTATTTTTTCCGCCGAGCCTTAAATATCGGGCAAAAAGATAAACTGCGGTCATTGAAACAAAATTAAGCAGTAAAGCCCAGGGAATAAGACCCAGGTTTTTGCTCAGATTATTATTATTAGCTTTATTATCGAAAAAAATAATCCCAATAAAGGCAAACAATAAAATTAGTGGAAGAATTATTTTTAATGGCTTTTCGGCTTTTAAGGCTAATCTGAAATGATAATATCTGATAAGCATTCCGATAAATGTAGGAATGAGGATGGTTACTAAAATATCAAAGATAGTATCGAGAAAAGGCAAATGAATATTGCGTTCAACTCCTATAAAAATAATTAATCCCAGGTTAACAATTAGTGGAAGGGTAACTAAAATAATAAGACTGTTTATTGCAGTTAGCGAGATAGATAAAGCAAGATTTCCCCGAAGCATATGGGTAATAAGATTCGTTGCGGAACCTCCGGCACAGGCCGTAATAAGAATAAAACCTACTTTGGTGTAAGGATCAAGATGAGTAAATCCAAAGAGCAGAAAAGTTACTAATGGCAATAATATTACCTGACTAAATATTCCGGCTAAAATGGGTCTGGGGTATCGTATAACATTGTTAAAATCCCGTTGGTCGAGGGATAATCCCATTCCCATCATTATAATGGCTAATGAGGCCGGCAAAACATATGTAGAAAAAAATGCTTCCATTTAAGCAACGAAGTTAACTAAGAATAACTAAATATTAAAATTCTTAGGGATTTACCTTAAAACAAAAAAAGGAGGAATAATTAGTACCCCTCCCAGTAAAGTCAGAACTTCTAAAATTATTTTTGATAGTTTTTATCTTTGATAGTACATCCAATGGCTTTTGTGAAATCCGGATTTGGTTTATCTCCATTTAATAGTGCAGTCACAGCATCATCTAAATATTGTTTTTCAACAGCCGATGCATCTTTATAATTATCGTCAATGGTACCAATATAGGAAACCACAAAATCTCCGTTTTCTTTATTTAACAAATATACGTGGGGTGTTCTTTTTGCTCCGTACATCTTATATACCTCTTGTGTTTTGTCCAGAAGGTATGGAAACGGAAAGTTTTTTTCCTGAGCTCTAACCTTCATCTTTTCGAAAGAATCTTCAGGAACTAATTCAGGATCATTAGGGTTAACCGCAATGACAGGGTATCCTTTGGATCTGAATTTTTTATCTATTTCAATAATTCGATCTTCGTAAGCTACAGCATATGGGCAATGATTACAAGTAAAAATTACAATCGCACCGTTTTCTGCAGGAGCATAATTAAAGAGTGAGATATACTCTCCATCTACGTTTTTTAGGTTAAAATTTTCTGCCTTATCTCCTACAGAATAACCCTGGCTTAATGCCGGAGAAAATGATGCCAGAATGAAAAAGCTTAAAATTACAATTTTTTTCATGATACATTTTTTTAGTTAAACAATGGTTTTATTTATTTATGA
>JBNJFS010000043.1:0-14534 GCA_051747085.1 Bacteroidota bacterium
TCTTCAACAATTAATATTGTTTTCCCTTCCCAATGGTATTGTTGATTTTGTATGATCTCTTTTGTTTTTTTCTCTACAGGCTGATAATTAATATCTAAAGGTATGGTAAAGTAAAATGTAGAGCCTTTGTTAACCTCCGAATTTAACCGGATACTTCCTCCAAGTTTTTTTACAATATTCTTTGTGATGGTTAATCCTAATCCTGTACCCCGGTAAATTTTTGATTTGCCGGATTCTAATTTATTAAATCGTTCAAAAATTTGTTTTTGTTTATTTTGAGGTATTCCAATTCCTGTATCGGTAACATAAAATTTTACCCGTTTTTCCTCCTTTAATATTTCATATCCAAATTTGACAAAACCTTGATCAGTATATTTAAAAGCATTGTCCAGTAAGTTGGTCATTATTTGTTTTAACCTGAAAAGATCGGTCTTTAAAATAAAATTATTTTTATAATGGGTTTTATCCCATTTAATATCTATGTGATCTTTATTTATTTCTTTTCTGAACTCACGATATGTAATATCCAGCTCCTTCATTAACTTATTAACATTCATGTCTTTTTTAACGACTGAAAATTCACTAGCCTCTATTTTTGCCAAATCGATAATATCATCAATTAAATAGAGCAGGGTATTGCAATTATTATTAATGTGTTTAACAAGTTCTTCCCGGTCATCAGAACCAGTATCCGTATCAACTAATAAATCAGAAAAACCAACAATAGCATTCATTGGTGTTCGTATTTCGTGTGACATGTTGGCTAAGAATGCCGATTTTAAACGGTCTGATTCTTCTGCTTTTTCTTTGGCTTCTTTTAGTTCAATTTCTGCTTTATGTCTTTCGGTAATATCGCGGCAAATACCTACTATCCCAAGGGTATTGCCGTCATCATCAACAAAGGGGATTTTTACGGTATCTAATAACAAAAGTTCACCATTTGCATTTTTTTCCCATGATTCTATTCTTACAGGTTCATTGTAATCAATAATCTTTTGGTCGGTAGAATAAAAGAAACCAGCCTGATGTTCTGAAAAGATTTCATAATCTTGTTTCCCTATAATTTCATCTTTCGTTTTATTATTGAACTTACAAAAAGCATCATTGCAGCCAATATAAATATTTCTTTTATTCTTATAAAAAATTAAGTCGGGGATTGAATTTATCATTGAATTCATTAATGATTTTTCATGAATAAGTTGAAGCTCTGCTTTTTTTCGTTCACTTAATTCTTTTTGTAATTCATTGGTTTTAAGAGCTACCTGTTTTTTGAGAGATGCTGACCAAATAAGGATAACCCCCAATATTATCAAAAAAGGGATAAGTATCCAGGTTATCGTTTTTAATACCTCTGATTTTAAATTTTTTTCATCGAATGCACTAAACCACTTTTCATAAATCCGGTCAAATTCACCTGTAGCTTTTACAATCTTTAATCCTTCGTTTATTTGTTGTACTAATTGCGGATTATCTTTTTTTATTGCAAAGCACAATTCTTGAGGGTTTACAGAAGAACCCACAAATTTTAGATTTTTTAAATTGTATTCGTTTATGGCAAATTGCCCCTGCACTTTATTAATCAAAGCACAATCATATTCCCCGGCTGATAAGAGCCTTAATGCCGTTTGAAAATTCTTTACGGGAATAATTAATGGTGTAATATTATTTGATATAAGGTAATCGTGCATGATATCGCCCTTTACAACAATTACCTTCTTATTCTTAATGTTATCAAAGGAATTTATTTCACTCTCATTACGAACAAAAACTGCATGCGTAATATAAATATAGGGAGTAGAGAAGTTTACATTGTGCTCTCTTTCTTCTGAATAAGACATGGCCGCTAAACCATCAATCTTACCGGCTTCTAATTCAGCCCTCACTTGATTCCATGGGGCCAGTTCAATTTTAACATGGAATCCCATGGTTTTACTAATGGATTTTAGCAGGTCTACACTAAAGCCGGTAGGCACATTGTTATCATCGAGGAGTTGATAGGGAGGATAGTTATTATTTCCTTTAAAGAAAATTGTATCTGCTTGGGTAAATTCAGCTGATAAAATATCACATAAAAAAGAAAAGATTAAAATTAATAATATCGTTATCTTTTTTGTCATAAGAAGCTGATATGACTTGTTATAAATATTAAATTGGTATACGTAAATATTCATATAAGGTTTTTATTGAACAATATTGCTTTATAAATTATCAATTAAACATGGGGAAATATCTTAGATAAGTATATTTTTGTATTCATATTTAATCCCGGTTTTCTCAGATCATGAAAAAATGCTTTATTTTTTTTATATTTCTTTCTCTATTGTCCTGTCAGTCAGGACAAAAGAAGAATGATGTTAAAGAACAATTCGTTCATTCTGCAGATATAAAATATGCACAAGGATTTTCTATAGAATACTACGACCATTATAAGTTACTTACGATTTATAATCCGTGGCAGGGAGCAAAAGAAATTAAATATCAATATGCAATTATTACTGATGAGGAAAATGCTGGTTTTGTCCCTGCCCCGTTAAAAAAAATCGTTGCCCCGCTGAACAAAATTATTTGTTTATCTACTTCACATATTGCTTTTTTGGATGTTTTAAATGAAGCTGAATCGATTGTCGGAGTTTCGGGAACAGATTTTGTTAATAACCAGGTACTACAAGAAAAAATATCACGGGATGAAATTGCTGATGTAGGTTATGAAAATCATTTAAATTATGAACTTATAGCCGGTATAAATCCTGAAATTGTAATTACCTACGGTATTGGAAGCGAGGTATCAGGTTATAATCAAAAGCTGAATGATTTAGGTGTAGAAACCATGATTATCCCTGAATATTTGGAAACGCATCCACTGGGTAAATTAGAATGGATAAAATTTATCGCTGCTTTATATGATAAGGAAAATGAAGCAGAAAAATATTTTCAGCTGGTTGAAAATGAATATAATCATTTAGTAGAACTTGTTTCAACAACAAAAAGAAAACCAAAAGTTTTATTTGGATTACCATGGAAAGATACCTGGTATGTGCCCGGAGGCAATTCTTTTCTTGCTAAAATGGTTGATGATGCAGGAGGTGATTATATATGGAGTGAAAATGACTCGCGCGAAAGTATTCCCCTCGATATAGAAAATGTATTTGTTAAGGCTAATCATGCTGAGGTATGGTTAAATCCCGGAACCATAAAACATAAACAAGATGTATTGAAAGTGGATGATCGCTTTAAAGATTTTAATCCTTTTAAAAACAGCCTGATTTATAATAATAATCAACAGGAAAATAGATGGGGCGGTAATGATTATTGGGAAAAGGGAACCGTGGAACCGCACATCATATTAAAAGATTTAATTAAAATTTTTCATCCTGAGCTACTCCCAAATCATTCGCTGGTTTATTATCGATCTATTAACTAACAAAGTTGGAAATTCCATAAATTTACATTTCTTTTGATTTTCAAATTTAATCAGCAGAAAAGATTGAATTATACAAGCCGAAATATCATTTTGTGGATTATTTTAAGCTTATTGCTTGTTCTCTTGTTTATTGCCGATATATTTACCGGTTCGGTAAATATACCTGTAGATGAAGTATGGCGAATTATTACCGGTCAATCGACTGACCATCCGGAATATTTAACCATCATCTACCGGTTTCGTTTACCAAAAGCTTTGACAGCTTTGTTTGCCGGATTTGCATTGTCGGTTAGCGGACTACAGATGCAAACCGTTTTCAAAAACCCCCTGGCCGGTCCTTATGTATTAGGAATAAGCGCCGGCGCAAGTTTGGGGGTGGCTATCGTAATCATGGGCATTTCATCTTTTGCTTTGGTTAGTCAGTTAGGTATTATTGGAAACTGGATTATCGTTATTGCTGCATGGATTGGATCCGGATTAATTCTTTTTCTGATTTTAATGGTTTCGGTAAGGGTTAAGGATATTATGACCATTCTGATTTTGGGAATTATGTTTGGTAGCGCTACGACAGCTATAGTTAATATTTTGCAATATTTTAGCAACGAATCGATGCTTAAAGCTTTTGTGGTTTGGACTATGGGAAGTTTGGGGGGCGTATCTATTTCGCAGCTTAAAGTTTTAATTCCGGGAATATTTTTGGGTTTAACCATTTCATTTTTATCGATAAAGATATTAAATGCTATGCTTGTGGGAGAGAATTACGCCAAAAGTATGGGATTAAATGTGGGGTTATCCCGATTTTTAATATTTTTCAGTACCAGTTTACTGGCTGGCAGTATAACTGCTTTTTGCGGGCCTATAGGATTTATAGGTATTGCCGTGCCGCATATTGCACGGATGATTTTCAAAACTGCAAATCATCAGATATTGCTCCCGGGAACCTTAATCTTGGGTGGAATAATTTTGCTTTTTAGCGATATTATTTCTCAAATCCCGGGTAAAGAAAATACGGTTCCCATTAATTCAATTACTGCATTGGTTGGTATTCCTATCGTGATATGGATAATTATTCGTAATAAAAAATTATCAAATTTAGGGTAATTTATGGTCAAAGATGATAGCATATTAACATTAGATAAGGTTGCCATCGGTTATTCAAAAACCAAAAAAGGAAATCATATCCTTTTTGATAATATCAATCTTTCAGGCCGTAAAGGTGAACTCATTGCCCTGATTGGGAAAAATGGAATTGGTAAAAGTACTTTACTTAGAAATATTGCCGGTTTACAAAATGTTTTGGGAGGAGAAGTTCTATTCCTGGATAAAAAAATACAATCATTTAAAAGAAATGAGTTTGCCCGACTGGTAAGTTTTGTGTCTACTGAAATTGTAAATGTAAGTAACTTAAAAGTTTTTGATTTGGTTTCATTGGGGCGCTTCCCTCATACCAGCTGGTTTGGAAAATTAAAAGAAAAAGATATTCGGCAATCGCTAAAGGCTTTGGAAATGGTAGGGATGAAGTCATTTATCCATAAAAATGTAAATGAGATAAGCGATGGTGAACGCCAGCGGGTGATGATTGCCCGTACACTTGCACAGGATACCAAAATCATTGTTTTAGACGAGCCTACTGCTTTTCTGGATTTGCCCAATAAATATGAGATTGTACACCTGCTGAATCATTTATCGAAAAATGAGAATAAAACCATCCTTTTTTCTACCCATGATTTAAATATTGCCATACAGGAAGCCGACAAAATCTGGCTGATGTTGGATGATGAGATTATTCAAGGTGCTCCCGAGGATCTGATTTTAAGCGACACCCTGAACAGGATTTTTAAAGAATCAAACCTGAATTTCGATAAGCTAAAAGGTGATTTCAGAATCAAACGAAAACATTCCAAAAAAATTGGGCTTATTGGAGACGGGTTGCCTTATAACTGGACACGGAAAGCTCTGGAAAGGTTGAATTATGCTGTTGATAAAGGAAATACTGCCATCGACCATATAGAGGTTAAACAGGTGAAAAATGAACTGAACTGGAATTTTAAAAGTGAAAATGGTACATTTGTTTTTAAATCCATTGATGAATTATCCTTATTTTTAAAAACACAAACTAAATAACGTTCGCTATGCAAGGATTAAAAAAAGTCACATCGTACATTCTCATTACCTTTATTTTGTTAATAACGGTAATTTCCATCTTAGGCATTTGGGAAGTCATTTCGCTCGAAGATGTTATGCGTAAAATATTTACTTCGCTGTTTGTTATCTTTGTGGCTTCGGTTATTGTGCTTTTTATTTTTTCGGTATTGATAAAAGATTCGGATAAAGATTAAAAAAAAGGCCGTCTTTTTTTTGACGGCCTAAATATTTAATTTTCTACTTTTCAAACTCCATTTCGATGATTTTTCGAACCGATTCGTGCCCAATTCTTTTGGCTATAATCTTTTTGTCTTCATCCAGAAGGTATATTGTTGGAGTACTGTAAATATTGTAAAAAAACCTAAAATTAGAGGTGTTATCGGGATCCCACACATTAATCCAGTTAAGTTGATTGTCGTTTAAATACTCAAGCCAATCATCTTTATCTCTTTGTGTATAAACAGCAAATACTTCGAGATCGCTACGGGTCAAATTCTCATAAATTTCTTTGATTTCAGGGGTTACTTTCTTACAATGCCCGCAATCAGGCTCAAAAAAATATATGATAGTGAATTTTGCATCTATATCATGTAACGAAGCATATTCACCGGTGCTGGTTTCCATTTTTAAATCCTGAGCTTTATTTCCTATCAGATTAAAACGTAATTTAGCGACCTGCTCTTTAATTCGTTGGAGCGTGTTTTCATCAACCCAGTCCACTTTATCCGTTAAATAATAGTTTTCTGCAATATGAACAAAAACTTTATCCATTCCCATGATATTGCTTCGCTGGAAGGTGTTGATAAAATAACGCATAAGGTATTGAAACATTTCGTCATTTTCCTCGGCTTGTGCAGCAACAATATCAATATAATGATTGATAGTATCGGGTTCCTGGATTAAAATTTTGGTGAAATAAGTGTTTAGCTTATTATGGAAAACCGGAGTGTATAAAAACCGCTCATCCTTAAAATCAATATAATCAAAATAATGTTGGCGGTTATAATTGTATGAATGGAACCAACGAACCGAATCGGGATTATTTGTTCCTTCCGGTATTTCAATCTCAGGAATTTCGGGATTTTTTACTACATTAATAATCACCGAAAACATACTCCCTTCATAGGTCTGAGCAAATTTATTAATCTTATCTTTAACCGTACGACTCATTTGTTCTAGTTCATTCCGGATCAACCGGGCCGAATCAGATGAACGATCTAACTCCTTTAGTTTAGCCTGAAGCTCTGATGATTTTTTATTATTGCTCATCATCAACTCCTGGTATTCTTTGAAAGCCTGATTTTCTTTTGAGCCGGTAAATTTCATATTTTTAACCAAATCACCGGACGTGGTTTCAATGGCAAATTGTTGGTCATCGCCAATAAGTAAATCGAAATAATTTTTAGAGGGCAATACGACAATATAAACGCCTTGAGGAAGCAACGTATCGGCCTTAAACTCTCCCTTTCCTTTATTATCTAATCGAATAGTATCTTTTACATACGTTTTATCTCCATAATAATATCCAAGATAAATTTCCGCATCGGGTAAGTCACTTATGGTCACTTTAATTTCGTAACCCTGGGCAAATAAATGGGTAGCATTACTGATGAGAAAAAGCGAAAGAAAAATTTTTAAAAAAGTTTTCATAAGTAGAATATATTTTTTATGTTTTTTTAACGTACAAATTTTTAATCTAACAAAGGTATTAATTTTTGAACATTAAGATTGTTATTAACAATTTTTAACAACAACAACTTTAAATTGTTTGGTATTCAGAAATAAATAGACATAAAATTAGTATTATTGTTCATAGAAATTAAATTTAATGAACCGTATGTTATCTATTTTAATTCCTGTATATAATTTCAATATTACTAATTTGATCAATCATTTAATCAAACAAATTAAGAGAGATTCGATAATGGTTGAGATATTAATTTTAGATGATGGATCACATATTTATAAAAAAGAAAACAGGCAGTTAAAAAAACATAATGAGATAAAATATTTTGAATTTGAAACAAACAGGGGTCGTTCATTTGCAAGAAATTTTTTAGCGGAACGGGCATCTTATAGTTATCTGTTATTTATGGATTGCGATGTCCAAATTATACAGCATGATTTTTTAATTAAATATTATCACTTTATTAAACAAGATGTAAAAGTGGTTTGTGGTGGTTTGGTATATCCAGAAAAGCACCTTATTAAGAAAGAACAATTATTGCATTGGTATTATGGAGTAAAAAAAGAATCTAAATCGTTAAGCGAAAGGTCAAAACATCCATACCAATCTTTTTCTTCTTTTAACTTTTTAATTAATCGTGACTTATTTTTAAAGATAAGATTTCCTGAACAAATTAATACTTACGGACACGAAGATACTTGTTTTGGTATTATATTGAAGAGACAGAAAATTCCAATTCTGCACATTGATAATCCTTTAATGCATATTGGTATAGAAGAATCAAAAATTTATTTAAAAAAAATCGAAGAGTCTGTAAAGAATATTGATAAATTATTTTTAATAATACACGATAGTCAATTGGTTGTAAAAGAAGTAAAATTATTGAGGTATATTAAAATATTCAAAAAGTTTAACCTCATATTTACTATAATAATACCCTTTCAAATACTAAAACCTGTAATTATTAAGAACCTATTATCCAGGTCTCCCCTGATATTTTTGATGAATTTTTACAAACTGGGTTTTTATTTTACCCAAGTGAATAATTTAAAGTAAGAAGAGTATTTAAAGAAAATTATTTTCTCACATTTTAATTTATTAAAAGCAGCAATTTATTTTTTAATTCGTCATTCTTTTAAAGATGATGTTATTACTATTAAGTATAATGAATTTTAAAATTTTCCTGCCTTCATATTCCGAGATTTTTTTAATGAAGGTTTGTGGCCTGAACTTTTTTCAGGCCACTTTTGTTTATTGATTATTAAATAATATTTAACATAAAATTAACATTATTTTTATTTAGATTGTTTCTAAATAATAAAAAAATGATTATATTTGCATCGAAAAATTAATGAAATTCTTAATTAAAAAATGGAGGTTTACCATGAAAAATAAATATTTCAATATGACAAAAACAATAATTTTAGCTCTTTTATTAGCTGGAATTGTGAATGTATCTAATGCGACTGATTTAAATAATATAATTCAGAACAGCATTTGTTTAGAATGTTTTGAAGTCGACCAGGAAACAGAATTAAGGGAGGAGTCTTCACAACTGGAAGACTGGATGACTAACGATGAGTTTTGGGAGGTAGAAAATTCAGCAAATGACTTTACCCGTAAACCGGAAGCGAATACCAATGACGGAGATTCAGTAATTGAAAACTGGATGATTGATGATAGCTTTTGGATTTCTGAAGAAAGTGAGAACAATAATGATATCATAGAACCATGGATGATTGATCCAAATTTTTGGCAGATTTAATTTGGCCGTGTTAGTTTAGTTAATTTTGAAAAGCGTCTTGTTTTAAGGCGCTTTTCTTTTTTCAGGTTTCTTTTAATTTGCTAAATGATTATTTTGGAATTATCTTTGTCCGCCGAAATTTATTGATTATTTAGTTATTTTTTGTTTAAAGATTATGGATATCGAAAAAACACTCAAAGATAAGGTCATTGCTGCGGTTCAAGAGATATATGGACAGGTGCCCGAAGGAAAAACAATTCAGATACAACGTACACGAAAAGATTTTGATGGAGATTTTACGTTGGTCGTATTTCCTCTTTTACGAATTTCTAAAAAACCCCCCGAACAAACAGCCGGTGAAATTGGCGAATACCTTAAAACAAAGGTTGATGAGGTACATGAATACAATGTGATTAAAGGGTTTCTGAATTTATCGTTACAAGATAACTTCTGGGTTTCATTTTTAAATACTACGGTTACCGAAAAAGATTTTGGGCAAAGAAAAAATGCGAATCCACAAAAAATTCTAATTGAATATTCTTCTCCCAATACAAATAAACCGCTGCATCTGGGACACATTCGTAATAACTTATTAGGTTATTCGGTAGCTAAAATTATAGAAACACAGGGGCATGAGGTGGTAAAAGTAAACCTTGTTAACGACAGAGGGATTCATATCTGTAAATCGATGCTTGCCTGGCAAAAATGGGGCAATAAAATTGACCCCGAGAAAGCAGGACAAAAAGGCGATCATCTGGTTGGAGATTTTTATGTAAAATTTGATCAGGAATATAAAAAAGAGGTTAATTCACTTGTTGAAGAAGGAGTGAGCGAAGAAGAAGCAAAGAAAAAGACACCATTGATTCAGGAAGCGCAGGAAATGCTTCGTAAATGGGAAGCTCGCGACCCTGAAGTTATTTCATTGTGGAAAGAAATGAATCGTTGGGTTTTGGATGGTTTTGATATAACTTATCATAAACTTGGCGTTGATTTTGATAAAGTATATTTCGAATCGGATACCTATAAATTGGGAAAAGAGTTGGTATTACAGGGATTGGAAAAAGGTGTTTTTTTTAAAAAAGATGATGGTTCGGTTTGGGCTGATTTATCCGACGAAGGGTTAGACGAAAAATTATTGCTCCGTTCAGATGGGACATCGGTATACATGACTCAGGATTTAGGAACAGCACATCAACGTTATACTGATTTTAACGCCGATGATCTGATTTATGTTGTAGGTAACGAACAAAACTATCATTTTAAGGTTTTGCAGATATTACTTAGTAAACTGGACTTTTCATGGGCTGAGCATATCCATCACCTTTCGTATGGAATGGTAGAATTACCCGAAGGAAAAATGAAATCACGCGAAGGAACGGTTGTTGATGCTGATGACCTGATGGAGGAAATGATACAGACAGCTGAAGATATGTCCAAAGAGCTGGGGAAATTAGATGGTTTTGGTGAGCAGGAAAAAAATAAAATTATTCAGACCATTGGATTAGGTGCGTTGAAATACTTTATCCTTAAAGTAGACCCTAAAAAAAGCATGACCTTTAATCCAAAAGAATCTATCGATTTTAATGGAAATACAGGACCTTTTATTCAATACAGCTATACACGTATTCAGTCATTAATTAAAAAAGCAAAAGATAAGAAAATTGATATTCCTGACGAGATTATTAGAAAGCCGGAGATTTCATCCAAAGAATTAGAACTTTTAAAGTTAATTCATCAGTATCCTGAAGTTTTAACCGAAGCAGCGGAGAATTACAGTCCTGCAGTGATTGCAAATTATATTTATGATTTGGCTAAGGAGTATAATCAGTTTTATCACGATCATCCTATTCTTAGCGAAGAAAAAGCTGCTATTTCACAATTCAGGCTATTGCTGTCAAAACAGGTAGGCGTAATTATACATTCCGGGATGAAATTATTAGGGATTGATGTTCCGGAAAGAATGTAGTTTATTATAAAATTTTAGGCTTAAAATTATACTTTTGCAAAAGGAAAAAAATAAATATTATGTTTGAAAATTTATCGGACAGGCTCGAGAAGTCATTTAAAATATTAAAAGGACAGGGACGGATTTCGGAAATTAATGTAGCCGAAACGCTTAAAGATGTTCGCAGGGCATTATTGGATGCTGATGTGAACTTTAAGATAGCCAAAAATTTTACCGATAAGGTAAAAAAGAAAGCACTTGGTGAGGATGTAATCAATGCTGTAAAACCCGGCCAGATGATGGTGAAAATTGTGCACGATGAGCTGGCTGAGCTTATGGGTGGACAGGCTATCGACATAAATCTTAAGGGTAATCCTACCGTAATATTGATTGCTGGTTTACAGGGTTCGGGTAAAACAACCTTTTCGGGCAAATTAGCCAATCATTTAAAATCTAAAAAACAGAAATCACCATTGTTGGTTGCCTGTGATGTTTATCGTCCAGCTGCCATTGACCAGTTAAAAGTATTAGGCGAACAAATTAGTGTTCCGGTTTATACCGAAGATGATAATAAAGATCCGGTAAAGATTGCTAAGAATGCCATTAAAAAAGCTAAAAAAGATGGTAACAATCTGGTAATTATTGATACCGCCGGTCGTTTGGCTATTGATGAGCAGATGATGAATGAAATTGCTGCTATAAAAAAAGCCATTGATCCGCATGAAACATTATTTGTTGTTGATGCCATGACCGGTCAGGATGCAGTGAATACAGCCAAAGAATTTAACGAACGGTTAGATTATGAAGGTGTGGTTCTTACCAAACTGGATGGTGATACACGAGGTGGTGCGGCTTTATCTATCCGCTCAGTAGTGAATAAACCCATAAAATTTATTGGTTCGGGTGAAAAACTGGATGCTATCGATGTATTTCATCCCGAACGAATGGCCGACCGTATTCTGGGAATGGGTGATATTGTTTCACTGGTTGAAAAAGCACAGGAACAATACGATCAGGATGAAGCCCGGAAACTAAGTAAAAAGATTGCCAAGAATCAGTTCGATTTTAATGATTTCCTTTCCCAAATAGGGCAGATAAAGAAAATGGGGAACATAAAGGATTTAGCTGCAATGATTCCCGGAATGGGCAAAATGCTTAAAAAAATTGACATCGATGATGATGCTTTCAAAGGAATTGAGGCTATTATTCAATCCATGACTCCTGAAGAAAGAGAAAATCCTAAGCTTATTAATGGAAGCCGAAGAAAACGAATTGCTATGGGAAGCGGAAATGATATTCAGGAAGTAAACCGCTTAATCAAACAATTCAGCGAAACTAAAAAGATGATGAAGATGATGAAAAACGGAAAAGGAATGGCTGGATTAATGAACAAAATGCCCGGAATGTAGTAGTATATAAAGATATAATTATATTAAAGCATATAATATCATGGAACGAATTGATGGTAAGAAGATATCTTCTCAGATTAAAGAAGAAATTGCCCGGGAAGTTGAACAACTAAAAGAAGATGGAGGTAAAGTACCCCATTTAGCAGCAATTATTGTAGGACACGATGGTGCCAGCGAAACATACGTTGGACATAAAGAAAAAGCTTGCCAGCAGGTTGGTTTTAATTCTACCGTTGTCCGGTTTGAAGATGATATTGCCGAAGATACTTTGTTACGAAAAGTCGATGAATTAAATAATAATACAGATATTGACGGTATTATTGTTCAATTGCCCTTGCCGAAGCATATTGCTGAACAAAAAGTTATCGAAGCTATTGACCCCGGAAAAGATGTAGATGGATTTCATCCGATAAACATTGGTAGAATGGTTATTGGTTTACCATCGTATGTTTCTGCTACACCAGCAGGAATTGTTGAACTAATTAAACGGTACAATATCGAAACATCAGGAAAAGACGTGGTTGTGATTGGGCGAAGTAATATTGTAGGAAAACCTATCAGCATTTTATTAAGTCAAAAATCTGATACCGGAAATGCAACGGTAACACTAACACATAGTCGCACAAAAAACTTGAAAGAAGTAGTTTCCAAAGCTGATATTGTAATTGCTGCTTTGGGACAGGCTGAATTTTTAACCGCCGATATGGTAAAAGATGGTGCTGTAGTTATTGATGTGGGTATTACCCGCGTAAAATCTGACAAAACAAAATCGGGATGGAAATTGTTGGGTGATGTTAAATTTGACGAAGTATCAAAGAAAGCTTCCTATATTACACCCGTTCCGGGTGGAGTAGGACCCATGACGATTGTTTCTCTGTTGCAGAATACTTTAAAATCTGCAAAAGGAGAAATTTATTCAAGAATATAATTGAAGATAAAAATTATCTTTATAATGAAAAGGGTCTGGTGAAGGCCTTTTTTTGTAGTTAAATATGGTTAGGTTTTAAAAATGTTGATGCTGTCATATAAAAAAAAGTGGCTGCCTCAGTTAGACAGCCACTTAAATTAGATTTGGTAAACTTACATTCTTAATTTTTTAAAATTTTCTTTCATACTTTCAATATCTGCCTGCCAGTCTTCAATTTCCTGTTCATGCTCTAATTCTTCATCCAGAATAGTAATGGCCATTTGATACGTTGAAAAGTCTTTGCCCTGAGTAAAGTCAGCAATTTCTTTGTAACGTTTAATGGCACATCTTTCACCATCCAGGTTTTGTTCTAATATTTTTTCTACATAGGGATCTTCGGGAGCTAAGTATTTACATCTGCTATGCTCCATCCAATCCGTAGGACTTAGCAGAGGTGTTCCACCTAATTGGTCAATTCTGTCGGCTACCATTACGGCATGATTAAGCTCCTGATCGGCATGTACTTGTAGTTCTTGTTCAATATCAGTACGCATCGGCCCTTCAATCACTCGGCTGCCAATCCAGTATTGATAATAGGCTAGCCATTCCTCAGCTAATGCTTCATTTAACATTTTTATTAGTTTTTTTACATCAAGATCTAAAATTTCAACTCCATGTTTTCCCATAATATAAATTTTTAGTTATTTTATTATTATTTACATGAGTACCAAATTTACGATTTTTGCTTCGAAGAAGCAATTTTAATCAAATGAATTTTATATAACACGGACCTCCAAACTTGGATAATTTATATTTTGACAATTAAAAAATCAGAGAGCAGGGGGGTAGATTTGGAAAGTGATTAAAGAGATTTTTATGCAGATTGTTGATGATTTAAAGTATATTTTTACTTCGGTAAAGTATTGTCTGCAGGGAGAATATACCATTTGGCTTGAAACGCCCGACCCTTATAATTACTATTCATATTATCAATTGGATATATCATCAAAGTGAAGCTTGTAATTAATCCGGGTCTGGGATTAAAACTTTTTATGAAGAATTAATGCTTTGTGAATAAATAGGTCATGTTTTTTAATAACTTTTTCCGTTTTTAATTGATCTATTTTTATATTTTCAAGTAACTTCAACAAAAAATTATTTGTATTTATGATTTATCCGAAATATAAAATCATAGGGGTGTTTGGTTTAATGATAGCTATTGTTTTTGGATGTAAAAGAAAAGACGAAGTTATTCATAATCAGGCTGCCTGGTCAT
>JBNJFS010000044.1:0-14358 GCA_051747085.1 Bacteroidota bacterium
CTAAAAACATAAATAAACTTAAATATTTAGCTTTTAGTGTTCCCTGGTTAGATAATTCATCTTTGGTTTTGGAGAACCCAAGGTACCATCCTACAAACAGCACAATAAATAACCCTCCAAGAGGAAGGAAGATATTCGCCGAGGCAAAATCCAGGATTCCAAATACATTTTTACCAAAAATGTTCAAATCTCCCAACGCGCCCCACGACATAACTGCCATTAATCCCAGGAAGGATACAGAGACAGTAGCTAAGATCGTAGCCTTTTTTCTTGTCATATTTAATTCTTCAGCAAAATAAGCAACAATTACTTCCAGCACAGAGATTGTAGAGGTAAGTGCTGCAACGCCTAAAAGCAGAAAGAATAATAAAGAAAAGAAATATCCTCCGGGCATTTGTTGAAATATATTAGGCAATGTACGGTAAACCAATCCTTCGCCTGACTCCGGAGCTATACCAAAAGCAAATACAGCGGGGAAAATAGCTATACCTGCTAAAATGGCTATGAATGTATCAGTAAGCGACACACTAACGGCTGTATTAGCCAGGTTGTCTTTTTTATTTATATATGATCCATAGGTTATAAGTGTTCCCATACCAATACTTAAAGAAAAGAAAGCCTGTCCAAGTGCCTCAAGAATAGTATTACCGGTTATTTTTGAGAAATCGGGTTTAAATAAAAACAACAACCCATCTTTAGCACCAGGCAGAGTAACCGAACGTATACATAAAACAATAATCAATATTAACAATACAGGCATAAGTATTTTAGCATATTTTTCTATTCCGTTTTTTACACCGGAAGCTACTATCCATGATGTCATAATCATAAAAACAACAAACCAAAGGATGGGTCTGAATGTACTTTCACGGAATGAGTCAAACATTTGACCAAGGTCGGCAGATGATTTTCCGGCAAATCCATTCATAATGGATTGATAAATATATTCTAATGTCCATCCGGCAACGGCAGTATAAAAAGCAAGAATCATAAATGCAGCAACTACGCCCATTAATCCTACCAGATACCAGGGTTTACCGGGTGCCAGTTTGCGAAAAGCTCCAAAGGGATTTCGTTGCGCTCTCCTACCGATAGTAAATTCGGATAACATTACAGGTATTCCTATAGCAAAAATAAAAGCAAGGTAAATAAATAAAAAAGCACCCCCCCCATTTTCGCCAACAACATACGGAAACCGCCAAATGTTACCCAAACCAATTGCTGAGCCTGCTGCTGCAGCTATAGCTCCAAACTTACTACCGAAGCCATCTCTATTAGAAAAATCAAATTCTGCCATATTCTATTAAATTATGTTGTTTAATAATAAAAGTAAAAAGCTTAGCAATTTTACAAAAATTGACTTGATTTGCAAAAAATAGTTTAATTAAGCACAAAAAAAAGACAGAGAAAAAAAATCTCTGTCTCAAATATTCTGTTTGTATTTGTTTAGGCTATATCAATTTCTTTAGCAAGATATACATCCTGAATGGCATTTAACAATTCAATTCCCTCTTTCATAGGTCGTTGGAATGCTTTCCTTCCGGAAATTAACCCCATCCCTCCGGCACGTTTATTAATTACTGCTGTTTGAACAGCTTCTGACAAATCAGATTTTCCGGATGATGCACCACCCGAGTTAATTAATCCCGATCGTCCCATATAATTATTAACTACCTGATAACGGGTTAAATCAATAGGATGGTCTGTTGTCAGTTCACTATATACCTTATCATGGGTTTTAGCAAACCCTATTTCTTTAAAACCACCATTAACAGTAGGTAGCTTTTGTTTAATAATATCAGCCTGGATGGTTACTCCCAGATGATTTGCCTGGCTGGTCATATCGGCCGAAGTATGATAGTCTACACCATCTTTCTTAAAATCAGGATTACGTAAATAACACCAAAGAATCGTTGCCATGCCTAATTCATGTGCTCTTTCAAACGCCTCGGAAATTTCAATAATTTGCTGATTTGATTCTTCTGAACCAAAATAAATTGTTGCTCCAACAGCTTTAGCTCCAAGATTCCATGCTTCATCAACCGAACCAAATAAAATCTGATCGTATTTGGTGGGATAAGTCATTAACTCATTATGGTTAATTTTTACAATGAATGGAATCTTATGTGCATATTTTCTTGATACAGAAGCCAAAACACCAAAAGTAGAAGCGACAGCGTTACAGCCCCCTTCTATAGCAAGCTTAACAATATTTTCCGGGTCGTAAAACTCAGGGTTTGGAGCAAAAGAAGATCCTGCGGTATGTTCAATCCCCTGATCAACTGGCAGAACAGACATATAACCAGTACCCCCTAAACGGCCGTGATTAAAAATTTGCTGCATCGTAGCCATAACTTGTGGCGAACGGTTAGAATGATAAACAACTCTATCAACAAAATCAGGGCCGGGTAAGTGCAACTGGCTTTTGTCAACGGTTTGACATTTATGATTTAAAAGATATTCGGATTTATCTCCTAATAACTCTACAATTTTATTATTTGCCATAATATTTTGGATTTTAATGATTAGAACTCCTACAAATTTAAGAAAATAAATTAATAAATGACAGCACCCCGAAAAGCATTCTTAGAAAGGATATCCAATACCAATATTTAATGTAAAATCGTTTTGCCAGTTTAAACTCCTGTTACCTATGATCCAACGACTGTCTTCCTGAAGTGAAGGATCTCTTAATTTCACCCCTAAATCTAACCGAAAAACAAAGAAAGAAAGATTAACGCGGGTACCAAATCCGGAACCAACGGCAAACTCTTTATAAAACTCGTCATTTTTGAACAATCCACCTTCAAACTCATCGGATTTTAAATTCCAGATGTTTCCTGCCTCCAAAAATAAAGCCCCTTCAAGTATCCAAAAAAGCTTAAATCGAAACTCTGCATTTGCTTCCAGTTTAATGTCTCCTGTTTGATTCGGGAAACGGGTAAAAACTTTCCCGGAAAAAGATCCCGGACCTAAGCTACGAACATTCCATGCCCTGAGACTATTCGCTCCTCCGGAAAAATACATTTTTTCAAAAGGTAAAGACTGTGAATTGCCATATGGAATACCTACTCCGGCAAATAACCTGTAAGCAAAACTGCTTGATTGATTTTTTATATCATAATAACGAAAATCGGCATCAATTTTTATATATTGAGAAAAAGGAATTCCAAAAACTTCGTAACTGCCATTAACCTTTGCCGCGTTGGTTAGTTCACTATATGCTGATAAAATATTACCGGATATTTCGGCGTTCATTCTAAAAAAATAGAAATCTCTGTTTTTCTTAATATCCTGGTTATTAAACACCAGACTATAACTACTTACAGAAACCAAATGATTTTCGTAACTACTTCGCAAATAGGTTGAATCGATAAAGTTTCTGAATGTTTCGGATGCATAGGGTATTTTTACTGCATTTAATTCAACCAGTTTAACATTGTGTCTCAGGTAATTATTCCCATCCCAATTATAACCATACGAAAGATTAGCAACCGTTCTCCGATACTCAAGTCTGTCCTGAAAATTATATCCAACCGAAATTTGGGTTTTAGGGCTATATTTTTTACTAAATTTCCTCGCTTTAAAAACAGGGAGCATAAACTTAGGGATACGCATGGTAATATCGGCACCCAACTCGACAGCATTATTAATACGGCTAATTCCAACAACAGAGGTATCTAAGGCTTCAATGGAGCCATTGATTTTAAAATCAGTTATTTCGGCACCTCCAAATAAACTTTTATGCTGATACAATAAATTCCCCCCTACTCCAATATTGCCGTAAGAGTTCGTTCCCTCAAATTCAACAGTATAGGATTGTAAATAATGTTTGGTTAACAGGATATTGCAATTTAAATAATCTACAGGTATACTATCCGTAAAAGCTAAACTATCCGTTTTAACTTCACTAAATTTTATATTTATTAACCTAAACAGTCTTAAAGCATTCAGATGCTGATACGTTTTTTCCACATTATATAATGAGTATACATCACCTTCCTGGATAAAATTGGCATGTAAGAAAATTTTCTTTTTTAAGGGATCTTCTCCCTTACTAATAAAATAAATTCCATCTACATAAGTGGTGTCAAGATCAGAATAATACTTTTCTTTTTGAGCCAGTGCTTCTTTTTGGCTGTAATTTGTAAAAACATAGACATTGTTTATTTTATATTTTTTATGGTTAAGATCATACGTACTTCTGTTTTCATCAAGTTGCTGAAATTTTTTAAGATTGAGGATAAGTGAAACTTCTCTTTTGTTTGATGAGCTATCCGCCTGAAAGAAGATAAATTCTTTTGAGAAATTATAATATCCCTGGTTCTTCAGATAGGTTTCAATTCTTTCCCGTTCCTCTTGTAAAAGATCCAGATCAAAATTTTCACCTGTGGTTATCAGCGAGTTAACTGAATCTTTAAATATAAGAGGTTCAATTAATGAATCTTGAATATTATACGATAATCGCTTTATTTTATAAGGTTTATTCGCTTCTACACGATATAAAATACGTGCACGTTGACGCTTAAATATAGCCGTATCAGAAACTACAGAATTGTAATATCCTTTATTATTAAGGTACGATTTTATCTGTTGTGCCGATTTGTTGGTAAGAAAATCATCATAAATCACAGGCTCCTCACCAATACGTTTCAACCAACCACTTAATCCTTTTTCTTTTTCTTTTCGTGATAAGTTATATAATCCCAAATGAAACCGGACACCCAGTATTCTCTTGTTAGGCTTTTGTCTTACCAATGATTTTAACTCATCTTTTTTTAATTTTTCTTTTTCGGCGGTTCCTTTATCAATTTTTACCTTGTATCGGTCTAAAAGATATTTATCTTCAGGAACATATTTTACCGGACTACATGAAGCAAAAAAAAGTATAAAAAGGATGAATAATGCAAACACATTATTAACCCTTTTTAGCTTATATGGTGGTATAAAATTTTTCAATGTTATATATTTACACAAAATTTGTAATCATACGAATTAATTCATGCTTAGCAAAAATAAAATTAAATTCCTTAATTCCATTAAAAAAAAGAAATACAGAGATGCCCATCGAGTATTTTTTGTTGAAGGTGAAAAATTAGTTGATGAGCTCTTGAATGCTGATGCTGAAATTTCAGCACTTTTTGCTACAAACGAATGGTTAGAGCAACACCAGCAAATAATTGATGAAAAATTAATCAAAAGCTATGGAATTACCAACGAAGAGCTTAAAAAAATTAGTGCTTTAAGCACACCAAACAGCGTTCTGGCAACCGTTAAAATTCCTCAAACCCATTATATCCAAACAGAAGTTGCCCAGCAATTAAGTATTCTTCTTGACCATGTAAGCGATCCGGGAAATCTGGGAACAATCATCAGGATAGCAGACTGGTTCGGTATTCAAAATATTTTTTGCACAAAAGAAAGCGTTGATTTATATAACCCGAAAGTTGTTCAGGCTACTATGGGAGCAATTTTCAGGGTTAAGGTTCATTACATCGATTTTAAAGAGTTATTACAGGAATTTTCAACGGAAAATGATTTTATTATTTACGGAACATTTTTAGAGGGTAAAAACATTTACCATGAACCTTTAAGTAAAAAAGGGTTTATCATGATGGGTAGCGAATCGCATGGAATATCTAAAAAATGGGAGCCCTATATTCACCAAAAACTTTTTATTCCCCATTACCCGTCCAACAAGAAATCAAGCGAATCGTTAAATCTTTCTACAGCCACAGCTATTGTATGTTCTGAGTTTATAAGAAGAATGTTCTGACCTACTCGAAATGGAAAGAAACCATAAACATTCGTGAGTTCAATTTCTCGATAGCATTGGCATATTGAGGGTAGTCTTCAGATGCATCAGACGAAACAACATTGAATGTTCCTACAGAATATTTAATTTCCGTTGATAATTTAAAATATGCCAGGTAAAAGTCGAATCCAAACCCTATTTCATAGTAAATATCAAGAGGGTTTAACTTTATATAAACCCCTTCATCTTCGTTAAAATCTTTATTTCTGGCCATATCCCGACGAATATTTAATCCGCCAACTAAATAGGGTCTGGTATTATTTATTCTTGTTGCTTTATATTTTAATACCAATGGAATATCAATAAATGTGGATTCGATTTTCATTTCCGAATCCACCTGATTATTTTCATCATAAAAAAGAATATTACGCTGCCCCAAAGATATTCCGGGTAAAAATCTCAAATCGAAATATTCGTTTAATCTCAAACTGGAAATTACGGCTACATGAAATCCGGGGGTTAATTTATTAATTTCAGGCACCAACATAGCCTCATCAACTCCATAAGTTTTCATTGAAGGGGTGAGTTTAAAATCCATCGTATTAAAACCTATGGTAAAGCCAAAATGAATTTTCTTATGATCAACCTCCTGATAATTAATAACAATCTCTTTTTGAGCTGATGCCGAATAACCTATTATGATTAATAATATGGAAAAAAGTATTTTTCGCATGGTATCGTTATAATTGTAGTAAACGAACCATTGCTGCAAAATATTACATTTTTTAATTTTCTTTTTTCCTGGCATAATAAATGGTAGCAATACCAAAAGTTAGTGTTCTGTAAATACATGGCGAGAAACCTGCATCTTCCATTTTTTTTGTAAAATGTTCCCGCTCAGGGAAACGATTTACCGACTGGGGCAGGTATGAATAAGCGGTCTGATCCTTAGAAAAAATTTTACCGATAATCGGAAGGATAACATTAAAATAAAGCTGATAAATCTGTTTTACGGGAAATAAATGAGGTTTAGAGAATTCCAATACAACAACATGTCCTCCGGGCTTTAATACACGCCAGATTTCAGACAAACCTCCGGAAAGGTCTTCAAAATTCCGCACCCCAAATGCTACAGTAATGGCATCAAAAGAGTTATCCTTAAAAACCATATTTTCAGCATCCCCATTCCGTAAGGATATTATCTGGCTGGCACCTATCTTTTCAACTTTTTTAGTTCCAATTTTTAGCATCTCATCCGAGATATCGATACCAATAATATGCTCCGGATTTAATTTTAATGCTTCAATAGACAGGTCGCCTGTACCGCAGGCAATATCCAGCAATACAGACTTTTGTTTCAGGTTAGAGAGGGTATTTACAGCCTTCTTTCGCCATATTTTATCAATACCCAACGATAAAAAATGGTTTAAAAAATCATATCGCCGGGCAATATTATTAAACATAAGAGCAACCTGCTCTTTTTTTCCTGTTTTTTGATCTTTATAGGGTTTCGTCACGTTTATATCTCTTCGGTAAGCAATTCCTCAAGGGCATTATCGTACAATTTCTTTATATCGAAAACAAAGCCGTATGAGTTATCATCAATTCTAAATTCCGATTTAGTAACATGACCTAAAGCCGAGAACGGAACTTTTTGTTCAATCATAAAATCAATAAAATGATCCTCGTTGGTTGGAGAAACAGATACGACCACTCTGCTTTGTGATTCGCCAAATAAAAAGGCATCTTTTCTCACTTCTGCATCGGCGGTAACATCAAATCCAAATCCCTTAATCATTGCACATTCCACCAAAGTTGTAAACAAACCTCCATCGGAAATATCATGTGCCGACAAAACTAAATTTTTATTGATCAATTTTTGAATGGTTTCCTGCACCTGATGTTCTTCTTCTAAGTCAAAATAAGGTGCCGGCGATTTCTCTATCCCATGATATGAGTAAAGATATTCGGATGAGTTAATATCATCTTTTGATTTCCCTATAAGATAAATCATATCTCCCTTATTTTTAAAAGAGATGCTCATTTGGTTGTTTTTATCTTCAATTAAACCAATCATGCCAATGGTTGGGGTTGGAAAAACAGGGACTGTTTTTCCTTTAACCTGCATTTGATTATAAAAGCTAACATTCCCGCCGGTAACCGGAGTGTTAAACTTCTTACAGGCATGTGTCATTCCTTTTATAGCATGTACAAACTGCCAATAAACTTCAGGGTTATAGGGATTCCCGAAATTTAAACAGTTGGTTACGGCTAAGGGAACACCGCCCGAGCAAACAATGTTCCGTGCTGCTTCGGCTACTGCTATAGCGGTTCCTTTTTCAGGATCAGCATTTACATAGCGTGCATTACAATCGACAGTCATTGCTAACGCTTTGTTGGTTCCTTTAATATTATAAATACCTGCATCGGCAGGGAAATTAGTGCTCATATTTCCTGTACCAACCATCGTATCATACTGTTCAATAACCCAACGCTTAGAAGCAATATTGGGATTTTTAATCATCTCGAGGGCTACCTCTTTGTAATTTTCAGGTTCAGGAACATCCTCCATTTTAAATTTTTTATACTCTTTAAAATAAGCAGGCTCTTTATATTCGCGTTCGTAAACCGGAGCTCCACCACCAAGAACCAGGGATGATGCAGGAACATCGGCAACCAATTCGTCATGCATGTAAAAATAAAGCCGGTCTTCGGCAATTACTTCACCGATAATGGCACAATTCAAATCCCATTTTTCAAAAATCTGTTCAACCTCAGCCTCTTTACCTTTTTCAACAACAACCAGCATTCGTTCTTGTGATTCGGATAACAATATCTCAAAGGGATGCATATCCTGCTGACGTAAAGGAACTTTATCCAGGTCAATCCTCATTCCGTGCTCTCCTTTTTCAGACATTTCAGAAGTAGAACAGATAATTCCTGCAGCACCCATATCCTGCATTCCAACAACCGTTCCTGTTTTGTTTAGTTCAAGTGTTGCTTCAAGCAGTAATTTTTCCATAAAAGGATCGCCTACCTGAACAGATGGTAAGTCGTCGGCTGAATTTTCGGTTAAGTCTGCCGATGCAAAAGTTGCACCATGAATTCCATCCTTGCCGGTAGATGAACCCACAATATATACGGGATTTCCAACTCCTTTTGCAATAGCAGAAATGGTATCATCTTTTTTCATAATACCAACCGACATGGCATTAATCAATGGATTCGTATTATAACACTTATCAAAAAACACTTCCCCTCCTAAAACAGGAATTCCAAAAGCATTTCCATAATCCCCGATACCTTTTACAACACCTTTTAAATGCCATTTGGTGCGATCAAGGTGAATATCTCCAAAACGCAGTGAGTTTAATTGTGCTACAGGTCTTGCACCCATAGTAAAAATATCGCGATTAATTCCACCTACACCGGTAGCTGCACCCTGATAAGGTTCAACAGCCGAAGGATGGTTATGTGACTCGATCTTAAAAGCACAGGCCAAACCATCTCCGATATCCACCAACCCTGCATTTTCCTGACCTGCCTCAGCAAGTAACTGCTTGCCGGTTCTGGGCAATGTCTTTAACCATTTTATTGAATTTTTATAGGATGCATGTTCGGACCACATTACCGAAAAAATACTTAATTCGGTAAAATTGGGCGTACGTCCCATAATCTCTTTAATTTTTTCAAACTCCTCGGGTAATAATCCTAATTTTTTAGCGGTATCTAATGTAACTTCCATTGTAAAAAACTTTTTAAATAAATAATAAAAGGTTAAAGACGCAACAAATATAACCAGACTTTACAATAAAATTTCAAAATACAAATAACAAATTCAAAATAAATTAGATTTAATGCACTTTTTTTCTGACATATAACTGTTTAATGCAAACACTGAGTACAACTAAAATTTTCTGGTAAGCAGAAATAAAAAAAACCTTTGGAATTTTAACTCCAAAGGTTTAACTCCAGTAAATCAGTAAAAAATTATTTAGCTAATTTATATTTATAATCCACGTTAAATTTCCCCTTTGATATTGCCTGCAATTTATGTTTAAGCAAACGCTTTTTAATGGGTGCTACTTTATCGGTAAATAAGATTCCTTCTAAATGATCGTATTCGTGCTGAATGATACGAGCTGCCACACCCTCAAACCATTCATCATGAAAATTAAAATTTTCATCATAGTATTCAATTCTAATTTTTGCAGGTCTCATCACTTCCTCTCTGATAAGCGGAATACTTAAACACCCTTCTGAATAAAGAATATCTTCCTCTATCCTTTCTGTAATTTGTGGATTTATAAACACTTTTTTAAAATCTTTAAGTATTGGATCATCTTCTTCCATGGGTGTTCCGTCAATCACAAATAAACGAATTGATTTTCCTACCTGAGGAGACGCTAATCCTATGCCGTCAGAATGGTACATTGTTTCCCACATATCTGCAATAAATTCTTTCAGATGGGGATAATCCTGATCAATTTCTTTGGCAACCTTGCGCAAAATTGGTGAACCGTATATAACTATTGGATAAATCATTGATTTAAAATTTTGATCGTTGTTCTAAATAAGATTGCAAAATAATATTTGCACTAATGGTATCTACCAGTGCTTTATTTTGTCGTGCTTTCTTTTTTAATCCTGCATCAATCATCGTTTGATGTGCCATTTTTGATGTGAAACGCTCATCAACCAATTGAATATTCATTTCCGGATATAGTTTTTGCAAACGTTTCAAAAAAGGATTAATATAGCGAACAGCTTCTGATGCCTGATTGTTCATTTGTTTAGGATAACCAACGACAATACAATCGACCGTTTCCTTTTGAAGATAATCCGATAAAAAATCCCAAATATCTTTAACGTGCACTGTGGTTAACGAGTTGGCAATCATCTGCATGGGGTCGCTAACAGCTAAACCAACTCTTTTTCTTCCATAATCGATAGCTAAAATTCTTCCCAAAACTGTTCTTCTTTTAATGCTGCAAAGTTAAAAATTTTAAATTAATTTAGTTCGAATAAAAATAAAAATAAGAGAAACCCTTCATGATGAAAAATCAGATGGACGATTTGGCAAACCCTATAGCAATAACAAAAATCCACAGAAACATTAAAGCAAAATAATACCCGCTTAAATAGTTCTCCTTTCAATTATTCAACATATTTCATAACTTGTTTTTTTAATTAAACTTTTTCAGGCAACAAACATCTAATTAAAATAAATGATAATCAATCAATTATAATTAACAAAAAAGCAACATTTTTTATAACATAGCATTAGAAAGAAAAAAATTGTTGCTTTGTCATTTCAAAACAATATTTTTTAAAAAATTTATTGACAAAAAGGAACTTATAATATGAGCAAAGAGATAAAATTTAGTCTACTATATCGTGATATGTGGCAATCTTCAGGGAAGTATGTGCCCAGAGTAGATCAACTCAAAAAAATAGCACCCGTAATTATTGATATGGGCTGTTTTTCACGTATTGAAACCAACGGTGGCGCTTTTGAGCAAGTAAATCTTTTATATGGTGAAAACCCGAACAAAGCGGTAAGAGAATGGACCAAACCCTTTAACGAAGCGGGAATTCAAACGCACATGCTTGAAAGAGCTTTAAATGGGATACGTATGTATCCTGTACCAAAAGATGTTCGCAAGTTGATGTTTAAAGTGAAAAAAGCACAAGGTGTTGATATTGCGCGCTCATTTTGCGGTTTAAACGACCATAGGAATCTTGAATTATCGATAAAATATGCCAAAGAAGCCGGAATGATATCGCAGGCTACCTTAAGTATTACACATTCTGAAATTCATACGGTTGATTACTATATGGGGGTTGTAGATAAAGCGGTAGAATATGGTACTGATGAAATTTGCCTTAAAGATATGGCTGGTGTTGGAAGGCCGGTAACGCTGGGCAATCTTGTAAGAGAAATAAAAAAGAAATATCCTGATTTAATTGTTCAATATCATGGACACTCAGGTCCTGGTTTCTCTGTAGCTTCTATGTTAGAAGTGGCTAAAGCAGGTGTAGATTATGTTGATGTTGCTATGGAACCTCTTTCCTGGGGTATGGTTCATCCTGATGTGATAACTATACAGGCGATGCTTAAAGATGCAGGATTTAAAGTACCCGAAATTAATATGAAAGCATATATGAAAGCACGGGCTTTAAGCCAAGAGTTTATTGATGATTTTCTGGGCTATTTTATCAACCCTAAAAACCGTTATATGTCATCATTATTAGTCCATGCCGGTTTACCCGGAGGGATGATGGGTAGTATGATGGCCGATTTAAAGAATGTACATCAGGGATTAAATCAAACCTTAGAGGCACAAGGAAAAGATCAATTATCGGAAGATGATTTACTGGTTAAACTGTTTGATGAAGTGATTGATATCTGGCCTAAACTGGGAAATCCACCACTGGTAACTCCTTTTAGCCAATATGTTAAAAATATTGCCCTGTTAAATGTGATGCAGGAAATACAAGGCAAAGCAAAATTTTCAATCATTGATAACAATGCCTGGGATATGATATTAGGAAAAGCCGGTAAATTACCCGGCAAGCTGGCTCCTGAGATTATTAAAATAGCCGAAGAATCGGGAAAAGAATTTTACCAGGGCGTACCCCAGGATAATTATCCCGATGAGTTAGATAACTATCGAAAAGAGATGAAAGAAAATAACTGGGATACGGGAGAGGATGATGAAGAACTATTTGAATTTGCCATGCACGAACGTCAATACAGAGATTATAAATCGGGCGTAGCCAAAAAACGTTTTAACGAAGAATTACAAAAATTACGGGCAGAAGCTAAATCTCCAAAATCCGGGGGAGTAAAACCTGAGCCGGGTAAAAAAGATATTACCTCGCCTTATATGGGCAGAATTTTTTACAATTTAAACTATTTCATTGAAGAACAAGCCATTGAACTAGGTAACCAGGTAAAAAAAGGTCAGCGAATTTGTTATATTGAGAATAATTATACCTACGATGAGATTGTATCTGAATATGATGGAGAAGTAGATGAGATTTTTTTCGAACACGGGGATATGGTTTCCAAGGGAGATGTACTGGTTCGGTTAAAATAAAAAAGAGGCTTCTTTGTTGTAAAGCAAGAAAAGCCTCTTATGGTTAAAAAATCTAAACTATCTTAATTAAGGCTCAGGATAATTATTTAATAATTTTTCGGAACTATTTAATAGGATATCGACATACTGGGCTCTAAGGTAAATAAAAGGATCTTTTGTGTTTTTTCGTGCAAGCTTCCCTCTAAAATCATCCAAAGAATTATACCCTTTCTGTTCCATCCATTGATTTATTTCATTGAGCATTTTGGTCGCCTGCTCTAATTTGTTTTTATATAAAGTACTAACAACCTGAACCGTATTAGCTCCAGCCAGTAAAAGTTTAATCACATCCTCTCCATCGAAAATTCCTGAGGCTGCTGAAATATCTGCTTTAATATTTCCATGCAATAATCCGGCATATCGCAGGGCTAATCGATAATCTCCCTTATTACTAAGATTAAAAGGGAAGGTATGCTTTTCCTCATTAATATCAATTTCCGGTTCAAAAAGTCGATTAAATATTATAATACCATCTACTTTTAAATTATCCAGTTTTTGGATAAAATTTAGGGGATTGGAATAAAAGGGACTAATTTTCACACTTACCGGAATTTTCAATGCTTTTTTAATCGATTTTACTACCTCTAACTGCTTCTCTTCTGTCTCCTTGCTTGTAATCTCAAACTTTTTGGGTACATGATAAAGATTGACTTCAAGGGCATCAACACCGGTTTTTTCAATCAATTGAGCATACTCTACCCACGTTTCTTGATAAATCGCATTTAAACTGGCAATAATAGGTATGGTAGTATTTTCTTTAACTTTTTTCAGATGCAAAAGATGCTCTTCAGGACCGGCATGCTCAATATCAGGATGGATTTTTATCATCTCGGCATGCCGTTCATTATATGCTTCGAGATCTTCGTCAAGTTCAGCAGCTTCAAAATTTATTTGCTCCTCGAAAAGAGATTTGAAAACAATAGCAGCAACACCTGCTTTTTCCATTGCTTTTACATTTTCAATACTTGTTACCAGATTAGATGCTCCGGCAATGATCGGGTTTTTAAGTTTTAATCCTAAATAACTTGTTGATAAATCAGCCATAGTTGTTGGGTTTTTAATTTTTTTCTTTTTAATTACAACAAGTTAACTGCCAATAAGTTCATTTAAGCTCACTCAAAAACAAGCCATAAAAAAAGCAGGCTTTGCTGAGCCTGCTTTTCAAGAAATTATAGTCGTTATTACTTAGAATATTCGTAAGCAGCTAACCGCTTATAGCTATTGTATCTCCACTTAGCATCGTCTTCGGCACGAACAAATAATTCATCGGCCACATCCGGGAATGATTTCTTAAGCGAAGTATAACGAACCTCACTTTGTAAGAAGTCCTGGAATTTACTCCAATCCGGTTCTTTAGAATCAATCACAAAAGGATTCTTTCCTTCAGCTTCCAATAATGGGTTATATCTAAAGTTATGCCAGTAACCACATTCAACAGCTAATTTTTCTTCCAGCTGAGTT
>JBNJFS010000045.1:0-14001 GCA_051747085.1 Bacteroidota bacterium
TAATTCTCCTTTATCAGATGCAGAATAATATTCAAAAGCATAACCATTTTTTTTTCCTTGTAAATAATTAATTTTTTTGGAAGTATCACCGGTATGACTAAAAAAAATCCAGGTACTGTCGAGTTTTCCATTTTTCCATTTTCCTATGGAGCGCCGTACACCGCTCATATGATAGGATTTCCATAGCCATTCCGGTTTTCCATTGATTAAATATCCTTTACTGGCTATTTGTCCGTTACCATGAAGATATTCTTTATAAACAGTATCTGATTTTGATTGTGCAAAAACAAACTGAATAGAAAAAAATAAACAAAAAATAAAAATTAACTTTTTCACCCTTAAACATTTAAACAGTTTTTAAAGATATAAAAAAAACAGTTCAATAAATAAAATCTACAAATTCAGTTGTTTTGAAATCTCCAGCATTTTATCAATGGATTTTCGGGCTTTTTTCATGGTATCATCATCTAAAATAACCTCGGGAAGTTCATATTTTAAGGTATTATAAATTTTATTTACTGTTATTAGTTTCATAAAATTACAATCATTACATCCACAGGTAGAATCTTTTGGAGGTGCAACGATATATGTTTTTTCAGGATTTTGTTTTTCCATTTGATGTAAAATTCCTGATTCTGTTGCTACAATATATTCCTTGCTATCATCCGATCTAGTAAATTTTAAAAGAGCGGCTGTAGAACCTACAAAATCAGAAACTAATTGAACTGGTTTTTGACATTCGGGGTGAGAAATAATTTTGGCATTAGGATAACGATTTTTTAAATCTAAAATTCCTTCTAACGAAAATTCTTCATGTACATGACAAGCACCATCCCAAATAACCATATCACGTCCGGTAACTCTTTGAATATAACTTCCAAGATTTTTATCCGGAGCAAAAATTATTTTTTGATTTTCCGGTAATGATTCCACAATTTTTAAAGCATTCGTAGAAGTACAACAAATATCCGTTAATGTTTTTATTTTAGCTGTTGTATTTACATAAGAAATTACCAGATGGTCAGGATGTTTATTTACAAAAGCTTCAAATTCATCCGGTGGACAAGAATCAGCTAATGAACAACCGGCATTTAAATCAGGAATTAACACTTTGGATTCGGGAGAGAGAATTTTTGCCGTTTCGGCCATAAAATGAACACCAGCAAATAATATAATATCAGCATCTGTTTCTGCAGCTTTTTGTGACAATGCTAAACTATCGCCCACAAAATCAGCTAAATCCTGAATGTCCGATGTTTGGTAATAATGCGCTAGAATAATCGCATTTTTTTCTTTTTTCAGTTTGTTGATTTCATCTAAAATATGGATATTTTTATCTGGTTTTTTATCGATGAATCCTTTTGCTAAAATATCTTTTTCAACATTCATATTATATATATTATATTTATTGATTTAAAATTTATCTCTATATGATAATAATGATATCCTGTTAATATTGTTCTAAAATTTTTAATAATACACTTGACTTTTATAATATTAAAAAGTTGTTAAACCTGTTTTAACAATGTAAATTAACTTTATTGTATTGATTTATATATTTTTAGAACGATTATTAACATGTTGTTAATACAGATAAACAGTAAAAACTTTTTGGTTAAAAATTGACTTTTATGGTTAAAAAAATGTTTGAAATTTGTGCGTCAAAACTAAAAAAATATTTTTGATAAATGATAAAAAATTTTATATAGAATACCCTTTTACAATTTCAAATAATAATTTTAACTATTTATCGACTTTAATTAACATTGATTTAACAATAATTGACAAAAAAATTAACATTAAGTAAAAACGAAGTAGATTATATTAAGTTTCTATGAATTAAATTTTTAAAATGTTTTATTGACACTATATTATTGAATGAAACATATTATTTAACTGTAAATCTTAATTATATAAATTTATAAAAATTGTTATTTTAAAATATTTATAATAAAATAAATATATTGATTAAATTTGAGTACTGTAAATTAAAGAATTATAATTTTATTATGGAGAGCAAACAAATTTCATTAGCAATAGCAAGTGACCATGCAGGATATGAATTTAAGGAGCAATTAAAACAATATCTAAAAAATAAAGGATATACCCTAAAAGATTTTGGAACCTCTTCGGATGAAAGTACTGATTATCCTGACTATGCTCATCCCTTAGCCACGGCTGTTGAAAAAGGAGAATATACTTTTGGTATTACCCTTTGTGGAAGTGGAAATGGAATTAGTATGACAGCCAATAAACATCAGGGTATACGTTCGGCACTTTGTTGGAATAAAGAAATAGCCAAATTTGCCCGTTTACATAATGATGCCAATGTTTGTTCGTTGCCCGCACGTTATATTTCTTATGATTTAGCACAGGAAATTGTAGATGTGTTTTTAAATACTAACTTTGAAGGTGGCAGACACCAAAGGAGAATAGAAAAAATTCCCATTCATTAAAACTATTGAGCAATGTTATCCAATACATGTAAATATGCAATAAGGGCTGTTATTTATTTGTCTCTGAACGGAGGTGAAGAGAAAAAAATAGGAATAAAAGAAATTTCGAAAGAATTAGAAATTCCTACCCCTTTTTTAGGTAAAATATTACAAACACTCGCCAAAAATAAATTATTAAGTTCAACCAAAGGTCCGCACGGTGGGTTTGGACTTGCTAAACCGGCAAAGGATATTACGTTATTAAATATTGTAGAAGTAATAGACGGACTTGATTTTTTTAATACCTGTTTAATTGGCTTACGAACCTGTAAACCAACTGCTCATGATAATGTTCAATGCCCCATTCATCATAAGTATGAGCCTATAAGCAGACAAATCTATGATTTGTTTAATAATGAGACGATAGAAAAACTAAAAGAAGAAATTGAAGCGTCGGACGGAAAAATAGGATTATAGAATTTTTTTCCAACCCTTTTTTTTAAGGTAAGGATATAAAAGGAGTGCAAAAATACAGCCGCTTGTATTGGCTAATATATCCAAAATTTCTGCAGACCGGGTTTGGGTAAAATAAAACTGAAAAACTTCCATTAGTATACCATAACTTACAACCCAAACAAAAGTAATAATCATATGATCTGATTTTGTTCGTTTACCAGAGCGTATAAAAGAAGCAAGGAAAGTAAGCGATAAAACAAAATATAAAATCATGTGCATTACTTTATCTATATATGGAAAATTAAAGAAAGAAACCGTATTAAAATTTTCTCCTGACGTAATACTTCCATATAAAATAATAAAAGATACCAGCGTTGGTTTCCAATAATTTAATGGTTGCATTCTAACAATGGATTTTGTTTTTATTGAGATTATCGCGAATATAAAATTAATTTTTGTAACTTATAAAACCCTAATTTTTTAACCTGATTTTTTAATCAATCGAGCAGGACTATTTTTAGTGAGCTAAATAATAGTTTTAAACCAGCAACAAAAATTAACAGCCATGAAAAAAAGGGATGAAGTGATAAAATTATTACTTAAAAATTTAGAAAAAGAAAACATCCATACCTGGTTTGACTTAGGTTTGTTTTTAGATGAGATCAAAGAAAACAGGGAGGTGCCAAAATTTAAGTTTAGCGGAAGCTCTAAAGATTTTAAAGAATTTATGTGTAATGCTAACATAGGCTTTTTAACCTTTCAGTTTGCCATAGATGGTGTAAGTATTGAAGTAAAAAAATACACCCAAATTTTTAAGGAAAAATATAACACATCAAACATTCATTATATAGCAGGTAAATTTTTTCCGGAATCGAAAAAAATGATACCGGAATATGTAAAAAAATATGAATTAGAATCCATACAAGGTTTTGATGACTGGAAATTGTATAAAGATTTTTTCTTTACACATTTAGAGCGTGGGAGTAAAGAATACAATGAATTAATCATTAAATTCTGGAAAGAAACATTACAAATTGTGAAGGAACTGGGTAATTATATTGTAGAAGAAAATATTCAATTGCTCTATTTGATTAATGTTTGTTCTAATCCGGGAAATGTTTCTTTAGCCCTGGCCGTTACTTTACTATCCGAATATTTAAAAATTCCGGTAATAAATAATAGCCACGATTTTTACTGGGAAGGCGGGAATAAAGAAATTAATAAAAAAGTATACCATTTACCCGATGGACCTCGTGATTTCTTTTTTAAAAATGCACATGTAGGCGAGTTTTTTTCTATTATAGAAATGTTATATCCATGGGATTCAAGAATATGGATGCATGTTAATATCAATCAACAACAAACCGAACGTTTGATTAAAATTAACGGAATAAATCCGGCAAATGTAACCGAAATTGGAACTGCCGTTGATACGAATGAATATCAAAATACGACGAAGAGAAAAAAAATAAGCACCTTTTATCAATTTGAAAGAATTTTAAGTCGTTACCAGGATACGCTGATAAGTTATTCAGTTAAAGATGTATTGGAAAGTAATCTGGTTTCTCCCGATTCTATAAGGCCCATTTTAATAGGAGCCCGAAAAACAAAACCTTTACCTAAATTTCTAAATGAAAATATTATTTTTTTACAGCCTACACGTATCATTGCACGTAAACGAATTGAAATAGGATTTAATTTAGTTAAGAAACTTTTTGATGAAGAAGATTTTTATAACCGTTTTAAGGAAACAAAAAATCTTAAGCTTACTCTTTTGATTACCGGCCCGATTGCTGCAGGACACTTCGAATATTTTAAGCAATTACTGAATCGTTTTCAACAATTATTAAAAAAACTGGAACCCAAAATCCGTAATAAGGTATTTTTAGCCTTTTTATTTAGCGAGCTGGATAAAAAAACCTTTAAGGAAAAGTTTGATGATCCGGTAGGAATTCCTGAATTGTATAATATTGCTTCGTTAGTTTTGCTGCCGAGTAAAACCGAAGGACGCGGTTTGCCAATTATTGAAGCCACAGCCTGCGGTACTCCCATTTTTTGTAGCCGCTATTATCCCGAAAATGTATATTCCGAAGTGATTGGAGAGCACCTTCCTCATCAGGACCGGCTTAAAGTCATTGAATTTGACGGAAAAAATATTACGAAAAAACACACCAAAAAAATTATGGAAAGTGTTTTTTTTCCACATCAGTTTACTCGTATAATTGCACATAATCAGCTTGTTGTGGATAAAAGATATAGTTTAAAATCATTGAAATTAAATTTTGATGATATTTGCCAAAAGTTCTATTATCAGTTATCTTCAAATACCACCACATTAAAAAAAGCGAAAAAAGCCATTAAATCTTATCAGCAGATTATAAATTATACGAATGCTGATTTAGAAGCCATAGTAGACACCGAAAACCGAGAATATTTGCCGGGTTTTGGACGTTTACGTTTTATGATTTTATTAAAATCACTTATTGATCCCAGCTATTTCAGAGTAGAAGAGCAGTTTTTTCGTGGTAAAGCCTTCCAATATGCAAGGCTGTTGTTGCAGAAATACAGAAATGAAATTAACCCCCGGAAAGTAAGTCATTTTTTTAATGCGGTAGAAAATATCTTTTTCTATCACCAGGGGGAAGTAAACATTCGTCATGACCATTCGCTACCTTATCGTCATCGGAATAAACGCTATTATCCTTATCAGGACTTTACCATCCAGGAATTAAGCGGGTTAATTAACATACTTTATCATGAAATAATTAAAGGAGATGAGAAACCTGAAATTGATGTAAATGCTCACTTTTTTACCGATTTTGATTTGGCTTTATCACAATTAACATCAAGCACTTACTTAGGTATTGATGATCGGAAATTTTTAATTAAAAAATTACAGTCAAACGTTCCTATTGCTTATTTTCCCGGCAAATACATAAAAAATGAAATTGAATTTTTTGTATTACAATCTGTTCGATCAAGACTGGAATTAAAAATCGATGAAGAATTAACAGAAGATACAATAAAAGGTTATTCCGAGTATATCTCTCCAATATATATCATGGCGAGTACCAAAACGACCATCGAAAATTATAACCGGAACAGTATTGAAACATTTATTTTAGAAGGAAATGATGAAGAGTTAAAGCTACTTTATAAACATAAAATCTTGCAGGTAGTAGATACTCATCAGTGGTGTGTAGGCATTCATTTTAATCAACTGGGTGACGAAGGGTTAAAAGTACTACGAAAGGTAAAAAAGGAAAAAGGATTTATCATTTCTAATCGAACAGAAGCGGCTGTAATGACAGATATTGTTGATATAGAAAGGTTTCATATAGGAAAAATTGAAGACCGTATTACCGAGTCGATTATGGGAATACCGATGAATACAGGGTTTATTCAGTATGTTCCTGCCGGAATGCGTGTAACATTGGCTTATCCCACACCCGTTCAAACAGCGAAAGATTTTCATGATTATTTAAAAGGCGATGCATTTAAAAAAGCCATTGATAAATATGGAGAAAAGAAAGTCTTTGATATTTTACGTAAAGATGCTCAGACCAAAATGTCGCCTGTTAAAAAAGTGATCGGTGATTTATTATTGTCTGACAGAACTGCCGATGTAGTTTCTTATGAATTTGTAAGCGGAGTTTATGAGGATAAAATGCCCTGGAATGGGGTAATTGCAAAAGCAGAATTAAAAAAAGCAAACTGGGGATTTGTTATTCAGTCATCCAATAAAACCCAGCCGGTAACCTCTTTTATTAATCGTTTTGAGAAAGAGAATAATAAGCATGTAAAAATTGGATGGAATGGTGGTTATATCCTTAATCCAGAGCTTGTTGGAAAACTAGGTTTGCCTGAATCGTACATTGGTTCACCCCTGGGATTGTTAATAGCGGATGGAAAGGTGTTAAGTGCTCCTTTATTTAATAAGCCTGCATTGGTTTTTACCCATCATGGTGTTGATATCTTCCGGGTAAATTGTTCAAAAGGTATCTGCGTTTCACGTGGAACAGTTTCTGTAGAGTTTTCTAAGTCTCAATACAATAACGAATCGGATAAAGAAAATCCCGCTTTTTTTGATTTGATGTATGATAAAGATGAAATATCTGCCCAGGGTAAAATTTTTGTACGTTTAGCCGGAAATATCATAAAGGATATTGTGAAAACAAAAGAACGTCAGACCATTAGAATTATTCCGGTAGGGTTAACCCTGGCATTTCCTGAAAATAAATTTCCCGATGACTGGAAAGTTGGCGATGAGGTTGATTTAAAAATTAATGGCCTTGAAAATATTATCCATGCTGTTGAAGCAGGACCTATGTTAATGGATAAGGGAAAGACCTGCCTGGATATGGAAATAGAAGGATGGAAAACCCAACATTCAATTAAAACACAGGCTGCCCGATTAGATTACACGGACATGCGCGGACCGAAAATTGCTGCCGGTATAGATGGTAAAGGAAATCTTTTGGTTCTGGCCATTAACGGGCGTATACGTGAATCGGTTGGTGCTACGCATCTGAATATGGCAGAAATTTTAAAAAAGTTTAATATTGTAAAAGGCATGGGATTCGACCCCGGAGGAAGCAGCACGTTAGTGGTTAACGGAGAAACATTAAATATTTCACCCTATAACAGCCGATACGAAGAAAATGTTTTTTCTCTCCCGCCGCAACCCCGAGCCGTTTCTAACGTTGTAATGGGATATATACAAGAAAAAGAAAAATAAACATAAACAATTGGCCGGTATTTATTTACATATTCCGTTTTGTGCCCACAAATGTGCATATTGTGATTTTTTTTCGTTGGCAAATACAAAACATAAAGATCATTTTGTACAAGCTATTCTTAGAGAAATCTATCTGCAAAAGCATTATTTAGGCAGTGAAAGTGTACAAACCATTTATTTTGGAGGAGGAACACCCTCGTTGTTTTCTATTGAACAGCTACATAAAATACTTAATGCTTTGTATAGAAATTTTCGTATTGAAAAAAATATGGAGCTAACCCTCGAAGCCAATCCCGAAAATTTAAGCAAAACCTTTTTAAAAGCGTTAAAAAGCCTGGGGTTTAATCGTCTAAGTGTTGGTATACAATCGTTTGATGATGATGATTTAGCGTTGATGCGAAGAACACATCAATCCAAAACAGCCGTTCAATCGGTTTATGATGCCCAAAATCAGGGATTTGAAAATATTTCTGTTGATTTAATGTATGGGTTGCCAAATTTAACGCTGAAAAAATGGGAAAAAAATTTAAAACAACTGTTTCAATTAGAAGTACAACATATTTCTGCGTATCACTTAACCATTGAACCCAAAACACTTTTTAAAAAATGGTACGACCAAAATAAAATTCAATTACCCGACGAACAAAAAAGTTTAGAACAATATCAGCTTTTGGTCGAAAAAACAGCGACCAACGGATATTTACATTACGAAATTTCCAATTTTGCCAAAGATGGATTTATTTCACTACACAACACCAATTATTGGATGGATGTAAAGTATTTAGGATTAGGCCCTTCGGCACATTCGTATAATTTAACTTCGCGACAATGGAATATTTCAAACCTGCATGTATATCTGGACGAAATATCAAAAGGAAAAGTGCCTTATGAAAAGGAAATTTTAACGCCAAAAGAAAAATATAATGATTTTATCATAACATCTTTTCGAACCATGTGGGGATTAAATTTGGAAAAACTTGTTTTGAATTTTGGAACTTCTTATAAAAATTATTTTTTAAAAAAAGTAAAAAAATATTTAGATGAAAATTTTTGTATACAAAATAATGATCAAATAAAATTATCGGAAAAAGGAATGTTTATTTCCGATCATATTATGGCTGATTTATTATTTGAATAAAATTATTTTTTATGAATTCAACAGATAAACTTTTTGAAGGTCAGGAATCGTTTCGTTTATTGTTCGATTTGTCCTATGATCCCATATTAATTTTTAAAAACTTTAAATTTTTTGATTGTAATCCTGCGACACTTAAATTATTAGGCTATTCTTCAAAAAAAGAGTTTAAAGAGGCGCAGGGAACAATATTATCGCCCGAATACCAACCCGATGGAGAAAAATCGATGGATAAAGCTAAGAAAATGATGGAAAAGGCTTATGAAAAGGGATATCATCGTTTTGAGTGGGAGCATTTAAATAAAAAAGGAGAATCATTATATATAGATGTTACGCTAACACAAATACCTTTTCATCGTGAAAAATTTCTTTTTGCTATTTGGCGGAATATATCTAAACAAAAGGAATACGAGAATAATCTTACAAAAAGTGAAGAATTGTATAGCTTGCTATTTGAGCAGGCAGCAGATGGTATTTTAGTTGGTGTTGGAAAAGGTGAAATTATTGATGCCAATAAAAGTATTTGTGATTTAACCGGTTATAGTAAGCATGAATTAATAGGAAATAACATCAATGTGTTGTTCTCAAAAAATGAACTTAAAGATAATCCGTTAAGGTATGATTTAATAAAAGTTGGCAATACGATTATCAAAGAAAGAAATATAGTTTGTAAAGATGGGCGGGTTGTTCCTGTTGAAATGAATACTAAGATTTTGGAAGACGGGCGTATGCAGGCATTATTTCGAGATCTGTCTGCCCGCCAGGCAGCAGAAAAAGCATTAATAGAAAGTGAAGAAAAATATAGAAATGTATTTAATTATGCTCCGCTTGGGATCTTGCATTACAATCAATATGGTGTAATTACTGACTGTAATCAGAATTTTGTAGATATTATTGGTTCTTCCAAAGAGCAGCTGGTGGGGCTAAACATGATTGAAGATTTAGATAATAAAGAATTAATAAAAAAGGTTGAGCAGTCTTTAGAAGAAGGCAAAGCAATATTTGAAGACTGGTATACATCGGTAACCGGAGAAAAAACAACCTTTGTAAAAGGTGTTTTTAAATGTATATACGATGAGAACCAGCACTTTATTTCCGGAATAGGACTTATTGAGGATATTACAAAACGCAAAAAAGCAGAGCTGGCATTGACTGAAAGTGAACAAAAATACCGGTTGCTTTTTGAAAATGCCAGCGATGCGATTATCCTTATGAACGATGAGATTTTTGTTGATTGTAATGAAAAAACACTGGAGCTATTTGGATGCTCAAAAAATGAAATTATTGGACAAACACCCTATAGATTTAGTCCTGAAAAACAACCTGATGGGAAAAAATCAAAAGAAAAAGCAAGAGAAAAGATAAAAGAAGCAATGCGAGAGAAACTTAAGATTTTTGAATGGGTACACCAAAAAGCAGATGGTAAAAATTTTTATACCGAAGTAAGCCTTAATGTTTTCGATTTACATAATAAAAAAACGGTACAAGCTATTGTGCGTGATATTTCTGAAAGAAAAGAATTTGAACAACGGATTTACGAAACCATAATTGAAACAGAGGAGCGCGAACGACAACGTTTAGCCAGTGATATACACGACGAAATAGGGCCGTTATTATCGGGTTTGAAGGTGTACACTGAATCATTAAACCCAAAAGGAGATGAAGAAAAACAAATATACATTAAAACAAAACTTCAGGAATTGATTAAAGAAACGATTGATAATGTTCGTGAAGTATCTAATGCTATTAGTCCTTATTTATTAAACAAATACGGATTGGAAGCAGCCATTAAATCTTTTATCCAAAAAACAGAGAGTGTTATTTTTATCCAGTTTAAATCAAATTTAAAAGATAAAAGGTTTCCGCTTAAAACAGAAATTGTTTATTTCAGGATTATTAAAGAGCTGTTAAATAACACCCTAAAACATGCAAGGGCTGAAAATATTGACGTAAATTTGCAATATCGTAATGGTGCGCTGCAGTTGTGTTATAAGGATGATGGTATTGGGTTGGATAAGAAACATTTATCTTCAGCGAAAGCACAAGGAATGGGATTATTTAATATCATTAACCGGGTTAATTCAATACAGGGCGATTATAAATTTTATGAAAATTTTAATGGATTTAAGTTTACGTTAGCGGTCAAAGCGGAAATAGAAGAGGATAAAAAAAGATAAAAATTGAAAATCAGCCATATGGTAATACTTATTGTAGATGATAATAAACAGTTTATAGAAGCATTTAAGTTTCTTTTACAGGAAAATTTTGCCGATAGAATTGAAGAAATTTTTGAAGCGTCGAATGGCGCCGAATGTCTTGATATCTTAAAAAGAAATGCCATTGATATTGTTTTTATGGATTTAGAAATGCCGGTAATGAATGGCATCGAGGCTACGCGAAAGATTATTGATTTGTATCGTAACATCAAGGTTGTAGCCGTTTCTTTCCATTCCGAACTCGAGGATGTAAAAAAAATGCTCGAAGCCGGGGCTCGTAATTATATTATAAAAGAAGAATTAAGCACAGAGGCTATCGAAAGGAGCTTTTCTAAATTGTAATTGTTTTACCCTTCCTGGGTTATGAGCTCATGACAGCGTTTTATATTAAGTACAAAACAGTTCAGGAAAGGAGATAAAAACAGATTATTTTTTTAAGGCTGACTCAATTAATGCAGTAAGCTTTTCTTCAAGTGTATCGTAAGAAAAATATTTTTTTCCTAACTGAAAATTATATTCGCCAATTTCCTTATTTAATTTATCATTGTATATTACTTCCTGTATTTCCTTTAAAGCATTATCTGTAATTTGATTATCTTCAAGCATAACCGTTTTAAATCCCTTGCTTCCAATATCCGGCCAGTATACAGGTTTGTAATTGTTCACAAATATGGGTTTTTTAGCTAAAACGGCTTCAACAAAAGCGTTACCAAAACCTTCGTAAGTACTAAAATAAGTACAGGCACGAGCATGTGCATAAGCATCTGAAAGGGAATAACTTTTATCGTTTACCGAACCGGCAAATCCTTTGGAAGAAAAGCTATGATAAGCAAAATGGACTTGTTTACTAATTTTAAGTTGATGAATTAAATCTACCAGTTCCATATAATATTCGCTTCCGGCATCATCAGCATAATTTCCGGTAATAATGAGTTTGATTTTTGGATTGTTTAATAAATGAATGAGCTTAATTGCTGCTTCGATACCTTTACGGCGGACAATCCGGGTAATCTGAAACAATAAAATATCATCATCATCAAGACCTAAATCTTTGCGTAAATCTTTGTTCTGATCCGTTATTTCGGCAAAAGGTTTATCAAAATCCATTACATTAGGAACTACAATGGATTCTCGATTGTATTCTTCTTTTAACGTTTTCTGCGCATGCAGGTTAATTACCGCATGGTAACTGTTCGGTAATTGTAAGGGGAATGTTTCTTTAACAATTTGGTTGATTTTTTTGTGCGGAGAAACATATCTGTTGCCCCTTTCCCAGGCAAAATCATGGTCGTGAGTTATGGTCGGTATCTGTAATTTCTTTACAGCTTTTTTTATGGCTAATCCCATGGAAATATGGGATGGTAATGCGGAAGCATTTTCGGAAATTAGTAATTCAATAGTATGTTTTTTTGCCCAGTCAATGATTTTATATTCAATTACATTCGCATATAATAGCAAATGTTCAAGTAATTCATCTTCATCGTAATCGGGATTAAAATAGGCTTTTTTCTGTTCCCAGTAACTTTCGGGCGAAAAAAAAGACATTTCCTGAACACGGGTTTCATGTTGACAATCAATTTTTCTTCCTTCGAACTGACCCGAAATAATAAATATTTCATGACCCATGCGTTGAAGCACTTCTATCCATTTTTCGGTTTCCAGCGCAACGCCGTCAACACCGCCTATTCGACCTATTATAATTCCTATTTTCATATTTTATTGTTTTAAGGGTATAAATATGAATATCTTAAGATTAAACATTTACATTTGTAATAGCACAATAAATATACAAGTTATGAAGAAAATTTTTATTATGCTTTTTCTTTTTTATAATATCTTCAATATTTATGCTCAAAATGAGCAGGATGATTATTATATCAATCTTGATGCGGATCAATTTTATTTGGCTGTTAATACGCAAGAGGTGTTTTTAATTGATGTTAGATTATTTAAAAAATATAGAAAAAACAGAATAGAAGGAGCTTTGCCGGCAGCAAATAAAGAATCCCTGATCTCATTATGTGAAAAAACAGATCCCCACACACCGGTTTATCTGTATTGCGATGATGGAGATCGAAGCAGCACGGCAGCTGAAATTTTAGGTAAAGAACTGGGGTTTAAAAAAGTATACAATTTAAAGGGTGGCCTTCGTCAATGGACCAATAGGTACCCGTTGGATGAATCAAAAATAAAAAAAGAAGAGGATATCATTTTTGATAAATATTAAAAAGTAACGCTCAAAGGGATGATAAAAACAGTTTTATTACCTATTTTAATCTTTTCTGTAACGGCTGTCTTTGCGCAAAATACAGAAAAAAGAATAAGCTTTTCACTGAAAGGCGGAATAACATGGGCCAATATGTATGGTGCTGATGCTGAAAGCGAAACCTTTTTAAATGGCACAACGCCTGAAACTTTTTATGCCAACCATCCGGCAAGTAATCAGTTCAAAGATGGCTTTAATGTTGGTGTTTTTGCAGATTACCGCTTGAGTCGTTTTTTCTCCATTGGATTCGGAGCAAGTTATATTCAAAAAGGAGCGCAAATAAACGCAAAAGAGTCCTGGAATTCGAATTTACAATCCTACGAAAAGGTTGAAGGGGACATTTATTGGAATCAGAATTTTTGGGCACTTGAAATTCCGCTTACTTTTTATATCCCTTTAAATAACAATGATTTTTATATAGAGGCAGGCCTTTTTACAGGTTTTTTGATACATTCGGAAGAGACAGGAGATATTCGCATTTCAGGCGTTGATTATGAATATACCAGGGATAGACATGCTAACGATATCGAACCGGGATTTTTTCTCGGATGTGGTTATATATATTCCTTTAAAAAGACGAATGGAAGTTTATTGACTGAAATAATATGGAGCAGGAGTTTATTTCAATCGCCCGGAAGCGATAGGATACCCAATCCTCAATATTATTATAATCAAACGTTAAGTGTTAATATCGGCTACCGGTATTATCTTAGCAAAAGGAAAAAATAAAATAGAGAAGTTGCTATTTTTCTGTA
>JBNJFS010000046.1:0-13564 GCA_051747085.1 Bacteroidota bacterium
ATCTTTACCAATATCATTGATCGCTTCTTTTAGCGCATCTTCGTTAATATCAACGAGCATTACTTTAGCTCCTTCATCTACAAGCATTTTTGCAACAGACGCTCCTATACCACCAGAACCTCCGGTGATTAAAGCAACTTTATTTTCAAATTTTTTCATTATATATGGGTTTTAGTTTGTTTTATTTGATTGTATAACAACGATATATTTTTTTTGTTTAACCCATATCCCTGTTTGTTAAAACTTATTTTTGATGTATTGCAAGCTCCACTGTTTTTTCAGCATGTATAGTAGTTGTATCAAATACCGGAATTGAAACGTCCTGTTGTTTAATAAGCAAGGGAATCTCTGTACATCCTAAAATAACCCCTTGTGCACCTTCTTTAGCCAGATGTTCAATAACTTGCTTATACTTTTCGCGTGATTTATTTTTAATCTCTCCTAAAACCAGTTCATTATAAATGATGTTATGTACAGCTTCCAAATCATTGCCTTCAGGTGTTAAGACCTTTATTCCATGTTTTTTTATTAAACGGCCTTTGTAAAAATCATGTTGCATGGTAAATTTAGTTCCAAGCAGAGCTATGGTTTCCAGGTTCTTTTCTTTTATCGCTTCTGCGGTTGCATCGGCAATATGTAAAATCGGAATGGAGATGCTTTTTTGAACATCATCGTACATTTTATGCATGGTGTTGGTGCATATGGTAAGCATCTCGGCTCCGCCTTTTTCTATTTTTCGGGCTGCTTCAATCATTATTTGGGTGAGTTCTTCCCACCGATCTTCATGTTGTAATTTTTTTATCGGGTCAAAATCTACCGAGTACATTAAACATTCGCAGGAGTGATGTCCTCCTAATAACTCTTTTACTTTTTGATTCACGATTTTGTAATATTCTAATGATGATTCCCAGCTCATTCCGCCAAGTAAACCTATTGTTTTCATACTATTTTGGTGTTTTATAATTAAGTCAAATGCAATCTAAAAGGTTAAATACTAATTTCCTACAAAATTTTGGATTATTTTTGAAAAAAGAAAAGGAATGAAATTATTGATTGTAGAAGATAATTTTCAATTGGCAGATGACTTATCAAGGTTTTTGAGTGAGCATGGTTTTATTGTTGAAATTTCCGAAACCTTAGAGTCAGCCAGAGGAAAGATTGAATTATATGATTATGAGTTAATCATACTTGATATTGGTTTGCCTGATGGTAGCGGTTTAGATATTATTAAACTGTTAAAGAAAAGAAAATCTGATACAGGTATTTTAATTGTAACGGCTAAAAATGCGATTGAAGATAAAGTAAAAGGGCTGGAATTAGGTGCTGATGATTATATTACTAAACCTTTTCATAAAGCTGAATTAAATGCACGAATACGTTCAATTATACGCCGCAAAAAATTCAATGGAAGTAATACTATATTAGTCAATAAGATTGAAATCGATTTAAACTCGATGGCCGTAAAAGTGGATAATAAAGAACTTGATCTTACCCGAAAAGAATACGATTTATTGTTGTATTTTATTTATAATAAAAACAGAGTGCTGACCAAAGAAAGTATTGCCGAACATTTGTGGGGTGACCATATTGACCAGGCTGATAATTTTGATTTTATCTATAATCATATTAAAAACTTGCGGAGAAAATTACAACAGGCAGGTGCAGATAACCATATTCGCTCGGTATATGGCATGGGATATAAATTTTACGAACTTTAATTTTAGATATGTTTAAATTTAGATCGTTTCGATTGTTAACGAAAACCAGCTTTTTTTATTTGTTATTTATTCTGGTAACTTTTTTTATCAGTGGCAGATATCTTATCGATAAGGCGGATAGTTACATTAATGAGGAAACCGAACATTTTTTTCGATTCAGAGAAGAACATGTGATACGATATTTAGATAAAGGAAAAGATCCTGCTAAATTAAAATATATAGATATAACCCTGATCGATTCTGCCAAAAAAGATTATTCGGATTATCCCAGATATACTGATACCTTAATATATATTGAAGAAATAGATGAAGAACAGTTACACCGGAAAAAAAGTGCAATCATAGAAGCCAATGGTAAATTGTATCTTTTTAAGATGCTGATTAATATAGATGATTTTACCAAAATGAAATCTGATGTGGCAAGGAGGATTGTTCCTGCATTTATCATTTTAGCCTTAGTGATTGTTTTGTTTACTACCTTTTTATCCGGATTTTTATTCCAGCCTTTTTACCGGATATTAAGCCATATTGATCGCTATAAAGTAGGTAAAGGAATGAACATCCCTAAAGTTAGAACATCGAGTAAAGAATTTCAGAAACTACAATCTCTTTTCCGAAATATGGTAAACCGCATTGAAGACGATTACCGAAACCTGAAAGAATATACTGAGAATATGGCGCACGAGATACAGACACCGCTTACCATTATACGAAATAAAACCGAGCGTCTTATTGCAGATGAAAAATTGATGAAAACAAATGCCGATACCGTTAAAATTATTTATGAAGAAACAAATCATTTGTCTAAGTTAGGAAATGCTTTAAACCTGTTAACCAAAATTGAAAACGGGGAATATAATAATACCGAGGTTATTAAAACAAAAGATCTAATCTTAAAACACATTGATGCTATTGATGAATTGCTTCAATTAAAATCGATGACCATAGAAACGGAATTAGACCGTGAGCATCAAATTGTAATCGATCCCTTTTTGTTTGATATTTTACTCAAAAATTTAATTCGAAATGCTATTCGTTATGGGAGCAACAAAGGCCCAATACGGATAAAAACAACCTCTAACCAATTAATTGTCAGTAATTATGGGGATAAGCTTCCCGTTTATCCGGATAAAATATTTGAACGTTTTTATTCCTCCAATTCAACAGGCCAATCCCTGGGCTTAGGACTTTCATTAGCCAAAAGAATTTGTGATTTGAATCAATTAAACATTGGTTACGATTACAAAGATGGTCAGCATTTCTTTATGATTTCTGATAAATAATAATCCGGGGTTAAACTTTTTTAATATTTTTTTGTCTTTTATGCTACAAAAAATGGTGCAGGGATGTAATAAATACACGTATCATTTGTCAAACTACAATATTGCTACAAAATTTATATCAAATTGCTACAAATTCATTGTTTAGGTTTGTTGCAGAAATTAAATAACTAAAAAAGAAATTGAATGATGATAAGAAAGATTGTTATTGCGTTTTTGATTATTGGAATATCATTACATGCATTTGCTGAAGAAATTAATAAAACCGAGATGAGTAAGGGGAATCTTACAGGTTATGTTTATGATTCTGAAGTTGACAAACCCCTGGAATATGCTACAGTATCCATAATTAACATAGAAAACGGAAATGTTGAAAATGGAACTATTTCCGATGAATCAGGATTTTTTCAGTTAAAAAATATTGACCCCGGAGTATATCGAATAGAAATTACTTTTATTGGTTACGAGAAAAAAGTAATTGAAAAATTAGAGATTACCAATAAGAATCGAAAAATAGAGTTAGGACAGGTAATGATTAGTCCTGCTTCTGAATCAATAGACGAAGTAGTTGTAACTGCTGACCGACCTACGATGACTTACAAAATTGATAAAAAAATTATCAACGTGAGTCAGCAACACACTTCAGCTTCAGGGACAGCTGTTGAGATACTGGAAAATGTACCCTCGGTAACCGTTGATATTGAAGGAAATGTTAGTTTGCGCGGTAGCCAAAGCTTTACCGTATTAATTGATAATAAACCCACCGTTTTGGATCCCAGCGATGCCCTTAGCCAGATTCCGGCCAGCGCCATTGAAAACATTGAAATAATTACGAACCCATCGGCTAAATACGATCCTGACGGAACATCCGGGATTGTTAATATTATAACCAAAAAGAATAAAATGCAGGGAATAAATGGGGTCGTTAACTTAAATGCAGGAATGTATGATAGATATGGAGGTGATTTCTTAATCAACTACCGAAAAGAAAAATTTAATGTATATGTAGGAGCCGATTTAAATACAAGGAACATGTATGGCTCGCGCGAAACGGAAAGCCGCACCTATAACAATGACACTACATCCTATATCTTATCCGATGGGGATTTTAACCGGGGAGGATCTTCTTATAGCTTTCGTGGCGGAGTTGATTATAACTTCAATGCTTTTAATACCCTTAGCTTCGAAGCTCGTTATGGAAACCGGGATCATAATTCTGATAATGAAACCAACTATCATGAGTTTATCAATCCGGGCACCTTCAATGAATATTATACCAGCAAAGAAGAATCTGAACGAGGGGGGAATTACCTTTCTTTAAACTTGAGCTATACCCGTAAATTTAATAAAAAGGGGCACGAGCTTTATGCATTAGTAAATTATAGCAAAAGAGATTTTGATTCAGAATCTACCAATCGTTTAATTAACGAGAATAATGAAATTGTAAGCGGACAAAAATCTATAGAATCCGGACCAAGGCAACCTTTACGATTCCAGTTGGATTATACTTTGCCTTTAAACGAAAACAATAAATTCGAAGCAGGATACCAATCGCGTATGGCTAATAATACGGAAGTATCTAAATTATATGTTTTTAATAACGCAACAGATGAATTTGAGTTTGATCAAGATTATTTCCATACATCCAACTTTAGTAGAAGCATACATTCTTTATATTCAACATATCAGGGTGAATTAGGAAATTTTGGATATCAGGGAGGAATCCGGGGAGAATACACATATCGTGATATCACTATCGAAGAAACAGGTGATAATTATAATATTGACCGCTGGGATATTTTTCCCACTGTTCATCTATCGTATAACCTTCCTAAAGAAAACCAGTTAATGGCAAGTTACACCCGAAGAATTGACCGACCGAGAGGTTGGTATCTTGAGCCTTTTCTTACCTGGTCTGATGCATACAATGTTCGGAGTGGAAATCCGGGGCTTGAACCTGAATATATTGACTCCTACGAACTTAGCTATTTGAACAGGTTTGGGCGTAACTCATTTTCTTTTGAAGCGTATTACCGGGTTACACACAATAAAATTGAAAGAGTACGAAGTGTTTATTCCGAGAATATATTTTTAAGCTCCTTCGAAAATGTGGGGAAAGATTATGCGTTGGGAATTGAATCCATGTTAGGATTAGATCTTCAGAAATGGTGGCATGTTGATTTAATGGGAAATCTATACGACTATCGTGTGGAAGGACAGTTAGGAGGCCGTGATTTTTCTGAATCGAGTTTTAACTGGAATATCCGTTTTAATAATATCTTACGGTTTGGGGATAATTCAAGATTGCAGTTTAATGCTATGTATAACAGCCCTACGATAAGTGCACAGGGCGAGCGTAGCGATTTTTTCATGACCAGTCTGGCTTACAAACATGACTTTATGAAAAAAGCGTTTTCAGCTACATTACAGGTAAGGGATGTTTTCGGAACCATGAAACATTCAAGTACATATAGCGGAGATGATTTTTATTCGTATAGTCATTTTGAGCCCAAAACCCCGTTTGTTTCTGTAACATTAACATACCGAATTAATAATTATCGTCCCGACAGGCGAAGAGGAAGAAGTGGTGGTGACGACATGCAGGACTTTGATGAAGGTGAAGGTATAGAATTTTAGGTTAGGATAAATAGTAAAAAAAGCGAACCGGTTCATTAGGTTCGCTTTTTTTATCTTTTAATCAGCTTTTTTCATCGGGCATGTGTTAATTCCAAATAACGCGTACAATCCGCAAAAATTAATGATGGCTGTTAGTAATAAAATAGCACCAATAATAAGCAATACAATGCCTAATGTGCCTGTTATTACATTCGTAAAATAAAGAATCCCAATAATTAAGGCAATAATAATACGAATAATTCTGTCGGCTACTCCAATATTCTTCTTCATCGCTTTTTTGATTTTTTAATTGTTTGTTATTTATGCGTATAACAATGGAATATAAAATTTGTTTAATCTGGCAGGTTATGTTGTTAACAAAAAGTTTTAGGAGACAGTTTTTCTGCCAGATTGCAGATGAAGATAGATGAAAGCTGACTGAAGACACCAATAAACCCATAAGTAAACTTAACAGCAGAAGTTTATAACCAAAGGCATGGTAAACCGAAGGACAGAGTAGAGAAAGATTATATTAAACATATTTATTCCTTCCAGAATCGAAAAATATCTTCAACCGTTTCTCTTTCTTTTATAATAGAGTAATGATTTCCTTCTTTACCAATGATTTTAGGAAACATTCGGCTTACATATTTCGACCACATGCCAAACGTATATCCTCCGGTATCATGGATAACCAGGTAATCGCCTTCATTGGCTTCAGGTAATTCAACATCACGGGCAACAATATCGTTGGCAAAACATAAGGGGCCTGCAATATGATATTTTTTAAATGTTTTTGATTTTTTTAGTTTCCCGTTTTTGTCCAATAATGAAATCTCATGAAACCACTGCCCCGGATTTAAGCATTCTCTTAATAGCAAATCAGCTCCGGCATGAACAATGAGTGTGTTGTCGTTTGGATAATGTTTGGCATATTCTACTTTGGTAATAATGTAACCTGAGTTAACATGTAAATACCGGCCAAATTCGGTGATCAGTTTTAAATTTTTGAGATTGTATTTTTGAAGTAATTTTTTTATTTCCTGCCCATAAACCTTTATATCAGGTGGGTTTTTATCGTGATGATAAGATACGGGCAATCCCCCGCCAATATCCAAAAAATCAACCCTTCTTTTATTTATTTGTAAAGCCCTGTTTATTTCTTTTATCAGTTGCAGCCCTGTTTCTATTCCTTTGAGCAATAGGTGCATTTCGCAGCCCTGCGACCCAATATGCATATGAATCCCGTTTAGCCAGTGATAGTTTTTAAAATATGTTATGATTTCATCTCTGTAATGCTTTATGGGAACCCCAAATTTTGAGTATTCTCCGGCCAACGAGGTGGCAACAATTTTGCCGGTACCAACCTGCGGGTTAATTCTTAATCCAACAGGGCTTTCGGAGTGGATGGTTTGTTTTAATCTGGCAATCCTGTCCAATTCCATCAGCGAATCGGCATTAATATGAATATTGTTTTGAAGGGAATAGGTTAACTCAGCGATCGTTTTAGCCGGCGAATCAAAAATAATTTGTTCATTCGTAAACCCTGCTTTTTGGGCAAGGTACAGTTCACCTTCCGAAGCCACTTCTGCCCCTAAACCCGAATGCTTAACCTGTTCCAGGATTTTTACCACAGGATTTGCTTTTACTGCGGATGTGTGTATTGTACTTTTGGGAAAGGAGTCCCTGAGTTGCTGAGTTTTTGCTTTTACCAAATCATAATCGTAGAAAATAATGGTTGTATCTTTTTCAGGATTTATTAATCTATGATTTGTACATTCATTGAATGATTGACGGATTGATTCTAAGGGTATAAATGGGTGCATCTTTACTTATCTAACTTTTTAAAATCGAGGTTATGAAAATGAAAATCGTTATTGGGAAGATCGATTTTAAATCCATTTACCTGGTTCGATAAAGTATCTGGATCAAACCGAATAATCCCGAAAGGTAAAAAAACATCATTAAAGGTGACTTTAAATTGGTTATCATGCCAATGTTCCATCTTGCTCTGCAAAAATTTTGATGAGGGTAAAAATGTAATGCTTAATTCATCCTTTTCCAGGCAAACTTTGGCTTTCCCATACATCATATCTTCATATACTCCTGCATATTCACTCAGCGGTAAGGAGGGCTTGGTATTTAATTTCCGATTGGCCGTTCTTTCAATCTTCAGTTGTTTTCTATAATCGTTAAAATCGCGCTCTTCCTGCAGGTAGTATGCTATCCAGTTATTGATTTCTTTTTCCAGGATAATATCTAAGTAAGAATATAGCAAAGCGTTATTGCAAAATAAATCAAAGCCATTGTTCAGGATGATTATTCCTGTATTCTTTTCGGGCACAAAAGCTACCTTGCTAATAAATCCGGGCATACTGCCACTATGTTCAAGGATCTTGTGTCCTGAATAATCGTAAGCTACCCAGCCGGGGGTATAGGCCCTGAAATGAGTGCCAAAGCTTTCTTTTTCATCAGAAACATTAAGTATGGTTTCGGGAGTGGTTAAACTTTTAATGATTTCGGGTGAAAGAATCTGGGTGTTTTTCCATTTGCCATTATTTAAAAACATTGTAACCCAATGACTTAAATCGCGTGGGTTTGACCAGATAGAAGCAGCCGGTTTGCCCCCGGCAAAAGAATAGGGATCTAAAACAGAATCATTGTAATGCGGGAAAGCAAGCGATTCACTTCCATCGAAATCATCAACCGAGGTACGGGTATCATTCATTTCTAAGGGAATAATAAAATTTTGTTTGATAAAGTTCTCCCACGATTGCCCGGTAACATTTTCAATGATTTCGCCCGCCAACGTATACATATTGTTCTGATATCCATATTCGGTGCGAAATTGTTTGGTTATGGGCAAATGTTGCATTCTTTGTAAAATCTCATCATTAGAGTAATTGGTGTGATACCAAAGTAAATCGCCATAGAAGGTCCCTAAACCGCTTCGATGAGTTAAAATATCTTTAATTGTCAAATGATTTGTGTTACATTCATCCTTTAATTTAAATTCAGGGATATAATCTATCACCTTATCATCCCATGCAATCAATCCATCTTGTACCAGCTTGCCCATTGCAGCTGCAGTAAAAGCTTTGGTGCATGAAGCAATATTGAAAATATTATTATTATCCAGAAAGTTAATTTTTGCTGCATTTTTATATCCCAGCGTATTATCATAAATAATACTGCCATCTTGAACAATCGCTACACTGAGGCCTGTAGGACTAAACTGATCAAATACCTTTTGGGTTACCCGGTCGATTTTCTGGATTTCATTTTCATCTTTTTGAATAAAAAGAATAATTGGAACGGCAATAACCAAAAGCAGCGGGATGATGAATTTTACAATATTTTTCATTTCTGGTAAAGTAAGCGTGATGGGTTTATTGTTTATTGCTTAAAATTAACAAACAGAAAAGCGATAAGCAATATTCCTTAGCTCAATCTGTACTTTGTTTCTTTAAAAAAGTTGTTTAACAAGCAAAAATGGGAACAAATTATTTTTTCTTAAACAATGAAAATAAATAAACACTAAAGATGAGGGTTGTAGTGATTTGCATAGCTATGGGAGTGGATATTAACCCCGATTTTAAAATCGCTAACTGGATTAATCCAAATTTAATCCCGTAATAAACCAACTTACTGGCAATTATACTTATAAGTATGGGGAAGAAAGTATGCTTAAATTTATTTACCAGCGCAAAAAAGATAAATACGTTTAAACCTAACTCAAAAGTGATTAAAAGCATTTTTGGAAATACGGGATGAGCCGAAATTAAAAATGAAAACAACGGGAGTGTTAAAGCAATTAAATATGCATTTCTTTGAGTAGTATGGACCAGGGCAAGAATTAACACTAGCCGCATGGGTTCGATATAATAAACCGGCAGACTAAGTAAATGCGAAATAGCAGGCACAAAATAAATAAATGCAATAGCTGCAATATCAAATAGTATACTCCGTATATTTTGTTTGCTTGGTAGATACGTTGCTCTGGTTTCCATAACGTTCATTTTTTTATTTATTAACCAAATTTAAGGATTAATTTTAAAAGCTGTTGCATTTTTTGTAAATTTATGGTTTAAGTTTTACTAAAACCACTGCTTATGAAACGTAGAGATTTTATTATAAAATCAATAAATGCAGGGATTTTTACCGGAGCAGCATTAAGCTTTGGTGGCTTTGGAAAAATTTTTGCAAATACCGTAAATTCCTCACTCCCATATGATTTGGTAGCCGTTCGTGATGGTGAACCGGATTTAATGCTCGATAAAGCATTAAAAGCGATGGGAGGGATTCAAAATTTTGTTAAAAAAGGACAAACGGTGGTTGTAAAACCAAACATAGGCTGGGATGTTTCTCCCGAAAGAGCAGCCAACACAAATCCTTTATTGATAAACCGAATTATAACTCACTGTTTTACTGCCGGCGCAAAAGAGGTTTATGTTTTCGACAATACTTGTGATAAATGGTCAGCTTGTTATAAAAACAGTGGAATTGAGAAAGCAGCAAAAGATGCCGGCGCAAAAGTGGTTCCTGCCCATAGCGAAAGTTATTATCAACGTGTTGATATCCCCAGGGGGAAGAATCTAAAAAATGCAAAAGTTCATGAATTAATTTTAAACTCCGATGTTTTTATTAATGTACCTGTCTTAAAAAATCATGGATCAGCTCGTATCACCGTTACCATGAAAAACCTTATGGGTATTGTTTGGGACCGAAGATACTGGCACCGGAATAATTTGAACCAATGTATTGCCGATTTTGCGACCTACCGAAAACCCGACTTAAATATTATTGATGCTTATCAGGTGATGACTAAAAATGGACCGCGTGGCACTTCCACCGCTGACCTGGTAAAAATGAAATATTTAATCGTTTCGAACGATATGGTAGCTGCCGATGCTGCCGCTGCAAAAGTATTTGGTATTGAACCTCAGGAAGCAGAATATATCCCTTTGGCCAATCAATTGGGTGTTGGACAAATTGATTTAACCAAACTTAATATTAACAGAATAAGAGTTTAATCTATGAAGCTTGCTGTTTTAAAAAAATTGAGGGTTGTATTTTCAATCCTCTATTTTTTATTCATTCTTACTTTATTTATTGATTTTACAGATCTTATTCCTGAAAAATTATACGATTCGGTGCTGTTTCTTCAGTTTATCCCGTCCTTACTCACACTGGTAAACGTATTTACTATTGCCGGAACAGGGTTTCTTATCATTATTATCTTAAATATACTTTTTGGAAGAGTTTATTGCTCGTTTATTTGCCCGTTGGGTATATTACAGGATATTTTTAGTTATATATCCAAAAAACTCCGAAGATTAAAAAAATACCGGTATACTTATATAAAACCTTTCCGTTGGATAAGGTATTCGTTCTTAGGGGTTTTTGTTATAGGTTTAATCTCCGGAGTTACCGTCTTAATTTCTTTTTTAGACCCTTATAGTATCTTCGGACGTATTGCTTCGGGTTTGATACGGCCTGTTGTTATTGAGGGAAATAATCTCTTGGCTTCTGTTTTCCAGAAATTTGACATTTATACTTTTTATGTTGTTGATTTAAAACCACAACACTGGCAGGTAATTATTGTTTCTGCCTTTTTCCTGTTATTGATCTTATTGTTTTCTGTTTTTAAGGGACGATTATATTGCAATACCATTTGTCCTGTAGGAACATTACTGGGATTTTTTTCCCGGTTCTCGGTATTTAAAATTCATATCAATAAAAATACCTGTACCAGCTGTAAGCTTTGTGAAAAAGTATGTAAAGCAGGGTGTATAAATATCCCGGAACAAAATGTTGAGTTTGACCGGTGTGTTAATTGTTTCAATTGCCTCACCGTTTGCCCGGTTGATAGTATTCAATATTCATCTAAAAAGAAAATAGTAAAGCAGAAAAATACGCAGCCCTCTGAACAAAATCCGAATAATCGGCGACAATTTTTTGCCTTATTAGCTTTAGTTTTTGCTGCAGGAAAAACACGGTCGCAGGATATTGAAGTACATGATACGGCAACTTTTCCCGCTAAAAGAACGGTAGCTGTATCTCCTCCCGGTTCTTCTTCTGTCGAACAATTTAATACTGGCTGTACAGCCTGCCATTTGTGTGTGAGTGCATGCCCTACACATGTTTTACAACCTGCTTTTACCGATTATGGTTTAATTGGCTTTATGCAGCCTGTTATGGATAATCATGCGGGATTCTGTAACTTCGACTGTATTAAATGTGGCGAAGTTTGCCCTACAGGTGCTATTCAGTTATTGGATTTAGAATCAAAACGCCAAACACAGATCGGAATAGCTCAATTTGTTAAACAAAATTGTATTGTAGAAACTGAAGGTACCAATTGTGGCGCTTGTGCCGAACATTGCCCTACCAAAGCGGTTCGGATGGTACCCTATCAAGGTAGTCTGGTAATACCCGAAGTTACCGACGATATTTGTATTGGTTGTGGTGCATGCGAATATGCCTGCCCGACAACTCCTTATAAAGCCATTTATGTTGAAGGAAATGCTAATCATGAGTGGGCGCAGAAACCCGAAGAAATAGAACAGGATAGAGAAGTTGAAGAAGATTTCCCTTTCTAATCCCTCCGCTTTTAATATGTGTCTAACTTTCTGTTAAGCATAAATAGTTCTTTGTTCATTTATTGCTCGTCGAATTAATTTTTAAAATATTTTTAAAAGACTTTTATAAATCTTTCTATTGAATAAATTAATTTTAAGTTTTCAGAACAATTTTTTTTATTAAATTGTTTCTATGCTAATGAATCGAGTATGGATTTACTTTAACTGTAATAAAATAGTATATTTAACGAAAGAAAATAGATGAACATGAGCTCAACAACGGCTATTAATATCCTAACAGGGAAAAATTTGTATTATATTTTCCTGGCAGGAGCACATAAAATTATCGAACATCAAAAGGAGTTGAACGATATTAATGTTTTTCCTGTTCCCGATGCCGATACGGGCTCAAATCTTGCATCAACCATACGTTCTATCACAGAGAAAATCAGACCGGATAAATCCTACAAAGAAACAGCTGATTCTATTGCTAATGCTGCTTTAGACGGTGCACGAGGTAATTCAGGTGTAATTTTTGCCCAGTTTCTTTATGGAACAAGTAACGAAACCTGTGATTGCCATGAAATGAGCATTGAGAAATTTGCCCAGTCAGTTAAAAATGCCGTTGATTATATTTACGAAGCCATTGCCGAACCTGTTGAAGGTACTATGTTGACTGTTATTCGGGAATGGGCAGAACATATTTATTCGAGCAAAGAAAGAGTGAAGGATTTTCAGGAATTACTGATTGATTCGTATCAGGTAGCCAAAGAATCGTTGGCTCAAACAACGAATAAATTAAAAATTCTGACGAAAGCAAATGTTGTGGATGCCGGGGCAAAAGGGTTTGTGCTATTTCTTGAAGGTATATTAGAATTAGTTAAAACAAAAGATATCCGTAAATTGATAAACTCGAAAGAAGATGCCATTGAATTAAATTTCGATGATTCGATTTCGCATGAAACCCTAACCTATCGTTATTGTACCGAAGCACTTATTAAAGCTGAAAAAATTAATAAAACCGAATTAAGAAGTATTGTTAAACCTTATGGAGATTCCCTGGTTATTGCGGGATCAGAAAAAATGGTACGTATTCATATTCATACCGATCAGCCACAAAACCTTTTTAATGCTGTTAAAGATTTTGGTGTAATGACCTATCAGAAAGCGGATGATATGTACCGCCAATATGAAGTTGCTCATAAAAGAAAACATAAAATTGCCCTTGTGACCGATACTGCTTGTGATTTATCCTCCGAGTTAATCGATAATCATCAGGTTCATTTTATTCCCATTAATATTTTTATTGGCGAGAACCATTACCTGGATAAGGTTACGATGCATCCTGAAAATTTTTACGACCTGGTGG
>JBNJFS010000047.1:0-13525 GCA_051747085.1 Bacteroidota bacterium
TTTTTACACAAATTTCTCCCTGCGTTGCAAATTAATTAGTGCCCAAAGTAAAGATACTACCGAACCGATAATTAGCATTAAGCGGTTTTGAAAAAGCACATTTTTCCATACGGCCATACTCATATCACTAGGCACATCAAAGGGGTTGAGGAATATATTCCATTTGTTGTATTGCAGGTTTTCGCTGAGTATCATAAAAAATAAACCAATAATAACCATTAAAACAGCAGCTCCGTTTGCATTACGAAGTAACGTTGTAAATAGAAAGGCTAATGAGGATAAGAAGAGTAAGCAAAACATTAATTCGTAAACCATTTTAAAAACAGGGATACGCAATACGGCAAAATAAGAAAACCACGACATCAAAATTAAAATTACAAAAAGTAACATCATGATAATTAAAAAACGAACGAGGTATACTTTATAACGATAATTAGGAACCCCAAAAATAATTTCAAGCATACGGGCATCTTTATCGTTTTGAATGTTAAAAATAACCGGATAAAAAGCGATCAGAACTCCGGGAAAAATTAATGTGGAAAAAATATCATGATTGGCCACAGCGGCATTATTAAAAAGCATTATACCCATTACCATCAGGAAGAATGCAATCGCTGCTATAAAGAAGTAAATAAATTTATTTGCAAAAATAATCCGCAGATTATAGATGATGATATCATATCCAAGTTTTATTTTATTTAAAATATTCATAACGAATGATTTGTTTCTGTTTTATTTTACTCTTCTTTTTTTGCCAGTAAATAAAGGTATGCATCTTCTAAATTTGCTTTAACCGGTTTAGCTCCTGCAGCAGGCATTTCATCAGCAAGACATCTGCATCTGATAGTATCACCTTCTTTCATATGATGAATGATAGCATATTGTTTTTTAAAGTTTTCAAATTCTTCCGCAGAAATATTCAACAGCCATACCTTATTTTCAGCAATCTGAGCCATCTTTATCGGGGCACCCAAATATTTTACTTCCCCTTTTTTCATCACAGCTACACGATTACAAGAGCTGGCTACATCTTCAATAATATGGGTTGAGAAAATTACAATTCTATCTTTGCTTAACTCAACCAGTAAGTTCCTGAAACGTATTCGCTCTCTTGGATCAAGTCCTGCCGTTGGTTCGTCAACGACCAGGATTTTAGGTAAATGGAGAAGGATTTGCGCGATTCCTATTCGTTGTTTCATCCCTCCCGAAAACGAACCAATGGTTTCATTCCGGTTTTCATACATGTGTACGGCATTTAGTACGTATTCGATTCGTTGGGTACGCTCCTCCTGATTATAGAGCTTTTTTAATATTCCCATATAATGTAAGAAATCCCAGGCAGTCATGTTTTCGTACATTCCAAATTCCTGGGGTAAGTACCCGATTAATCCCTGTAACTCTTCTCGTTTTTCACTAACATCGATACCATTGATAGTTATTTGACCATAACTTTGTTCTAAAATACCACAGACAATTCGCATCAGGGTAGATTTTCCTGCTCCATTTGGTCCGAGTAATCCAAACATCCCATGATTAATCTCAATTGAAACACCTCTTAAGGCTTTAAACGGAATTTTTTTCTTACCTATCACCGGGATTATTTTTACAAAACGGTAAAATTCTTTTCTTATACCCTTGAACTTTCCTTTCAATCTGTTGACATCCGTATTTTTTTGATAAAGATTATCGGAAGTTATTTTTATTAAAAGCAAAAAGTACCATATTATCCCTGCTGTTATAACAAGTCCGATTAATTCAAATTTCTCATAAAATAAGAAGAGTGAAAGGGCAGGGAATACCCAAAAGAAAAATTTTGAGCCAAGATGGATGATATTTCCTGTAATTTTCCGGTTATTATTTTTAAGGCTTTTGGCATACTTATTTACCGGAGTCAAAAAATTTAATATAAGGATATATAGGAAAACGGGTAAAATGAAAAACCAAAATCCACTTTCAATATGAAAATAGATAAAGTAAATCATAAAACCAATAAGAGGAATTTGCCAGATTAACTGTTCAAAATCTTTGATCGATTTATATTCGTGTTGAATTCCTAAACGTTTTCGAATTCTAATTCCCGACTTCCACTCACGCATAAAACGGCTGTCCCAGTCATATATTTTTACCAGATTTCTAATTTTTATCTGCAGTTTATCCTCTTCATCAATCAATCTTTCACTGGCTTTTCGCAGGCTGTTTTGGATAAAATATATTACAGCAGGAACGCCAATCATTAACAGGATAAACACAATGACTTGCCAGACACGGCGATCAATATCGGTAAAAATAAAATAGCTGCCAATAACCCATATTGCTGTTTGTATAATTTTTATAGATGTTTTCTGGCGCTGCATCCATCTTAACGATGACTGTAATCCTGAATTTAACGTAGGAATAAACACAAGGGTTAATAAGGTACTAACGGTGAGTCCGCCAATAATCGTAATAGCAAAAGGAACCCCGATTAAAGTTACATATTCGGCTTTTCCTAAAGCTAAAGGGATTAATGCAATAATCGTTGTTATTGCAGTGATTAAAATGGGACGTACACGTGCTAATCCTGCCATCATTAAAGCTCTGGATTCGTTATATCCTCGCCTGCGTAATACCCGTGAATAATCTATCAGCAATATTCCGTTATTAACAACTATCCCCAGTAAAATCAGCAGTCCGGTTAACACATTCATATTCATTAAGGATGTTCCTGTGAGAATGAGGAGAACCAGTGACCCGATAGCAGCCAATGGAATAGAGAACATCATGACGACGGGAGTCGTAAAAGATTCGAATACCGATGATAAAATCATATAAATTAAGATGAAAGCCATAAAAAGTAAAAACCCAAATTCACCCAGGTTGTCTTCTTCGTGAATCACTTCCAAAGCGATTCCTGAGGGAACAGTCATTCCGGATATGATTTCATCCACTTCACTACGGGCAGGCTCAAGCAGGTCTTTTTCACTTTGCACCTCGCTGATAAACTGGTATACAACTTCCACCTGTTTTTCCTGATTTGTCCGCTGTATAGTCGACAGTCCTTCGGTGAAATTAAAAGAACTTATTTCCTGTAATTCAAAAGTGGCACCCTGAACACTACGGACAGGAAGAGCTTTTAAATCGTTAATATCTCTTTCATCTTCGTTAGCGTAACCTACAGATTTTATCTGGATATCGTATTCTTCGGTTCCTTGTTTAAAACGGACACCACTTGAAAATTCCGGTTGAAACGAATTTAACTCCGAAAGCACTGACGTAACCGGGATGTCATATAAAGCCATAAGTTGTTTGTCGAAATGAAGGAGTAACTCGGGGCGATTATCTGGCACTCTTACATCCACTCTTTCAACAGAGGTTAATTGTTCCAGATAGTATTTTACATCGTTCGCCTGATTTAACATCTTATTAAAATCCTGGCCTTTAACAACTACTTTTTCGCGTTGAGTACCTATTCCCAGCATACGTCCAAATTCATCATCATCGTAGCTGCTTCCGCCAAAGCGCCCTCCTGAGGCAGGAGGGTCCCAGCTAAAGCTCGCCGGGCTTAAATCTTTTACTTTATCAATAATTTCATTTTTGATTTTCGGGATCGAAAAATGGCGAATTTTTTTATAGTCATCTTTCAAAGAGATAGTTAACACGGCTTCTTCTTCGTATATCTGACTTAAAATATCCTTTTTTTCTTCAAGGTCTTCCAACTTTTGTTCTGCTTCGGCAATTAATATGTCCGTCTTATCCAGGGTACTTCCACCCGGCATCGTTACATATAGTTTTAAATCTTTTATCTCTGCCTCTTCGGATGAAATAAAACTTATGCCAAGACTTATGAGCAGGGTTATAAAAAAGACCAATAATGCACCCAATATGGTTTTTCCAGGTTTGCGCATACAGGTTTTTAATAACACCATATAAATCTGGATTAACCGGTTGTGATATGATATTTTTTCAAACCGAAGGGGCTTAGCTGTTCCACGGAGTTTTAAAAATGCATGGGTTATCATTGGAATAAGCAACAATGCAACAACTAACGAAACGAGCAGGGTTGAAATAATAGATACGCCAATATGTTTTCCTATTAATCCAATAAAAAAGTTGGTTGAGAAAACAAAGGGTAAGAAAACGGTAACAGTTGTCAGCGTTGCTGCAAAAATTGATCGCCAAACTTCTTTTGTGCCTTGTATCACTGCCTTATCGGGATGGATTTTTTTAGCTGCCAGCCGGTAAATATTTTCCAGCACTACTACACTGTTGTCAAGCAACATCCCGATTGCCAAAGCCATTCCCAGCAGAGTTAAGCTGTTGATGGTTATACCAAAGGCATAAAAGAAGTTAAAGGCTGTATATACCGATATCGGTATTGCAAGCGCAATAGCAACAACCAGGCGTAAGTTTTTTAAAAATATCCATAAAACAAATATTGCCAATAAACCCCCAATCAATGCCAGCTGTATAATGGAATCGATATTGTTTTCCATGGTTTCGGCATTGTTAGATTGCACCACAATTTCAATATCCTTGCCGGCCAACTCTTTGTTTAGTATCTCGATTTGGTTGATTACATTATTCGCCAAAGCAATAATATTGGCTTGCGAATCTTTGGTTAGTGTAATGGTTACGGCTTCTTTTCCGTTTACACGGCTGTAAGAATCTTGCTTTTTAACCCCATAATGGATATCTGCAATGTCCTGAAGCTTAATTTTTCCTTGTTCTTTTACAATGAGGTTTTTAATATCCTGGATATCATCAAACTCAGCGATAACATTTACAAAATGGAGTTGGTTATTCCGGGAAACTTTTCCAACAAAAGTTCTTGCTTTACTGTTATTATTTAAAGCCGAGCGAACATCAGCAGGAGTAATTCCGTAGCTTTCGCCAATATTCTGATGTAAGGTTATCTCAATTGATTTTTCTCTACCTCCGAATATTTCGGCATTGGCAACACCTTCAATATTTTTTATATTATTGATAATTTCCTGGTCTGTAACCTGCCTTACACGATTTACTCCGCCGCTACCTCTTACCTGGAGTGTCATAAACATGTTATTCATCTGTTCCAGGTCGAACTTAAATGTTTGTACCTGAAACTCTTCGGGAAGGGTACCTTTTACTTCATCAATTTTTTCAACAAGTTTAAGGTATGCATATTTCAGATTTGTATTTTTCTTGTAGGATATTTGAATACTTCCGGATTGTTGTCCTGCGGTAGATTTTATTTCTTCAATTCCCTCCAGTGTTCCAATGGCACCTTCTAATGGTATAATTGCCTGGTTTTCCATGTATTTAGGGTCAACCTCTAGAGGAGTACCCACATTAACAAACAACATGGGGAGGGTGGCATTTGGATAAAGTTCAACCGCCAGTTGTTTATAAGAAATAACTCCCAACATGGTAAGCCCTGCAAAGAGCATTGCAATTAAAACTTTTCTTTTAATGATGAAGTTCATATTTTATTACTTTTTCTTTGTGCATTAGCGCCATCGCGAAAGGTTTTTTCACGCAAATTTACCTGCCGTTAGGCGGAGCCGCATAGCCACAAAGTTTTATATATTTAATACTATCTTTCTTTTTATCATTTTTCTTAGCGTCTTAGCGAGCGTTTTTTTCTCGCAGAGCCGCAGAGTCGCAAAGTATTTTATTTTATTTATTCATTTTCTTCGCGTCTTGGCGTCTTAGCGAGAGATTCTTTCACGCAAAACCGCAGAGCCACAAAGTATTTATTTTATAAATTATTCACAATTCTTGTTATACCGTCTTTTATCAAATTTTCATTAAAATTAATCAAAAGCCCTAATTTTAAGCCTGTTAGTTTTAAGTAAGTAAGCAATTGTTTGGGATGAACAGGAGCGATTGTTTCTACTGATTTCAATTCAACGATAACTTTGTTTTCTACAATTAAATCAGCTCTAAAACCGAGTTTCATTTCAAGTTCTTTCCAAATTACGGGTATTGCTTTTTGTCTTTTTACTTCAAAACCCAATTTTTTTAGTTCGTAATATAAAATCTCTTCATAAACCGATTCAAGCAAGCCCGGTCCCAGTTTACAATGAATATTGTAACTTGTATTTACTATTATTTTTGAGATTTCATTTTCAGTCATAAATATTTTTTTCTTAGCGACTTAGCGAGCGTTTTTTTCTCGCAGAGCCGCAGAGTCGCAAAACCACAAATTGATTATTCTGAATTTTGTTTTAATAATTTCATTTTTGCCCGGTCAAATACATAATAAACACAAGGTATAACAACCAGTGTTAATAAGGTTGAGGTTACCAGTCCTGCAATAACGGCAATAGCCATAGGTGAACGTAAATCAGCACTTTCCCCAATGCCAAATGTTAATGGTAAAAGTGCCAGTATCGTCGTTATGCTTGTCATTAAAATTGGTCGGATACGGTTTTCGCCTGCACTTATGATTGACTCCTTTAGGGATAATCCCTGTGCTTTAAATTGATTGATAGCATCTACTAAAATAATGGAATCGTTAACGGCAATACCGGCAAGCATAATAATGCCAATATAAGCCATGATGCTAAGCGATTTTCCTAGAATCAGGAATGCCCATACAGAACCAATTCCGGCTAAGGGAATGGTTAAAATAATGGTAAATGGATGAATTAACGATTCAAATTGAGAAGCCATTACCATATATACTAAAACGATGGATAAAATTAAAGCAAAACTCAGTCCTGCAATTGCTTCCTGTCTTTTCTGCTCTTCACCGATAATGGAAACCTCATATTCAGATGGTAATTTTATGCCAGCCACTTGCTCACGAACTTTTTGAACAACCTGATCAAAAGCTGCCGAATGATCTACATCGGCTAAAATCTTACCTATCCGGTTTTGATTTCGTCTGAAGATCTGTTTTGGAGATGACGATTTTTTAATATGAGCCAACTCATACAATGGGACATCATTATTTCCATTCTTTAACGTGATATTGTTAAATTCTGATAAGCTCATATCGGGTAGTTTTATCGTAATATCATTCATTTCCCCGTCTTTTTCATATTTGCCGGCATCTTTGCCCATTAATAGATCTTTCAGCTGATTGGTAATATCATCAACACTCATATTATAAACTCCTGCCTTGTAACGGTCAATGACTACATCAACCTCGGGGGCACCTTCTTCAATATTTGTTTTTACATTTAACAATTCGGGGATGGTTTGCAGCCTGTTTTTTATTTCCGAAGAGATATCATCCAGAATTTTAATATCTTCTCCTTTTACTTCAACGATTAAGGGTGCTTCATCCGTTCCCATGGTCGATTGTAATGCTGTCTGGTTACGTATAATGGATATTTCAGCATCTGGTATTGTTTCTAATAATTCCTCGATATCAGAAATAATTTTATTTGATTGATGAATATATTCTTTATTCAGACGGATTTTCAATGTTGCGGTGTTTTCATTCTGAAATACCGATTTTTCATTGCCCGAGGATGTGGATGGTCCAACTTGGCTGTAGATTATATCCAGCTTGTCGTCTAACATCTCAGTAACCATTAATTCAATATTTTTAATTGTCCCCGATGTTCGTTCCAGCTGCGTTCCTTCTTTTAGTTTTATATCAACAGTAAATTCTCCTGATCCGCTTTTAGGCAAAAACTCAGAACCTACCATCGGGAAAATATAAATGGTTAAACCCAGCAATAGGAGAGAAACGAAAATAACAATTCCTTTTTTGTTAAGAATGTTGGATAAAAGATTTCCATACCATACAATGCGTACGGATTTAATTTTTTTATTCTTTTTTTTGTTACGGTAGGCATAGTGAAAAAGCATTGGAATAACCAGTATGGCTACAAATAAAGAAGCCAGTAGTGAAAAAGCTACGGTCCAGGCCTGATCTTTAAAAAGTGCTCCCGAAGCACCATGTAAGTAAACAATTGGAAGAAATACAACAATAGTAGTAAGTGTTGAGGCAACAATTGCGCCGCCAACTTCCGCTGTTCCTTGTATAGCAGCATCCCGTACAGACATCCCCTGTTCCATATTTCTGAAAATATTCTCCACTACCACAATCGCGTTATCTACCAGCATCCCTGCACCCAGGGCAAGACCGCCCAATGTCATTATATTTAGCGTTAAGCCATTAAAATACATTAAGTTAAAAGTGGCAATAATCGAAATAGGAATAGCAAAACTAATAATGGCGGTTACCTTCAATCTTCGCAAGAAAATAAAAAGTACAAACACGGCAATTAAAATGCCCACTAAAGCAGTTTCCTGCACTTCGTTAATGGCTGTTTGTATAAAATCTCCCTGATTTTGAACAATGATAAATTCGTAACCGGGTAATGCTTTTTTTATCGATTCAAACGAGTCCATCAGGTCTTCAACCGCTGTTACCGTATTAAAACCTGTTTCTTTAAAAACGGAAAGCCCTACACAACGTTGTCCGTTAATTCGAACGATGTTCTGTGGTTTTTTATTGACGAAACTTACCTTGGCTACATCTTTTAGAAATATTGGTGTTTTTATTCTGGCATTTTGGTTTTCTGTTTCGTTAACCAGTTTATAACTTAGTACTATATTTTCAATATCCTCAATATTTTTTACCAGGCTTGTTCCCTTTATGATATATTTTTTCCCCATTTCAATAATGGTTCCGCCTGAAACATTCCGGTTTACGTTTTGAATTTCCTGAACAATTTGTCCCGTAGTTAATCCAAAGGCATCCAGTTTATAGGGCTCTGTTTCAATCAGTACTTCCTTTTCTTCAGTCCCGGTTAACGTAACATCGGCAATTCCTTCTAACCGGATAAGCTCGTTCCGGATATAATTTTCACCAACTTTTCTCAACTCATCCATGTCACTTATTTCCGGATGTCTTAATCCAATAATTAATACAGGAGTGGCATTAGGATCATGTTGTGTGATGTTAAATTCTTCTATCTCTGCGTTCTGGCTATAGGCTGTAAGTGCTTTTTGTAAATCAAGAAATGCTTCATCCATATCGCTGCCCCAGGTATACTCTATGGTAACCCTTGCAGTTCCTACCATACATACGGACGATACCTGAGAAACACCTTTCTGTCGCATAGCCTGAGCTTCAATATCTTTAATATATTGTTTCTCCATTTCCTCCGGTGGGCGTTCTCCAGCCTTTATCTCAACAAAAATTCTCGGAGCATTCATATCCGGAAGCAGATCAACCCCTAATCTCCCGAAGGATATGTATCCTAAAAGAATTATTGCGATTACAATCATCGAAACCGTTACAGGATTATTAACCGAAAATTGTGTTATTTTTTTCATACATTTTATTTTTCTTGTAATGACGCAAAGCCGCAAAATTTTTTATTAAAACTTAAGGATTAACCTATATCATGCATCATTTTGCTATTTTTCATTTATAAAAAATAATCTAAATTGTTAAATAGTTCATTTACTTAACAACCTTAACTTTTGAACGATTTCTAAGGGTTTCAAATCCTTTAACTACAAGCCGGTCATTTTTATCCAATCCTGAGATAATTTGTACTTCATCAGGATTTTCCAGTCCGAAGGTAACAACCCTTTCTTGTGCCAGTCCTTTATCTACAACAAAAACAGTGTTCCCACGCTGTTTTGATAAGATCACATCCTTTGGAATAATAATTGAACTGTCGGCCGATGCAACAATTATTTCTCCTTTAGCAAACATCCCCGGACGCATTAATAAATCCGGATTATTAATATCAATGATTATTTTGAACGAACGTGTGTCGGCATCAATAGCGGGAGATATCTGGGACACAACTCCGGACAACGTATCCTCCGGGATGGTATAATTTGTAACCTTTACTTTTTGCCCTTTTCTTATCTCTTTATGGGCTTTTTCGGCTAAACTAACTTCCATAAAAAGTTTGCTGTAATTCATTAGTTTAAACATCGTAGAGCCTGCATCTACTTTGGTTGTAGGAGTATAATAGGGCAAATCAACGATCACTCCTGAAAAGGGAGCTGTTATATGCATCTTTTCTAAACGTATCAACGCATCATCATAATTGTACTGCGAATTGATATAATCAATTTCAGCATTTTTAAGTTCACTAAGGGTAACTCCTCCTTTTTCGTACAACGATTGCTGCTTGTCATAAATCTGTTTTGCAATCTCAAGGCTTAACTTTAGCGAATTGATTTTTATGTTATTCTCATATTCTTTATCTTCCAAACGGATAATTTTGTCTCCTTCTTTAACATAATCGCCTAACGCATATTTTTTGCCTGTTGAAGGATTGGTTAATAAATGATATTTACCTGCAATTTCTGATTTCTTGTTGATTTCTTTAACAGGATAAACCGTTCCGGTGGTCTCAATATATTTTTCTATTGATTTTAATTTTAAATCAATAACAGAAACCGGCACAGAAATATCTTTAGTTAGATCCTTTTCTTCGTTATTACACGATGCCAAAAGTGTAATTGCTACTATAAGTGTAATTAATTTCTTCATTTTTACTTGATTTGTAGGGTTGTATATTTTTCTTAATTTTTTATTCATCCTTGGGTCTTATATTCGTTTGTAATTCTTGTGGAACAAAGGAAGTATTGTTTTCAAAATCCCACAACGATTGTATTTTCAGGTTTAATAATTCGAGTTTGTAATTAATTAAAGCATTTGCCAAATCCATCTTCTTTTGCGATAACTGATTCTGGTATCTTTCCAGATCGATACTGGTTAAATCTCCGTTTTTATATCTCTCGAGATTTATTTCGTAGGTTAGTTTTGCATTTTTTTCGTTTTGCCGGGCAATTTTAATTTGTGAATTTAGATTTTTAAGGTTGCGAAAAATTTGTCGAATGTTAATTACAATATCATCTTTCTGATTTTGTAAATCTATCTCACGGGATTCAACTTGTAGTTCGGCAGCACGGATTCTGGCTTTTCTTTCACCCCAGTCGAATATGGGAATTGAAAAGGTTATACCTACTTGTGGGCTGCGTGTCGGTTTTTCGTAGATATGAGCAAAATTTTCGTTATTACCCATAAGTCCGATGGATAAGTCAATATCTCCACGAAACTCATTGGTAGCTGTTGTTTCTATTAAGTCGAATTCTGCATTATTTAAATCTATTTTTCGTTGGGTAAGCTCTAATCGTTGCGATAATCCATTTTCAATGGCTTTTTCAAGGTCAATTAAAACCGGCTTGTATTCAATGTCAGTCGAAATTTCAAAATCTTCATATAAAGAAACTCCAATCAGCCGTTTAAACTCATCTTTGGCATTCTCAAGGTCAACTTTGGTATTTTCAAGATTCGACTGACTGGTAGAATAGTTTAGTTCTGCCTGTAACAATTCTTCTTGCGCCGATAATCCTGCATCTACTTTACTTCGTATAATATCCAGGCTTACTTTTTGGTTTTCAAATTCTTCATTGGCAATTTCAACAGCCATCTGCTTTTGATAAATGGCATAAAAAGCTTGTGTTACCTGGCGTTCAATATTTAACATCTGAATGGAATAGGATAACGTAGCATTCTCTAATGCATATTCCTGCCGCTTTAGGTTTAATTTAGTTCTGTTATAGGTAAACAATGGTTGATTATAACTTAAAAATAAGTAATTATCGAATCCTGTATAAGTGTTCGTAATTTTGGTAGGATTGTTTGGGTCAGAGAAATTATCAAATGTCTCTGATGAAGTTGATTTGTATTCAAAATTGTTTCTTAAGATCAGCGTCCCGTCGGTCCATTTTATGGGTTGCGATATAACAAGCCCTGCATTCGAAACGGTTTTTTCTGAATTATACCACCTTGAGTAATATTCTTCGTACGTTTCACTATTTGAATATTGTATAGGAGTTACATTTAGTGAGAAATGAGATTTTAGCATGGCTAACTGGGCATTTAAATACTCTCTGTTTCTTTCCATACTTATTCTCGATTGTTTAATCGTTGGACTGTTTTCTATTGCAATATTCATTGCATCTTCCAGCGTTAGTGTTTTCTGTGCACTACAAAACAAGGTATTCATAAGAACGAATCCTGCTGCTGTTAAGAATTTAATTTTAAACATATTGAATATGATTTACTTATTATATTTTATCTGTTCTTTACTTTTTAATTTCATCGATTAATCATCATTCTTTATCCACCGGATAGCATCGGCAAAAATCATGTTCCCTACAGATTTATTGCTTAATTCAACTTTGCCGTTTTCGGGCGAGATGTAAAATGTTCCCATATAATTCCACCCATCATCTAATTCTCCGTCAGAGAAAACAATTTCATCCATACCATCATCATGAAAAATGGTAAAATGGTAATTTGGTTTTCGTTTTTGTCTGCCCCAATTCATGTTAAATTTAAATATATGGCAATAAACATCATAATATCCGGGTTCGGGTAAATCGGCATTCCATCGGGCAACCCTTTCTCCTTCGCCCGAACGGGTATAAACACCGGAGCGCACATATTTACCGTAAAAATCTGAATGCAAAACAGGTTCCCATACCGAAGGAGGGTTCCAGAAATAAATACCGGAATACTTATACCTGTCTTCTTTATTTTTATGAATTAGTGATTTTAAGTAACTTTCAGTTGTCTCCTGGATGATTTCAAATGCTTTATCTTCGTTGTCAACGATAATTTCATTGCTTCCGGTGATGTCTGTAAATAGAGGAATATCTTTGACATCATCCAGCTGTGCCGTTTTTTTAGTCTCATCAAACCCTGAAAATTCATACACAAGGTTGCTTGGTAAGTTTTCTGAGATATTGGTGTTAATATTCATTCGTTGGGGCTCTGAAGAGAAGACGATACCAATTTCTTTGGCCGATTGAGCAGGAATAAATATTTTATTGAAATATGCAGGGCTTTCTGTTTGGTTAGATCTTCTTCTTCGATTATTATTGTTATCGTCAATTTCAACGGCCAATGTTATAATTCCATCGCTTGTTTTAGGGTTTGCAATTTTAAAACGTATTTGGTATTTAGTATGCTCGTCCTCTAAAACGTTGTATGTTTCTAAATCTTTTACCAGAAACCCCGGAAGTTGCTTTTTTGTATACCATTGATTTACCTCGTTGTGAACAGAATCTTTAAATTGGTTATAGACTTCTTGTTCAAAATCTTCAAAGGTAAAAATCTGATGTAGATTTTTATGAATCAGTCTGTTCACAATAAGATTAAAATTATCTTCCCCATAACGTGCTCTGAATAAGGAAAACAGAAAATCTCCTTTGGCTAATATAATATCATTTATGGTTACGGGGTTATCATCTTCATCATTTTTGTCTTGATCAAACGCACCCTCTAACAATTCTTTTAAGGTAAATTCCTTAAGCTCCAGGTTGATCTTCTCGCCTTCACTTATGCCTCTCCAAAACCACGGGTTGGATGAAAAGCTATTAACATTCCTTTCTTTCAGAAATATTTCCATCGCTAAATTTAAGACGGGATAATCTTCTGATTTTAGATACGTTACAAAGCTATAATAATTGGGTATAAGATTATATGTATACCTGTCAACCACATTAAATTGATACCATTCCGATTGTGGTGCCATTAAGTTACCCCGCACAAAACGTTTAAAAATCC
>JBNJFS010000048.1:0-13351 GCA_051747085.1 Bacteroidota bacterium
GAGGAAACAATAATAATCTTTTTGGGTTTTAGTCGGTCCAGGATTCTTAATATACTTTCCCTAAGCGTAGTCCCCCTTACAATAGAATCGTCTATCACCACCAGTGTGTCAATATTTTCGCGAACAGTACCATAGGTAACATCATAAACGTGTCCCACCAGGTCGTTTCGTCCTTTATCCTGCGCAATAAAAGTTCTTAGCTTAATATCTTTAATGGCAATTTTTTCCACCCGGATTTTTCTCGACATGATTTTGTCGTACGATTGTTCGTTTAGCTTGCTCCCCAGGTTTAAAATTTCTTCTCTTTGTTCCTTTAAGAGGTAATTTTTTAGCTCATCCACCATTCCGTAGAAAGCAGTTTCTGAAGTATTTGGAATGAAAGAGAAAACGGTGTTTTCTAAATCATGATGAATAGATTCTAAAATTTGAGGGGTCAGTAGTCTGCCTAATTGCTTTCTTTCCTGGTAAATATCTTTATCACTCCCCCTGGAGAAATAGATTCTTTCAAATGAACAGGAACTTCTTTTCTGAGGGACACGAATCTCTTCATTTAAAACCCGGCCATCTCGTTTAATAATAAGTGCTTCTCCTGGAGGGATTTCTTTTATAGTATCCGCATCTACATTCATAACCGTCTGTATTACGGGTCTTTCGGAAGCTACAACCACAATCTCTTCATCTTTGTAATAAAACCCCGGCCTGATGCCCCAGGGGTCACGCATTACAAAAGCATCTCCATGGCCAATCATCCCACCAATAGTATATCCTCCATCCCAGTCTCTGCTTGCTTCTTGCAATACTTTTCCTAAATCAAGGTTCTGAGCAATTTGTGTAGAGATATCTTTATTGGTTATCCCCTCATTTTTATATTGCCGGAAAAGGTATTGATTGGCTTCATCGAGAAAATGGCCTACCTTTTCCAGAACAGTGACGGTATCCGAATACTCTTTGGGATGCTGGCCAAGGTCAATGAGAACTTTAAATAACTCGTCCACGTTGGTCATGTTAAAGTTTCCGGCCATGATAAGATTTCTGGATTTCCAGTTGTTTTCCCTCATGATGGGCTGTACAAATTCGATATCATCACCGCCGAATGTACCATAGCGTAAATGGCCAAAATATAATTCGGCTGCTGAGGGTAAGTTTTCTTTTGCCCATACCGGATCTTTCAGCAAATCAGGATTTTTTTCTTCAATAATTTCGTGGTGGTTATTTACTTCTGCAAACACTTCTTTTATGGGAGAGCCTCCATTAGAGCGAAATCGATGTATATATTTCTTGCCGGGAGTGAGATCAAATTTCAAGGTTGCCAGTCCGGCTCCGTCCTGCCCACGGTTGTGTTGTTTTTCCATCAGCAAATACAACTTATGTAAGCCGTACATCCATGAGCCGTATTTAGACTGGTAATATTCGAGTGGTTTTAATAACCGGATAAGTGCAATGCCACATTCGTGCTTAATTTGATCGCTCATTCTTACTTTTTCTGTTTTATCAGTATATTTATTTCATCAGCGATGTGTGCTGATGTTAATCCATATTTTTGCATTAATTCTTCCGGTTTCCCGGATTCGCCAAACTGATCGTTCATGCCAATCATTTTAACTTTTACAGGATGCTCTTTGACCAGCACTTCGGCAACTGCACTGCCCAATCCGCCATAAATCTGATGTTCTTCGGCTGTTACAATTAATCCTGTTTCTTTGGCTGCTTTTATAATTATCTCTTCATCAACAGGTTTAATCGTGTGTATATTGATAACACGCACACTGATATTTTGTTTATCGAGCATGTAGGCCGCTTGTAAAGCTTCCCATACCAGGTGTCCTGTTGCAATAATGGTAATATCCTTTCCTTCTTTTAGCAATTGCCCTTTGCCCACTTCGAAAGGTAAATCTTCCGTTGTAAAATCCGGAACTGCTTCACGGCCAAAACGAATATATGCCGGTCCGCTAACCTGTTCTACCGAAGCAATGGTTGCCCGTTTGGTTTGTGTGGCATCGCAGGGTGAAAGGACCGTCATGTTGGGCAGTGCCCGCATGATGGCAATGTCTTCTAGCGCCTGGTGTGTTGCTCCGTCGGGGCCTACTGATATTCCGGCATGTGCACCACCAATTTTTACGGGAAGGTCATTATAGCAAATGGAAATTCTAACCTGATCGGTGGCACGTAAAGCAGAAAAAACCCCATAAGTGGTGGCAAAAGGAATTTTACCGCCCAGGGCAAATCCTGCAGCTACTCCCATAATATTTTGTTCGGCAATGCCAAACGAGAAAAATCGGTCGGGAAATGCTTCTTTAAAGAAGTTAACACTTACCGACGAGGTTATATCTGCACCTAAAGCAACAACATTTGGATTTTTTTCTCCTAATGATTTTAATCCTTCGCCAAATCCGAAACGTGTAGGTTTTAATTGCTTTAATGTAAACATCGGTTTGTTTTATTGATTTTGTTCCAGTTCCTTAATAAATGAATCAACCTGTTCGGGTTTTGGTGGTTTCCCGTGCCACCCATAATCATCTTCGATGCTTTTTACTCCCTTTCCCATATGGGTTTTAGCCATAATGACCACGGGGCCTTCCTTCCAGTCAATGGCTTTTTGGTAGGTAACCATAATATCTTTATGATCATGTCCGTTACAAGCCATTACTTTCCATCCAAACGATTCAAACTTATCTTTGAGCGGCTCAATTTCCATTACCTCCGAATTTTTCCCGTCTATTTGCACATAATTCCTGTCTATGAGAGCTATCAAATTGTTTAATTGATGATGCGAAGCACTCATAGCAGCCTCCCAAATGGCTCCTTCTTGTAGTTCTCCATCACCGTGGATAGAAAATACATTCCATGTTTTTTGGTCCATTTTACCGGCTAAAGCCAGTCCAACCGCTACCGACAATCCTTGTCCCAGCGAGCCGGCCGATAACTCTATCCCGGGTAAACCGTGTTCTTTTCCCGGATGGCCCTGCAAACGGGAACCTAATTTACGAAGGGTCATTAATTCTGAACGTTTAAAATACCCACTATGCGCAAGGGCAGCATAAAATACCGGAGCAACATGTCCAATAGACAATATGAACCGGTCACGGTCATCCCAATCAGGCTTTTCGGGTTTGTGATTTAAAATATTAAAATATAAACAGGTAAAAATATCAGCCAGTCCCAGCGACCCGCCTAAATGCCCCGAGCCTGCTTCTGCTAAGCTTCGAACAACATCTTTACGTATCTCCAAAGAAATTTTTTTTAACTCCTGAATATTATGAATTACAGGCATAAAGCAACTATTTTATTCTTCTAGTGAAGGATAATTTATTTCATCAGGAACAATAAAAGCAGCCGGAAAATGATGTTTTATACGCTTAAATTTTTTCATGGCATCAATTTTTGTTCTGAAATCGCCCACATAAACCTTAAAATACGGGTTGTCATATTCTCTGTAAACCGGTATTTCAGGAAATTTATCAAAAAAATCGGCTTTTACCTTTTGCGAATTTTCGCGGGCATCGCTGCCAATATCATTAAAAATTCGAATACGGAATCCCGGCACACCCCCTTTGCGACTGTTTTGTTTAATATGATTGGATATTAAATTATTGATTCTAAGATCTTGCGATATAACAACATTTCCGTTGCCCGGTGCATTATTTTCAATCCTTGAAAAAATATCTTTTTCCCCACCTGATGAAACCTGGCTATGAACATTGAAAACCGGCAAAAGAAACATCAGTAAAACAGAAGCTATTCGTATCGTATATTTTTTCATAATCCTTTGATTTTATAATGCAAAAATAATTAATTTTTATCAGAAATAATGTTACCAACTGACACTATGTTTTTCATCAACCTCAATTGTCTTTGGATACAAAAATGAACGACCTTTTAATTGACCGGTAATATGCATTTCAAATTCTTTCATATTTCTTAATCTATACATCGATAATGCACCTGCAAGAAAGTTTGAGAGTTCTATTTGCACCGGGAAAGTGAGAATCTCGTCATGATTAGAAGGAATGATTATGGTTTCCGGATTGGTCATTTTGCCCAGATGTTTTCCATTAACAGAAACATCAAAATCCATTGCAATAATTTTGATTCTGGCATTTCCCGGATTGGTTACCGGAAGATCTAATTCAAGTCCCACCAGGTTATTCACAATACTTTTTATGCGGACATCTTTTACTTCTCCTATCTTGATTTCTTTAATCGAAGAGCATCCTGAGAGGATGATTGTTAAAAGAAGAATACTTACAATTTGATTTATTGTTTTTTTCATTTTTAGATTTTATTACTGTTGCCACCCTTTTGCTTTTTCAATGGCCTTTTTCCAGCCATTGTATAACTTTTGTCTTTTATCTTCATCCATAAACGGATGAAAAGCCTTTTCTATTTTTCTTTTTTTAATTATTTCTTCCATCGACCAAAAGTTTGTTGACAGGCCGGCTAACAAAGCAGCACCCAGTGCCGTTGTTTCAACATTTTCAGGTCGTATAACATCAACATTCAGGATGTTAGCCTGAAATTGCATTAAAAAATTATTAACCGAAGCGCCACCATCTACATTCAGGGCTTTTAGTTTTATCCCCGAATCTTTTTCCATGGCTTTTAAAACATCCATCGTTTGGTAAGCCAATGATTCCAGGGTTGAACGGATAATGTGTTTGTCGGTAACTCCCTGCGTTAATCCAAGAATAGCACCCCGTGCATACATGTCCCAATAGGGCGCTCCAAGTCCTGTAAAAGCGGGAACAACATATACTTCTTCGGTATCTTCTACTTCTTTGGCAATTTTTTCGGTTTCATCAGCTGACTGGATTAAGTTTAAGGCATCCCGAAGCCATTTAATGGCTGCTCCGGCAATAAACACACTTCCTTCGAGCGCATAACTGATGTTGTTGTTTATGCCCCAGGCAATGGTGGTTACCAGTCCCGAGTGTGATTCGACCATTTGATCCCCTGTATTCATCAACATAAAACATCCTGTGCCATAGGTGTTTTTTGCGGTTCCTTTGGTTAAACATGTTTGCCCGAATAGTGCAGCCTGCTGGTCGCCGGCAATCCCTGATATGGGGATCGCTGTACCAAAGATTTTTGAATCGCTTTGTCCGATAGTTTCCGAAGAATTTTTAACGTGGGGTAAAATATGTTCAGGAATCCCAAAAAGATCCAGTAGTTTTTTATCCCATTGCAGGGTGCGGATATTAAACAGCATGGTGCGCGAAGCATTGGAATAGTCGGTAATATGTAATTTACCGCCGGTTAGTTTCCAAACCAGCCAGGTGTCGATAGTGCCGGCAAGAATTTCTCGTTTTTCTGCTTTCTCCTTAATGCCCGGGATATTGTGTAATATCCAGTGTATTTTTGTTGCGGAGAAATAAGAATCAACAATTAAACCGGTATTTTCTTTGATGTATTTATCCCAGCCTTGTTCAGAAATTTTCTTACAAAAATCTGCCGTTCGTTTATCCTGCCAAACAATTGCATTGTAAACCGGTTTCCCTGTTTTTTTATCCCATAAAATGATGGTTTCACGTTGGTTAGCAATTCCTATAGCAGCAATTTCCTGTGGATTAACATTTGCTTTTTTTATTAATGCTGTGGCGGTGTTAAGTTGTGATTCCCATATTTCTTCCGGATTATGCTCCACCCATCCTGCCTGGGGATAGTATTGTTTGAACTCCTGCTGCTGAATAGCGATAATATCCGCATTTTTATCAAAAAGCAATGATCTGGAACTGGATGTACCCTGATCGAGCGACAATATATATTTCTTTTGCATAGGCATTTTTAAAGTTGATGGTTTAAAAATACAATTTATATGGATAGGATAAAAAAACGGCTATTTCAACTTTTGAAACAGCCGTTTGCAACTATCTGTTATTGTTTATTCCATGGCTGCAGCAATTTCGTCGGTTAGTTCAAGGTTATGATATACATTTTGTACATCGTCATCATCTTCAAAAGCATCTATCATTTTCATTACTCTTAAAGCAGCATCTACATCCAGTGCTTTTGTATCGTTCGGGATTCTTTGTAAGCCTGCATTTTCTACTTCAACACCCAGCTCATCCAGTTTTTTCTGTACATTCCCAAAATCTTCTTTGGCTGTTGTGATAGTTATTACATCGTCTTCTACCTCAATCTCTTCGGCTCCGGCATCAATAATTTCCAGCTCAAAATCATCTAAATTAAGATCATCTTTTTTTAAGACGGTAAAAATTCCTTTGGTTTCAAAAAGAAAAGACAACGAACCATTTTTTCCCAGGCTGCCACCATATTTGGTAAAAATAGCCCTCACGCTACTCACTGTTCTGTTTCGGTTATCGGAAAGACAATCCACATAAACGGCTATTCCGTTGGGTGCGTATCCTTCAAAGGTAATTTCTTCAAAGTTTTCCCCTTCTTTGTCGGCTTTGCTTATGGCTCTTTCCACATTGTCTTTGGGCATATTTACCCCTTTGGCATTATTCATAGCCAGTCGTAACCGTGGGTTTGCTTCCGGATCAGCGCCACCCTCTTTTACGGCAACAGATATTTCTTTTACAATTTTGGAAAACATTTTGGAGCGCTTAGCATCAGCAGCTCCTTTCTTTCTCTTAATGGTTGACCATTTACTATGACCTGACATATTGATAAAATTAAATGTTAATACTTGATTGAAAATGGAGGGTAAAAATACTAAAAATTAAAAAGCCTGTAAAAGAATATGATAAATATTTATACCTGCCAGAATTTGTAAAAACATATTTCAGATCGTTTTGTCTTTATCTGTTAAAGAATATTTTTTTGATAACAAATGACACTTATTTTTTAATAAATTTGCAAAAAATAAATCCATAAATATGGCTGATCAAAATAATACCAACCAAAAAGGAAGATCACCGAAACTATACATCGAGACGTATGGTTGTCAAATGAATACTGCCGACAGTGAGGTGGTGGTTTCTGTATTACAAGATAAAGGGTATGAGGTTACAGATGATATACATGATGCCGATATTATTTTAGTAAATACCTGTTCGATACGAGAGAATGCCGAGCAAAGAGTGTGGGGGCGATTAGACGTTTTTAAGCAAATGAAGAAAAAAAACCCGGCAATTAAAGTAGGGGTTATTGGGTGCATGGCAGAACGTTTAAAAGAGAAACTGATTGAAGAAGAAAAAACCGTTGATTTAGTGATAGGTCCTGATGCTTACAGAGAATTGCCCAACCTGATCGAAGCGGTTGAGTCCGGACAGAAAGCGATTAATGTAATCTTATCGAAAGAGGAAACGTATGCTGATATTAACCCGGTAAGGCTGGGTAAAAACAGGATCTCTGCTTTTATATCTATCATGCGGGGATGTAATAATATGTGCTCATATTGTATTGTTCCTTATGTCCGAGGCGCTGAACGAAGTCGCGATCCGGAATCAATACTTAACGAAGCACGTGATTTATTCGATAAAGGATATAAAGAAATTACATTAATCGGTCAAAATGTTGATTCGTATCACTGGGAAAAGACAAACCATGATAAATCGGTAACTTTTGCACAGTTATTAGAATCTGTGGCCAAGGTAAGTCCGGATTTGCGTATTCGCTTTTCAACTTCCCACCCCAAAGATATGTCGGATGATGTATTGTATGTAATGGCCATGTATACTAATATTTGTAATCATATTCATTTGCCCGCCCAGTCGGGGAGTACCCGAATATTAGAAAAGATGAACAGGGGGTATACGCGGGAATGGTATTTAGATCGCATAAAGGCTATTAAAAGAATTCTGCCGGATTGTGCTATCACTACCGACTTAATGACCGGATTTCCCGGAGAAACAGAGGAAGATCACCGGGAAACTCTAAGCTTAATGAAAGAGGTGAATTATGATTTAGCTTTTATGTTTAAGTATTCTGAACGTCCACGGACATATGCTGCAAGGCATTTAAAAGATGATGTAAAAGAGTCGGAAAAAACAAGACGTTTAACAGAGATTATTGATCTGCAAGGTGAACTCTCAGAAAAAAGTAAAAGAAATGACCTGGGAAAAGTTTTTGAGGTGCTTGTCGAAGGGGTTTCTAAAAAATCAAAAGATCAGTTTTTTGGACGTAACTCGCAAAATAAAGTCGTCGTATTTCCAAGATTAAATTATAAGATAGGTGATTATATTGAGGTTGAAATTATTGATTGCACCTCTGCAACATTAATTGGAGAAGTTGTAACGAAACAATAAATCAAAAGATATTTAAAGTAAAAGAGAGAGGCTGTACCAAAAGTATTAAAAAATAATAAACTATTTATTTTTTTACTTAGCGAAACTTTGCGCCTTCTTCGTGAAGCTCTGCGTAACAATGCCTTATAATTGTACCATAAACCTGCCAGCCGGTTTACGTGCCGTTAGGCATGCAGGCTGGGTTACTTAAAGAAATCACGAACCTGCCTGCTGCAAGCAGGGTTCCACAAAGGCTTTTTGGATAGCCTCTTTTATGCTATTTCGAAAATATGTTCTAGTTCTACGAGCTTAATTAATTCCATTATTTCGTCAGAAACATTTATAAATTTAAAGGTAGCGTTATTTATTCTTGAAGTCCTGTAAATTTTTAATAAGGTTTCAAATCCTGCACTATCAATAAATTTAATACCCGAAAAATTTATTAGTAATTGGGCTCCGGGATTATTTACTATAGGCAAAACTTTTTGCTCAATTTCTGAAGCATTTAAGATGTTTAATCTTGATACCTTATAAAATGAAACAATGTATTTGTTTCTGAGATGATCAACGGTTAACATAAAATCAACGGTTTGATTAAAAAATATTATGATGCGAATGTAATACGGGAAAAATAAAAAGCATGTTAAGGCGACCTTAAGTTATTAACAATTTTAGTTGAAATTATTCACTCAGGAAAGAATAAACAAAAAATATTTAAAAATCAGTAATAATGCTATCATTGAACTTCTTAATAAATTGATTGTTAGGTGTTGTAAAGAAAAAAATAGGGTATTTTTATTTAAAATCATCTTATAATTAGAGAACAAAACAAATAAAAGTAAAACCAAAATTTATAAAGTTATGAAAACAATAATGAAAACAACAGTGGGTTTATTGGTATCGGCTTTGATGCTTACAACAACCATCAATGCACAACCCAAATCAGAGATACCGTCCGAAAAAGACGAAAAAATGAACTGGGCAGATGCTGACACTCTGTATACTTACCAGTATGACGAAGCATCCGACTCATGGGTTTATTTCGAAAGAGAAATCAGGCGTTTTAATGACCAGGAGAAGCCGCTTGAAAATTTTGTACAGACCTATAACGTGGAAGATAACAGTTGGACAAACGCTCTTCGGGAGAACTATACTTATGATGAAAACGGGAATGAAATTGAAGTGATTACCCAAAGTTGGGATAAGAATTTTAAAGACTGGGTAAATGCTCAAATGAGAATCATTAACTATAATGGAAGAAAAAGAGAAGAGATTTTATTCCAGGAATGGAAACGTCCCGCAAACGAGTGGTTTAACGTTATGAAATATTTAATTACCTACAATGACAGGGGGGAAGAATATGCTGTAACGATTAACCTGTATAATGGAGCTACCAAGAATTGGGACAATTATAAACGTTTTCTGATGGATTTTCAAAATTCTTATGCTCCACCATCTAGTGTGATAGTAGAAAACTGGAGTCCTGCAGAACAAAGCTGGTTAACAGAGGGTAAATACATGTTACGTTATAATGGACGAGGAATGAAGACCGAAGAAATAAGGTTAACCTATAACAATAGCATGCGAACCTTTATTGAAGGAATGAAGTTTAATATGAGCTATGATAGAAAAGGGAATATGACAGAGTATGTTGAAAAGAAATATGACCTGGCCAATAAATCATGGGTGAATTATATTAAACATACTGCTACGTATAATGAAAAGCAGTATATGACAGAAAAAATTGAGTATAAGTGGGATAAAAGTGCTAATCAGTGGTTAGAGGTGAATAAGTATAAGTTCTCAACCGAAAAAAATATCTAAAAATATAATTCTTTCGAAGATACAAGGTGCTCATTCTATGGGCACCTTTTTTTTGTTATAAATAAACCTTAAGGCTTTTAACAGGTCTAATAATCAGTTAGTAAACTAAATGAAAACAGATGATTATTGAACACATAAAAATTGGTTTTAGACACTTAATAAAAGATAAATTTTATACTTTTCTTAATTTTTGCGGCCTGTGTATTGGCATTTTGATAGCCTTATATATAACAACCTGGATGATTGATGAGTTAAATTATGATAGTTATATTAAAGATGCTGATTTAATTTATCGGGTTGAACGGGATTTTAATTATAATGGGATGTCGCGAGAAATGCCTGTTACAAGTTTTAATTATGCCAAAGCCCTGAAGGATGATTTCCCTGAGATTGTTGCCTCAACGAAAATGTACCCCTTTGAAATCTCTGTACAGGATAAGAATAATATATTTAGAAAACAATTGGTTCATTTTGCGGACAGTAATTTTTTCGAAGTCTTTAATTTTAAGCTTATTACAGGAAATCCCAATCATATTCTAGATGACCCGAATTCTGTTGTATTAACAAAAGAGGCAGCCTTAACTTTTTTTGGAAAGGAAAATGTATTAGGCGAAACCCTAAAGATTAAAATTGAAGGCTTACTCTATAACCTCAAAGTTACGGGTATAGCAGATAATATTCCTGAAAATACACATTTTCATCCCCGGGTATTTATTCCTCTACCAATATTAAAAGAGTATTATCAACAAATCTATAATGAGTGGAGGGTTAATATAGGATATACTTATATTAAAATCGATAACCGCAATAAACTTTCGAAAATTAAGTCTCAGTTACCGGAGTTTCTTTTACGGCATGTCGGTCCTGCCTATAGCACGATGCTTTTAGATGATGATAATATTAACGATGCGATAGAAGTAAAACTCAAAAACATTAAAGATATCCATCTGAAATCACATCTTGAGTATGAATTAGAAACAAACGGGGATATTAAAAATATTTTTCTTTTAGCTTCAGTAGCCCTATTAATTCTGCTGCTTGCTATAATTAATTATATTAATCTCACCAATGCAAGGAGTGAAACCAGGTCATTGGAGGTAGGAATACGAAAGGTAGTTGGGAGTTCAAAAACTCAGTTGGGATTACACTTTTTTTTAGAATCTTTTCTATTGATCTTTTTTGCTTTTACGGTATCCATTGTTTTAATGTTTGCCTTATCACCACTCTATGAAAGTGTTAGTGGAAAAACTTTTCATTGGGTATTTTTCAGTTCATATCATGGTATAGCCTTATTGGCAGGAACATTTATTGTTATTTCTTTATTAGCCGGAGCCTATCCTGCAATATTTATTTCGCGGTTTAAGATTCTGAAATCACTTAAAGGGAAAAATCAAACGCAAGGAATGAATACGAAAATTGGCCTGGTAATTTTCCAGTTTTTTATTTCCATTGGATTAATAACTTTTTCACTGCTCATGGCATTGCAAATAAAACTAATCCATACAAAAGATATCGGATTTGATCAAAAAAACCTAATGGTCATTGATGTCGATAATTCAGAGGTCAGAACCCATTTTAACTCGTTTAAAAACGATTTAATGAAACTAGACCCGGTAAAGAATGTTACCAGTGCCGGAACGGTTCCCATCAATCAAATTTATCCGAGCCTTACCGTTAGAAAACCCTTTGGCGATGACGATCTGTTTTTTGCCTATATGGGTGTAAATTATGATTTCTTCAAAACGTTTGATATTCGCTTATTGTCAGGCCGTCTTTTTTCTCGCCGTGTCTCCGATACATCCCGGACTCGTTACGTGATTAATGAAAAAGCAAGCCGGATGTTAGGATTTTCTACGCCCGATGAAGCAATATCGCATTTTATTGAAACCAAGAGCCACCTGGAATCAACCTACAACAAAGGACAGATCATAGGAGTGGTGAAGAATTTTAATTTCAAATCATTGCATAAGGAGGTTGAGCCATTAGCAATTCAGCTTTTTCCCGAATATTTAAATGCCATTTTTGTTCGGGTTGATGAAAATCAGATGAATGCAACAATACAGAAAATTAAATTAGTCTGGCAAAATCGGTTTCCGGAATCAGAATTTAATTATTCTTTTTTATCCGACACTATCCAAAAACAATATTTATCCGAAGATGATATCCAATCCAAACTTGTTCTCTCAACCATATTGGCCTTAATCATTGGTTCATTGGGATTATTTGGTTTGTCACTTTATATTTTACAACAACGAACGAAAGAAATTGGCGTGAGGAAAGTAAATGGGGCAACATCCAGCTCATTGGTGTTGTTGTTTTCTAAAAGATATGTACGATGGATAACCATTGCTGCATTATTTGCCTGTCCAATTAGCTACTTTTTCTTTACAAGCTGGTTAAATAATTTTGCGATAAAAATAAATGTCGGATATTTCTGGGGTGTTTTTGTTCTTGCGTGGATAGTTATAATCCTTTTTTCATTAATCACCGTAATCGCCCAAACGATTAAATACTCAAGACTAAATCCGGTTGATGTTTTAAAGTATGAATAAAAAAAAGGCTGACCAAAAAGGTTCATTTTGGCTAATCTTTTCCAAAGTTCAAAACTTTGGAAAAGGTGATGTTAAAGAATCAAAGTAGCTCCCTTTTGGTCAGCCTTTCTGCTATTATTTTTTTATGATTTTTAGCGATAGCTCATCAAGCTGTTTTTTATCAATCATCGAGGGTGAATCAATCATCACATCGCGTCCGGCATTATTTTTAGGGAAAGCTATAAAATCACGAATGGATTCGGAGCCTCCAAAGACAGAGCACCAACGATCGAAACCAAAAGCAATACCCCCGTGTGGTGGAGCACCATATTTAAAGGCAGCTAAAAGGAACCCGAATTTCTCCTCAGCTTCTTCGTTGGAAATACCTAAGGCATTAAACATTTTTCTTTGCAATTCGGCCTCAAAAATACGGATTGAACCACCACCGATTTCAACCCCGTTAATTACAAAGTCGTAGGCATTGGCTCTCATTTTTCCGGGATCCGACTCAAAAAGTTTAATATCTTCGGCTTTAGGTGAAGTAAAAGGATGGTGCATAGCAAAATAACGTTGTTCTTCTTCGTCCCATTCCAGCAATGGAAAATCAACTACCCAGCAGGGTGCAAATTTATCTTTATCGCGTAAACCTAATCTTTCACCCATCTCCAGGCGTAGAACATTTAAAGCATATAATGTATCCATTTTATTTCCGGCAAGGACGAGCAATAAATCTCCGGGCTTGGCATTTAATTGCTCAGCCCACGATTTTAAGTCTTCCTGACTATAAAATTTATCCACGGATGATTTAAA
>JBNJFS010000049.1:0-13095 GCA_051747085.1 Bacteroidota bacterium
TGTAGCAGCTGTAGAAGCACTGCTCGACGATCAGCAAAGCATTATGGTAGGAATGATGAACCGGGAAATTGTGCATGTCCCTTTTAATAAAACCATCAAGCACCACAAAGATGTGGATAATAGGTTGCTCGAAATTCTCGATTTCTTAAATATTTAATCTGCTTTAAACATGAGCGACTCACCCGTTTTTGCCGACGTAATACTGCCCCTCCCGCTAAAGCAGCTCTTTACGTACAGCATTCCTAAATCGTTGGAGGAGCAGGCAAAGACCGGAAAAAGAGTAATTGTACAATTTGGAAGCCGCAAAATTTTTGCAGCAATCATCCATACCATTCATCACAAAGCGCCCGAAGATTACGAAACAAAAGATATTTTATCGGTATTAGATGAACACCCCATTGTAAATGATTCGCAACTAAAATTATGGCAATGGATTGCCGATTATTACATGTGCTCGCTGGGTGAAGTATTTAAAGCCTCTCTGCCGTCCGGATTAAAACTTGAATCAGAAACAAAAGTTATTTATAATGCAAGCCATATCGAAAATGAAATATTTACGAATATAGAATCATTAGTTCTCGATTTTCTAAATAAAACAAACATTGCCAGTGTGAACGATATTGCCCGGGCACTGAATAAAAAAGATGCTTTGCCCGTCATCAAGTCGCTTATCGATAAAAAAGCGGTAATTCTTGAAGAAAAACTAAAAGAGAGTTACAAACCTAAAACAGAAACCTATATTGGCCTGCACGAATCAATTACAACCGAAAAACAACTAAACGAGGCTTTTGATTTGTTAAAAAATGCACCCAAACAGCTCGATGTGCTCATCAGTTTCATACAACTGTCAGGGAAATTTTCAAAAAAGGATCCTGTTGAAATCACCAGGCAGGCCTTAATCAAAAAATCAGGAGCAAACCATCAAGTCATTAAAACATTAATTAAGAAAAATATTTTAACCGGGTATGAAAAAACGGCCAGCCGTCTCGACCATTCATCAAGCGTTGCTCAAAAGGCAAAACAACTTTCAATAGCTCAGGAGCAGGCACTTCAATCCATTCAAAAACATTTTGATGAAAAACAGGTGGTTTTGTTACATGGTGTAACTTCGAGCGGAAAAACAGAAATATATATTCAACTGATACAGGAACAAATTGACCAGGGCAAACAGGTTTTATATTTATTGCCGGAAATTGCTTTAACCGCACAAATCATCAACCGCTTAAAATCGGTGTTTGGCAACAGGGTGGGAATCTATCACTCTAAATTTAACGATGGCGAACGGGTTGAAGTTTATCAGAATGTTCTGAAAAGCAGTAAAGAAAACCATTATGATATCATCCTGGGTGTCCGTTCATCCCTGTTTTTGCCTTTTTCGAAGCTGGGATTAATAATTATTGACGAAGAACATGAAAACACCTATAAACAATACGATCCGGCACCACGCTACAATGCCCGTGACAGTGCCATTGTATTGGCTCAAATCCACCAGGCCAACGTGTTGCTCGGAACAGCAACCCCGTCTGTTGAAAGCTATTTTAATGCAAAAACAGATAAATACGGACTTGTAGAGCTAAATTCAAGGTTTCAGGAAATTAAGCTACCCGAAATTATATTAAGCGATACGCTGAGGGCAAGAAAAAAGAAACAGATGAAGTCGCATTTTAGCCCGGCATTATTGGATAGTATTAAAGAATCGCTCGAAAACAACGAGCAAATCATACTTTTCCAGAACAGGCGTGGCTTTGCTCCTTTTCTAGAATGCGAAACCTGTGGGTGGATACCTTATTGTACCCACTGCGATGTAACGATGACCTACCACAAGCAGCATAATGAGCTGGTTTGTCACTACTGCGGTTACACCATCAAAAACCCAACAGTATGTAAAGCCTGTGGCAATCCTTCGTTATCGACCCGTGGCTTTGGCACCGAAAAAATTGAAGACGAGATAAAAATATTTTTTCCGGATGCCAAAGTTAAGCGTATGGATCTGGACTCGACAAGATCCAAATATGCTTACGAAAATATCATTGCCGGATTTGAGCAGGGAGAAATTGATATCTTAATTGGAACCCAAATGGTTTCGAAAGGATTGGATTTTGATAATGTGTCACTGGTAGGGATTTTGAATGCCGACAACATGCTGAATTATCCCGATTTCAGGGCTTTTGAGCGCAGCTATCAATTGATGGCCCAGGTAAGCGGACGGGCCGGGCGAAAAAATAAACAAGGCAAAGTGATAATCCAGACCAGTCATCCGGAACATCAGATTTTACAATTTGTATTGGATAATAAATACCAGGAAATGTACAAATCACAATTGCTTGAACGTAAAAATTTCAACTATCCGCCGTTTTGCCGGTTGATTTATATCAGCATAAAACACAAAAAAGCCGATGTGGTAGATAAGTCCGCCAACCAGTTAGCCAACAACCTAAAAAAGATTTTTGGCAAAAGAGTGTTAGGCCCTGAATCTCCGGTAATTTCGAGAATACAAAATATGTATATCAAAAAAATATTGATCAAAATCGAACGGCAACGGTCCTTTCAAAAAGCAAAAACACTTTTGGAAGAACAAATCATTCAGCTGGTTACAACAGATAGCTACAAAACCATTCAAATATCCATTGATATCGATCCGGTTTAAAACTTCCGGTAATCAAAACGTTTTTAAAAAATTAAATTAAAAGTTCAAAAAATGCTTCTGTCCAGGGTTTCCCGGATAAAAAAGGTTTGAAAACAAAATCAAAACCCGAAAGTAAACCCAAACGACACTTTTACAGCAACCTACAGTCCTAACATACAGCTATAACATGCATTAAAAAGTCTCTCTTTTCATCAAAAATCAGATGTTATGAACAGTTAAAAAAATAATACCACCCTTATTAACAACAAATTGTTAATAAATAATAGCAAAAACAGGAAGAGTTATTAAAAATTGAAGTACTTTTAATTTTCAAATTTTTAAAAGTTGAAACTATTTTAACTTTTTATTAACCTTTAAAACTTAAAATGAATTATGAAAAAATTAACAAAAGTATTTTTAATTGCTATTCTTGTTGCATTTGCAACAGAATCTTTCGCTCAGGTAAACTTTGGTATTAAAGCAGGTGTAAACCTTGCAAATGCGATAGAAAAAGATGATGATAATACCTATAGTGATGATTATAAATCAAAACTTGGATTTCAAGTAGGACCTGTAGTAGAATTTGGTTTTAATGATATGATTTCTTTAGAAACCGGAGCTTTATTATCTACAAAAGGTTATAGAATTAAGGAAGAAGAAGCCGGTGGTACTTTTGAAGCAAAAGTTAACTTAATGTACTTACACATTCCGGTTAATGCTAGAGTAGGTTTCGATGCTGGTCCAATGAAAATTTATGGCGCTGTAGGCCCATATGTTGGCGTTGGTTTATCAGCAAAAGCTAAACTGGATATAGAAGCTGACGGGATGTCAGTTTCTGAAACAGAAGACTTAACATTTGGGGATGGCGAAGATGATGATATCAAACGACTTGATTATGGATTAAGCATTGGTGCAGGTGCTGCTTTTGGTGCTTTTGAAGTAGGGTTAAATTATGATTTAGGTCTTGCAAACCTTTCTCCATATACTGAAAATGGTTACAAGGCTAATAGCAGAGTTTTCAGCATTACTGCTGCTTATAAATTCGGAAAATAATCCTTTCTTTAAATAAGCAATACAAAAAAGGCTGTCCAACGTGGGCAGCCTTTTTTTGTCTGTCCAATCCCTGGCATAATACAGAAAACAAAAAAGATGGATAACTGTATTTTCTGTCTGACGTATCACAAATCAAACGCACCCAAAAATAAGAATCAAAAAATTCATTGAACGTTTCGGGTCGTTTTTCTTATCTTTGCATTTTAATTCCAAAATTTAACCTGGTGAAAAAAATTGATATTCAATCCGTATTTGATACGTTTAATCAATTCAACATCCTGATCATTGGCGATGTAATGATTGATTCATACCTATGGGGAAAAGTAAACCGCATTTCGCCCGAAGCTCCGGTACCTATTATTATGAGTACCAAGCAGGAAAACCGTTTAGGCGGGGCAGCCAACGTGGCACTAAATGTTCAGGCCTTAGGAGCCAAACCCATATTATGTTCGGTTGTTGGTAAAGATACACGATCAAGGACATTTTTCAGTTTACTAAAAAAACGCAACCTTACCAGCGAAGGAATTGTTGAAGACGCAAATCGTAAAACAACCGTAAAAACCAGAATAATCGCGGATAATCAGCATTTATTAAGAGTTGATGAAGAAATAGATGAGGTTTTAGCAAAAGATACCGAATCAAGGTTTATCCATCATATTTTAAGTATACTGGCAGACCAAAAAATCCATGCCATAATTTTTGAAGATTATGATAAAGGATGTATTACCCCAAAAGTAATCCATTCAGTAGTTGAGTATGCCAATAAAAATGATATTCCTACCCTGGTTGATCCGAAAAAAAGGAATTTTATGGAGTATCAGAAGGTTACTCTTTTTAAACCCAATTTTAAAGAACTGGTTGAAGGTTCAAAAATTGATATCCAAAAAGGAGATTTTAAAGGCATTTATGAAGCTTCAAAATTGTTGCATCAAAAATTATCAGCCAAATATATTTTTGTTACGCTTTCAGAATTAGGAGTATTCATCAGCAACCAGGATTATTACCAAACGATTCCTGCCGAAATAAGAGATATTGCCGATGTTTCGGGGGCCGGCGACACACTGATAGGTACAGCAAGCCTCTGTTTGGCTGCAGGGTTAGAACCCGAAGCTATTGCAAGCCTGTCAAACCTTGCCGGTGGACAGGTTTGTGAAAAAATTGGGGTGGTACCCGTTCATAAGGAGCAGTTGCTAAATGAAGCACTTGAGAGATTTGTCTGAAAATCTGCATGTTAGAAACAAGCAACCATTTATTGGTGCTTTTAAAATGACGATGAGTTAATAATCAGATGATTAAAGCCTCCGGAAACCGACTTTGTTAATAAAATGTTTATAACTCAAAAAAAATTGTTTACAATTCTTATTCCACGAAAAATTATCAATGGGATAAAATTGTATTTTTGAATTTCTGATTTTTAAAAATCGGGAGAATTTCAACTGCAAAATCAAAAAAAGGAATATATGGCAAAAGTTATTGCACTAGCAAACCAAAAAGGCGGAGTAGGAAAAACCACATCCGCTATAAATTTGGCAGCCAGCTTAGCTATTTTAGAAAAAAAGGTATTAATTATTGATGCGGATCCGCAAGCCAATGCTACTTCCGGAATAGGTTTCGATATAAGGGCAATAAAAACGAGTATCTACGAATGCCTAATCGAGGATCAGGATCCTAAAAATATCATTCTTAATAGTGAGGTAGAGCGACTGGATATTATTCCATCGCATATCGATTTGGTAGGAGCCGAAATAGAAATGCTTAATCAGCAAAACAGAGAATACAAGCTTAAGCAGGTGGTTGAAAAAGTCAAAGATGATTACGATTATGTTTTAATTGATTGTTCACCCTCATTAGGCCTGATTACCGTTAATGCCCTTACAGCTTCTGATTCGGTTATTATTCCTGTACAATGTGAATATTTCGCACTTGAAGGATTGGGCAAGTTACTTAATACGATAAAAATTATTCAAAGTAGATTAAACAAAGAACTTGAGATTGAAGGTTTTCTGTTAACCATGTATGATCCAAGGTTAAGATTATCCAACCAGGTTGTTGATGAGGTAAAAAAACATTTTCAGGAGATGGTGTTTGAAACCATTATTCAGCGAAACATCAAACTCAGCGAATCTCCCAGTTACGGAAAGCCTGTAGTAATGTACGATGCAGCTTCTAAGGGAGCCTTGAATTATCTGAATCTTGCGAAAGAGCTTTTACAAAACAATGACCAAACGAAGATGGCAAATGCCGATAAAATAGTTGATTAAAAAATTTAATATTAAGAATAAAGAAGATGGCAAAACGAAATGCACTTGGAAGAGGATTAGGAGCATTAATTGACGATGCAGGACAAGAACGAACCGTAACGGCTGATGCTGTTAATGAAATTGATATAAACCGGATTGAGACGAATCCTTTTCAGCCCCGCTCGAATTTTGACAATGAAGCGTTAAACGAGTTAGCTGATTCCATCCGCCAGCTTGGAATTATTCAACCGATTACAGTACGTAAAGTTGATGATACCAAATTTCAACTTATCACAGGAGAAAGACGTTACCGTGCAGCCCAAATTGCAGGATTAAAAAAGATACCTGCGTATGTTCGTTTTGCTGACGATCAGGCCATGCTGGAATTGGCGCTGGTAGAAAATATTCAACGCGAAGACCTTGATGCCATAGAAATTGCTATCAGCTATCAGCGGCTAATGGAGGAATGTAAGCTTACCCAGGAAAGCATGAGCGACCGTGTAGGAAAAAAACGTTCAACCATATCAAACTATTTAAGGTTATTAAAGCTTCCCGCAGAAATTCAGCTGGGTATTCGGGATAAACAAATTTCTATGGGGCATGCCCGCGCATTAATAAATATTGAAGACGCTAAAACCCAGTTAAAAATTTATTACAAAGTTATTGACGAAGGATTATCGGTTCGTAAAACCGAGGATATTATCCGCGACATTAACCGCCCGAAAAAAGATAACGGCAAAGAAAAAATTCGTTTACCCGAAGAGTACCAACAATTACAAAAACACCTGAAAGATCATTTTAGTTCCGAAGTGGACTTTCGAAGAAACAACAAAGGCAGCGGGAAAATTATTATTCCTTTCAAATCGGATGAAGATTTAGAAAGAATAATGGGAATTATCGATAAAATGAAATAATTTTGCCCCGGTAACATTAAAAACAAGTATTTTGCTGGGACTAAACATTTACAAACCCATAGCTGTATTTTTTCTAACAGGAATCCTTCTATTTACTGTTCATCATGGTTCGGCACAAGGCCAGGAAAATGAACAGAAAAAGGATATTATACAAAATATTGAAAAAGCACACTCACCCCATAAAGCAACAATGTATTCTGCCGTTGTTCCGGGATTAGGACAGGTTTACAATCAAAAATACTGGAAGCTGCCCATCATCTACGGATTAACAGGAATATTTATCTATGCCTTTGATTTTAACAACAATCAGTACAATAAATATAAAAATGCTTATGCCGAATTTGATGCCGGAAGAATAAGCATTTTTGAAGGTTATAGTAATAAAGAAACAATCCTTCGTATCAAAGACTACTATCGGCGTAACCGGGATTTGAATGTTATTGTTATGGCAGGTATTTATATGCTTAATATAATTGATGCTACGGTTGATGCCCACTTGTTTGATTATGATATTAGCGATAATTTATCATTTAATGTTCAACCCTCGCTTATGCGTTCGCTTGATAATAAAAATGCAATGGGACTAACCTGCAGGTTTTACTTTTGAATCTATCAATTATTTTCTCTATTCAAGTATATTCATACACTATTATCCTTTCATGATGAGACGAAAAATATTATAAATCTTAAATCTATACCAAAAAATGTAAATTTTAAATAGATTGAAAACTTCCACAAAGGCTTATTTGGGTTAACATTTTATAACAAATTATATTTTAATTTTTCATTTATTGTTCGTTATTTTGAGTTTCTTAAAAATTGTCATCGCTCATAAAACTAAAACTATGACTAAAAGAATTATTCTGTCCATTATATTATCATGCTCTTTATCTTTTTCAGCTTTCACCAATCATACCTCCCAGGAAAATGACACGCTAAAGGCACCTGCGGAAATTCAGACCCATTTTGGTCAAAACCTTGATAGCCTTCTTCATTTATGGTACTTACAAAAAGCGGTAAAAACCGACTATACCCTAAGCGATGAAGATGTCAACCCGGTTATACCTGAATTCCCCGATTCAGTTTACATTAATCGATTACAACAGCTCCCTTCGGTAGTTGATCTTTCTTACAACAAAATCGTTAGAAATTACATCCATGTATATACCAAACAACGACGCGAAAGTGTTGAAGCCATGATTGGCCTTTCGGATTATTATTTTCCGAAAATTGAAGAAATATTCGAAAGCTATGGCCTGCCTACCGAGTTAAAATATCTGGCCATTATTGAATCAGCCCTTAACCCACGTGCCGTTTCCCGTGTTGGAGCCACCGGGATGTGGCAGTTTATGTATGCTACCGGCCGAATGTATGATTTAACCATAAACTCTTTTGTAGATGAAAGACGGGATCCCATAAAATCAGCTCATGCTGCAGCGCTGTTTATGAGAGATTTATACAGCATGTTTAACGACTGGACATTAGTAATTGCAGCTTACAATTGCGGACCCGGCAATGTAAATAAAGCTATCAGAAGAACCGGTGGAAGCAGGGATTTCTGGAAGCTCTATTATTATCTGCCTCGTGAAACCAGGGGATATGTTCCTGCATATATTGCAGCCACTTATACCATGAACTATTATCATGAACATAACCTTAATCCAAAATATCCTCAGATTTCATTAGCAACAGATACGATAATTATTAATGATAACCTGCACTTAAAACAGGTATCCGAAGTTTTGGATATTCCAATCAAAGCCTTACGCGATTTAAATCCGCAATACAAGCTGGATATTATTCCTGCCAAAGGTTCAGCATTTGGGTTAACACTACCCATGGAATTTACCGGTAAATTTATTGATTTTCAAGATTCCATTTTTAATTATAAAGATTCCGTATTTTTTAGCGCCGACAATACCATCCGAAACCCACAGCGTTCTTACTATATTCCTCCTGCCCCCACAAATCGCGATAAGCTGGTTTATACGGTAAAATCAGGCGACAACCTGGGCTTTATTGCCGAATGGTATGATGTCCGTGCTTCGGAAATTCGCTACTGGAACAATATCCGGGGAAACATGATACGGGTTGGGCAAAAATTAAATATTTATGTTCCCAAAGGTTCTGCAGCCAAATATGCTGATATCAACAAACTCTCTTTTGCGGAAAAACAACGCCGGATAGGAAAAACTGTTTCTACACCTCAAAAGACCAGCAGCAAGACTACAGACGACAATTACGTATATTACAAGGTAGGTTCAGGAGACACCATTTGGGAAATTGCTAAAAAATATCCGGGGGTAACCGAAACGGAAATTTTACAGCTTAACAACATGACCAGCGGAAAATCACTTAAAGTCGGCCAGTATATTAAAATCAAACCTAAAAGTTAATATTGAACAATAAACCTCCACATCAGTATCTTTATATTTAAAGTTGCTGATGTAGAGGCTAATGACGCGACCTAAAACAGGCTGCCCCAATACACGTTTTGATTAACAAAATAAACAACTCTACCAACGGCTATTCCTTCTTCCTGTGCCGGAATTAGCCCAAAATGGTTTTAAATTAACATCTCTGAGTTTATACTGATTATTTCCATAAGAGAAACATTGTGCAATAAATTGATTATCCGGCAAGCCATCTGCATGATATACTTTCAATTCAATTTTTGTTCCGGAAACTAACTTATCAACCATTTCAGAGACAAGTGGGGTTGGACCTAAATGAATATTTAAAATTTGCTCCTCATTATTAATCTTGTGTTTAATAAGCAAGTGGGTGCCCTTTGCATACTTCCCTGTGGTCTCTGTGCAAGGTTCATTAAGCACTTCTATCAAACTTCCGGAAATTTCATTCACTTGAGTTTGTAGCCCTTCCTGCGAAATTCCAGAGTTATTCCCTACTCCTTTTTGAGCAAAACTAAATACTGTTAAATTCACTAAAACAAATGTAGTTAATAAAATTCTTGTCCAATTCATATCTATTTTTTTTGATTAATTAATTATATGTAAATATTTATATACTTTAATATTTATGACACCGTAAATTTTAACTTATTACAAAAAATAAGAATTTTTAAAGAATTACTTCACAATATTATAATCACATATGCAAAAGTTGATAACAAATCAAATTTCTTCTTTTGATTCGGTTTTCTTTTCAATAATTTTATGACAAAATACCATTTGACATGAAATTTGTTGCCGATTTACATATCCACTCTCATTTTTCAATGGCTACCAGTAAAAAGCTGACTCCCGAACATCTCGACTATTGGGCTAAGCTAAAAGGAATTAAAGTTGTCGGAACGGGAGATTTTTCTCATCCCGGATGGACCAACGAATTAAAAGAAAAAATTGAACCTGCAGAATCAGGTCTATTTAAACTGAAAGATAAATTTAAAATCAATAATCCGGTTCGGGAAACTAACACCAATGCTCCACGCTTTTTGTTAAGTGCCGAAATAAGCAATATTTACAAGAAAAACGGGAAGGTACGTAAAATACATAATGTAATTCTGGCTCCCAATTTTGAGGTTGTGGATAAAATTCAACAAAAATTAAGTAACCTGAATTTTAATATCACATCCGATGGTCGTCCTATCCTTGGGTTAGATGCAAAGCATCTGTTAGAAATGTGTCTGGAAATCTCGGATGAAATATTTTTTATTCCGGCACATATTTGGACGCCCTGGTTTTCTGCTTTGGGTTCAAAATCAGGATTTAACAGTATTGAAGAATGTTTCGAGGACTTATCGGAACATATTTATGCGCTGGAAACCGGACTATCAACCGACCCGGGATTAAACTGGATGTGTAGTTTTCTCGATCGCTATACGTTAATTTCCAATTCCGATGCCCATTCACCCGAAAAGTTAGGCAGAAATGCCAACCTTTTCGATACTGACGTAAATTATTATTCAATAACCGATGCACTTAAATCCGGAGATGAAAGATTTTCAGGAACCTTCGACATGTTCCCGCAGGAAGGAAAATATCATTACGACGGACACCGGAAATGCAAGGTCTGCTGGGATCCGGTTCAAACCATGAAACATCACAGCATTTGTCCTGTTTGTGGAAAAAAGGTTACGGTAGGCGTTGTAAACCGAATTGTAGAGTTATCTGACAGGGTAAATATTGAAGAGCGTCCAAACCGGAAACCTTTTTACTCGATTATCCCGCTTCCGGAAATATTATCCGAGATAGAAGGGGTTGGAGAAAAATCACAAAAAATAAAAAAACAGTATGAGCAGCTAATCACCAAAGCGGGTTCAGAATTCAATATTTTACATTTTTTATCCATTGATAACACCAAAGAAATTGGTGGAGAAGTACTAAGTGAAGCTATCCGAAGAATGCGAAATCATCAAATCATCATCAAAGAAGGTTTTGATGGAGCATATGGTGAGATAAAAGTTTTCCTCCCCGACGAATCAAAAATTTTTGAAGACAAATCGGCTTTGTTCGAAATAACAAATTTACCGGAGATACCTCAACGTAAACTGCTCAATTTCGATCTGCAACAATTCCAAAAGTTAAAAACAATAAGCGAGCCTTCTGATATAACTGCCGAGCCCGAAACTAATTATACAACAAAACAAGAAGGGCTATTACAAGGTTTAAACCCCGAACAGGCTAAAGCGGTAAAACATGACAAAGGGCCGGCTATGATATTGGCAGGTCCGGGCACAGGAAAAACAAATGTCTTGACACGAAGAATTGCTTACCTGGTAAAGGAAAAACAAATAAAGCCTGAAAATATTTTAGCGGTAACGTTTACCAATCATGCCGCTGAAGAGATGCTTTCACGTACAAAAAAACTGCTGGGACATCCGTTTGATATAGAAAATATGCACATTTCTACTTTTCATGCCCTGGGTTATTCAATACTAAACAACTACTACCGGGAAAGAAATCAAAGCAGCATCCATATTATTGACGACGAGGATAAATTATTCATTCTTCAATACCTGTTTCCTGAAAAGAAAAAAACAGTACTAAAACACTGGAAACAAGAGATTACAGAAATTAAGCAAAAGGTTTTACTTTCTGATGAAATCGAAAATGAACCCATACGCAATATGTTCGAGCAATATTCATCAGAACTCCAAAAAAATCATCTGTTTGATTTGGACGATATGATTTATATGCCTCTGCTCATTTTTCGTAAAGATAAAATGCTTCTGCAAAAATTTCAGCAGCGGTTTCAATGGATTATGGTTGATGAATACCAGGATATTAACGATGCACAATACCAACTTATTAAAATATTATCAACCAATGAAAAACAACATATTACGGTAATTGGCGACCCGAACCAGGCTATTTACGGTTTTCGCGGTTCAAATTCAAAATACATCAGCCGGTTTATTGAAGATTACCCCAAAGCAGCAATTTACAAACTCAATCTGAGTTACCGGTGTACCAATAACATATTAAAAGCTTCGGGCAATATTTTAAAGGAAGACAATTTTTTACAGGGACTAGATGATGGTTTACAGCTAAAAATATCAGCACAACAAACCGATAAAAGTGAAGCTGAATATATTGCCTGCGAAATAGAAAATTTATCCGGCGGATTGCGTTTTTTCTCTATGGATAGCAATGTTTCGAGCGGAGAGAAAAACTCCGAAATTGAAAGTTTATCCGATTTTGCCATATTGTGCCGCACCAAAGCGCAAATGACGACCCTTGAAAAAGCATTGAATGACCACAGCATTCCATTCCAAAAAATTAATGAAGATGGATTTTTAAAACACAAAACCACTCGTGTACTGATTAATCTGTTAAAATTCAGCGGTGAACCTGAAAATTTGTTTCTGCGAAATATAATTATCAGTCAACTAAATATCAATCCCATATTACTGGATAAAATGCACAACCAACACAGAAATTTACAATTACATGAATATCTGAATTTCTTATGGACAGAATTTATTGTAAATAAAACCGATGAAGACAAAAGGATTTTTGACCAATTTAAACACCTGGCAGCGAAATACACCAATAACACAGAGGGTTTTATTAAACATATAACCTTAGGCCAGCCGGCAGATTTGTACCAACCGGAAATTGAGAAGGTAAGTTTAATGACCATTCATGCAGCAAAAGGACTGGAATTTACATGTGTTTTTATTGCCGGATGCGAAAACGGGTTAATCCCCTACTCACTTTTTAAAGAACAAAAAACCGATAACGACGAAGAAAAACGATTGCTTTATGTGGGCATGACCCGGGCCAAAGCAATGCTTTAT
>JBNJFS010000050.1:0-13094 GCA_051747085.1 Bacteroidota bacterium
ATACTGGTTAGTATCGATTCAAAATCCATTTTAGGATATTGATAAACGATAGGTAGCATTTTTTTACTTAACTGAATTTCGAGTTTTTTATCTTTTAAGAATTTGAATAAGTCATATATTTTAGAATAATCGAATGTGTTGGTTGATTTATAATGCCCTTCAACAAATTTTAGACGGTGTCCAATAAATGTTCCAATAAATTTAGGATCAATATTTAATTTATTTACAATCTGGTCGATTAATGGATATAGGTTGTTTCTGAGAATGTAATTATACGTATCTTCCGGAATATCCCATTTTTTCATTTGGTTATATCTATCTACCACCTCTGTGGGTAAATTTTTTCTTAGATTTTCGATATAATCATTTGCTAATGGGATAGGAGCAGAATCGGTATCAGGATACATTCGGTCGGCACCGGGTAATACCCGTTCAAAAATCGTTGTCCCGTCAGGAAATGATTTGCGGGTTTCGTTGGGTACTCCTTCGAAAGCCATTTGGCATCGTTCTTCAATTGTTTCCAATGCCGTGGGGATATCTTCATCAGGGGCCCAAAAAATAATTTGTGCGTCCTCCTTATCGGCATCAAAAAGGGATTTTATCTTTTCGAAATTTTCGGGAATTACTTTAGGCTCTAACTCTTCGGAATGAACCATGTTGGGCTCTTCAAGACAAGCGATAACTTTTAAACGGTCTGAAATCTCATGGGCAAATATTTTTCCCGGCTGAGTAAAATGGGATAAAACAGAATTAAATCCCGGCAGGTTTACGGCAATGATCCTGTATTTGTCGATTAATCCATTCGTTATAGGTTCATATTTTAAATCGTAATCCCGGTAATCAATCTCCTGGTGTTGGATTTTCCATTTCGAAGCATCTTTAATTTTATCTTTTAGTTTTTTACGGATATTTAATAATGCCCACTGTCTAAATGCTTCATTATGTGACAACTCCGGTATGAGCTTGTTGTACGAAACACCTTTAACTTCAACTCTTGTTCCTCCCTTACAGCTGACGTTTACATCTTCTCTTCCGGCTCCGCTTCCCGTTCTTACTTTTCCTGTACTTCGGTTTAAGAAACGGATATATTCAGCGGCTTCTTTTAATTCATCCGGGGTAAGCATATCAGGATAAGTAACCGTTTCGATTAAGGGCATTCCTAACCGGTCTGTTTTATAAATTCTGGTATGCCTGATATCGGAAATTTCACGGCATGAGTCTTCCTCAATACTTAACTGGATTAATCTCACCTTTTTGTTTTTTAAAGGGATTTCCCCTTCTACCCCTAATATGGCTGTGCGTTGGAATCCGGTTGGGATACTGCCGTCTAAATATTGTTTGCGGGTAATATGAACTTCGCCAACAACATTTAGTTTACAAAGTAATGAGATTTCTAAGGCTTGCTCAAGGGCTTCTTTGTTGATTTTAAATGGAGGAGTGTCGTCTATTTCGTACGTACAGGCTGTTTCGTTATTGAGACGATAAATAATTTCTTTTTTTGTTTTAAACTCCATTAGTGCAGTACCATCATATTCACCCAGCTCGCTTAGGGTTGGCCGCATATGGCGAATAATCTCGGCATCATACTCGTCATCGCTATGATAAATCCCGGCAGGACATCGGCAAAATAATTTTTCTTTGGTTTTTAATTGTTGATGTACTTCCAACCCTGATTTAAACCCGATTCGCTCGTAATCCGCTTTTTTTGCTTTTTTTCTGGTGACATATCCAATTTCTTTTTTTGTTTTTTCGTAATTCTGTTTTGGGTCGAAAGAGGAAGGTTCAGAGGATATATTCTTTTTCATAATGTTTAACTTGTTGTTTTGTAGTGTGATAAATTTATTTCAAACCAAAATATTCCGGTTTCAAGGTCTGTTAAATTAGTAAAAAAAATGCGAGATAAGAAATTTAGTTTGATGAGGATATGAACACCCTGATTTATTCTACTCGAAACGGATCGTTTTTTCAGGACTTAATTTTGATATAATGTAGGATGGAATAACCAACATTAGAACGGTAATAACCAGTGTGCCTGTATTTAAAGCAAGGATATGCCATAGTTTTAAATTAACAGGCACAGCTTCAAGATAATAGGACGAAGGGTCAAGCGAGAAAAGTTGAAATTTTATTTGGATGAAACAAATAGCAATTCCTATGATATTACCCCATAATAACCCTTTGGAGATTAGAAATCCCGATTGATATAAAAATATTTTCCGTATCGACCAGTTTTTTGTGCCCATGGCTTTTAAAATCCCAATCATGTTGGTACGTTCAAGAATGAGGATTAATAAACCGGAAACCATATTAAATCCGGCAACGGCAGTCATTAAAATTAAAATAATCCAAACATTCATATCCGTTAAATTTAGCCAATCGAACATTTGTGGATATTTTTCTTTAATGCTTTGTACTTTTAGCTTAGCCCCATTTGGATCGAAGTGAAACCCAACAATATCACGAATGTCACGGCTGATTTTATCGATTTGATTAAATTCATCAATAATTACTTCGTACCCGCTGATTTGATTTCTTTGCCAGTTGTTTAAACGCTGAATATGTCCTAAATCAACCAGAATAAATTTTTCATCAAATTCGGCTAAACTGGTATTATAAATACCGGAGATAGAAAAAACCCTCATTCTTGGCGGATCCTGGATGAAATAGGCTGCAATTTTATCGCCAGGTTTTAATTTAAGTAAATTCGCAATGTGTTCAGAAATAATTATTTGGTCAGTTCTTGATGTGTCTGTTACGCTAAAGGTTTCACCGGCCACCATACTGCGGTCAAAAAACGACCAGTCGAAATCTGAGCCTACCCCTTTTAAAACAACACCATGTATATCTTCCGATTTGGTTTTTATGATTCCGGCTTTCATTCCAAACTGTTGAATTTGTTTAACCCCTTTTAGGTTTTTTACCTCCTCAAAAAATGGCTGGTCTTTATTTATCGGTACTGTTTCATAAGAAATATTGGTGTCATAGTTGATAATTTGAATGTGTGATCCGAAACCGATTAATTTATTGCTAATTTCGGATTTAAACCCTGAAGCAATAGCTACAGCCAGAATCATTACAGCAAGCCCAAGCGAAATTCCAATTACAGCAATCGTAACAATAGGTTGCGAAATGCCTTTTTTTTCTTTCTTTTCAGTTAACAATCGTTTGGCAATAAAAAGCTCGGTATTCAAAATGCTGTGTTTTTATATTTTCACAAATGTAATAAAATTAAAAAATTAAAAAATAACCCGGACCGGAATGGTTAAAAAATCATTCGTTTTTTAAGGTATAGTTATTAATGTTTATGATTTGAAAAGAAAATTATTAATTTAGGACTTTTAAACAAACCAGGAATAATGAAAAATACGATTTATTTATTGATTTGCATTGTTTTAGGTAGTTTGCAAGGTTGTAGTTGTAGTAATAATAAATTTACTCATCAGCAGTTAACGATAGAGACCGGAGCGGAACAGACCGAAAAGTATATTCCTTTATTAAAAAATAAAAATGTAGCTATCGTAGCTAATCATTCAACGATGGTTAATGGAACTCATCTGGTAGATTCCTTATTGGCTTTAGGTATTGATGTTAAAAAAATTTTTAGTCCCGAACATGGTTTCAGAGGAAGTGCCGATGCAGGAGAGCTGGTAGATAATGCTATTGATCCGAAAACCGGATTGCAAGTAGTATCTTTATATGGAAATAGTAAAAAGCCATTATCAAAAGACCTTGAAAAGATTGATTTGGTTGTTTTCGATTTACAGGATGTGGGGGTAAGATTCTATACCTATATCTCAACCATGCATTATGTAATGGAAGCTTGTGCTGAAAATAAAGTTGAAATGATTATTTTAGACAGGCCCAATCCCAATGGTTACTATATTGACGGGCCTGTGTTAGACACAGCATATCAATCGTTTGTAGGTATACATCCTGTACCCACTGTTCATGGTATGACCATAGCGGAATTTGCACAAATGATTAATGGAGAAAGCTGGTTAAATAATGGATTGAAATGTGACCTGATTGTTATTCCTTGTGCGAATTATACCCATGATTCGTTGTATCAATTATCAATTCCTCCATCGCCAAACTTACAGAATATGCTTGCCATTTATCTTTATCCTTCGTTAGGTTTTTTTGAAGGTACAGCCTTGAATGTTGGACGTGGAACTGATTTTCCTTTTCAGGTTTTTGGAAGCCCTGAGTTACAGAATGCCGAATTTACATATAAACCCCGAAGCATAAATGGTTTCAGTAAAAACCCAAAACATAAAAATCTAAAATGCTACGGAGTGGATTTGCGAAATATTAATATCAAGCATTTGACTGCCTTACGGAAAATTAACCTGGAATGGCTGATCTATGGATATCAGAACTCGCCTGATAAGGACCAGTTTTTTAATGCATTTTTTTATAATATTTCGGGTACATCCGAATTAGATAACCAAATTAGGGAAGGGTTGTCAGCAGATGAAATACGTAAAAGCTGGAAACCTGAACTTGAAGAATTTAAAAAAATCAGAGAGAAATATTTGATTTATCCTGATTTTGAAGATTAGCAAATACAATCATCCACTAAGCGGCTATGCTGATAGAATAAAAATCCGAAGTCATTTTAACTTCGGATTTTATAATGAATGATTAATGTTTGCTATACCGTTCTTCCGGGATATGCTTTTAATGCAGCCTCCAATGTTTCCATAGCCTTTGCTAAGTCTTCTTTTTTCAAGACATAGGCTATGCGTACTTCCTGTTTTCCTAATCCCGGAGTTGCATAAAATCCTGATGCCGGAGCCATCATAACCGTTTGATTATTATATTCAAATTCACTCAAAATCCATTGGGAAAATTTATCGGTATCGTCTACGGGTAATTTAACTACAGTATAAAAGGCTCCTTTGGGTTTAGGGCAAACAACACCTTCTATTTTGTTCAATGCATCTACCATAAAATTTCTGCGTTCGATATACTCATTGTATACCTCATCAAAATATTCGTCAGGTGTATTTAATGCCGCTTCGCCGGCCCATTGTCCAAATGATGGAGGGCATAGACGAGCCTGAGCAAATTTCATGGCAGTATTAATTACCTCTTTATTTTTTGTTACCAAAGCGCCAACACGTGCTCCGCACATGCTGTATCTTTTCGAAACAGAATCCATCATAATCACATTGTTCTCAATTCCTTTCAGGTGCATGGCAGAAAAATGAGTATGGCCATCGTAACAGAATTCACGATAAACCTCGTCGGAGTATAAATATAAATCGTGTTTTTCAATTAATTTTTGTAATTGTTTTAACTCTGATTCAGAATATAAATATCCGGTAGGATTGTTCGGGTTGCAAATGACAATCCCTTTGGTTTTGGAAGTAATTAACTTTTCGAATTCTTCGATTGGGGGTAACGCAAAGTTATTTTCAATGGATGATGTAATGGGTTTTACTACTACGCCTGCTGATACCGCAAATCCGTTATAATTAGCATAAAATGGTTCGGGAACAATTACTTCGTCACCCGGATTTAATGTGGATAAGAATGCAAAAGTAATCGCTTCTGATCCTCCTGTTGTGATTAACATTTCGGTATGATCTACATCAATATTAACACTCTTGTAATATTTGGCTAATCCTTTGCGGTACGATTCATTCCCGGCTGAGTGACTGTATTCAATTACTTTTACTGAAATATTTTTTACCGCATCTAAAGCAACCTCAGGGGTTGGAATATCCGGTTGACCAATATTTAAGTGGTATACTTTACGTCCTTTGCTTTTTGCTTCCTCTGCATAGGGCACCAGTTTTCTGATGGGGGATGCAGGCATTTGTTTTCCTTTATCTGATATTTGTGGCATAATAAATTTGTTTTTTATACGGTTGTATTAATTATTCGTTTCTTTAGGTTTTTGAACAACACCAATAACTCTAAGAGTTACAGGCGATGTTTTAGCATTTGAATAAACTCTTATCGTTTTCGTAAAGTTTCCGATAATACGGGTATTGTATTTAACGGTAATTGTTCCTTCTTTGCCTTTTTTTATGGGTTCTTTGGGCCAGGTAGGGGTTGTACATCCACACGAGGCTCGTACATTTGTGAGTAGTAATGGTTCTTTGCCGGTATTTTTGAAAGTAAACTCGCAAGTACCGTCACCCTTATATTCTATCTTTCCAAAATCATGGGTTGTTTTTTCAAAATAAATTTCCGGTAAATCTTTGCTGTCCTGGTTGGTGTTAATTTCTTCCTGCGAATATGCTCCCAAAGTGGTTAAAATAAAAATAAGCGATAAGATTATGTTTTTCATCATGAGAATAATTTTTTAATGAGAGTACAAATTTACTTTTTATTCGCAAAATTAAACATGTTATTAAAAAGGATTTTGTGAATTAATTTATATTTTTACAGACTTTTCAAAATAATCTGAGTTTAAATTTAAATAGTGTATTATAAAAATGGATATTCCTGCAAAATATGATCCGTCCTTAACCGAGAGTAAATGGTATAAATATTGGATGGAAAATCGTTTTTTCCATTCTGAACCGGATGAAAGAGACCCTTTTACTATTGTTATACCCCCCCCTAATGTAACCGGTGTTTTACATATGGGACATATGTTGAACAATACCATTCAGGATATTTTGGTTCGCAGAGCACGCATGCAGGGTAAAAATGCCTGCTGGGTTCCGGGTACCGATCATGCTTCTATTGCTACCGAGGCAAAGGTAGTAGCTAAATTGAAAGACGAAGGGATAGATAAAAATACTTTATCGAGACAAGATTTTTTAAAACATGCATGGGAGTGGAAAGAAAAGCATGGTGGAATTATTCTTGAGCAGTTAAAGAAGCTGGGAGCATCCTGCGATTGGGAACGCACAAAGTTTACCATGGATGACGATATGTCTGAGAGTGTGATTAAGGTTTTTATTGATTTGTACAATAAAGGATTGATATATCGTGGCGTTCGGATGGTGAATTGGGACCCGGTTGCTAAAACAGCGGTTTCCGACGAAGAAGTTAATTATAAAGAGGTAAACTCAAAATTATATTATATCCGATATAAAATCGATGGTGATAATGGATATGTAACTATCGCCACCACCCGCCCTGAAACAATTTTGGGCGATACTGCAGTTTGTGTACACCCCGATGACGAAAGGTTTAAGCATTTACATGGGAAGAAAGTTCTTATTCCATTAGTTAATCGTTCGGTACCCATTATTTTAGATGATTATGTTGATAAAGAATTTGGTACCGGAGCCTTAAAAATTACTCCGGCTCACGATATTAACGATTATGAAATAGGAGACAAACATCAATTAGAAAGTATTGATATTTTTAATGATGATGGTACCTTAAACGAGAATGCACAATTATATATTGGTGAAGACCGGTTTGTTGTTCGGGAAAAAATTGTACAGGATTTAGAAAAAGAAGCACATATATTAAAGGTTGAAGATTATATCAATAAAGTAGGCTATTCTGAACGTACCGATGCCGTTATTGAACCGAAATTATCGATGCAGTGGTTTTGTAAAATGGATGAAATGGCTAAACCTGCACTGGAAAATGTTATGAATGATACTATCCAGTTTCATCCCAAGAAATTTAAAAATACCTATAAACACTGGATGGAAAATGTTAAAGACTGGTGTGTGTCGCGACAACTTTGGTGGGGGCATCGAATACCGGCATATTATTTGCCTGATGGTGGTTATGTAGTTGCCGAAACAACAGAAAAAGCATTAGCGCTGGCTATAGAAAAAACAGGGAATGCAAACATGTCATTAAATGACTTGCGTCAGGATGAAGATGTGCTGGATACCTGGTTTTCATCGTGGTTATGGCCCATTTCTGTTTTTAATGGTATTAACGAGCCGGATAATAAGGATTACAATTATTACTATCCAACCGATGATTTGGTTACTGCTCCGGAAATTCTGTTTTTCTGGGTTGCACGAATGATTATGGCAGGCTACGAATACAAAGGGGAGAAACCTTTTAAAAATGTTTATCTGACGGGAATTGTTCGCGACCATTTGCGTCGTAAGATGTCCAAATCCCTGGGAAATTCTCCGGATCCCATTGAATTAATGGATAAATACGGAGCCGATGGTGTGCGTGTAGGAATGCTGTTATGCTCGCCCGCCGGAGGGGATCTGCTTTTTGATGAAAGTTTGACCGAGCAGGGACGAAATTTCGGGAATAAAATTTGGAATGCCTTCCGGTTGGTAAAAAGCTGGGAAGTAGATGGAAAAGCTGAACAACCAGAACATACTTTACAAGCAATTGAGTGGTTTACTCATCGGTTAAATGCCGAAATTGAGAATATCAACGATTTGTATGACAAATACCGCTTGTCTGATGCATTAATGGCGGTTTATAAACTTTTTTGGGATGAATTTTCATCCTGGTATTTAGAGCTCGTAAAACCGGCTTATCAAAAACCCATTGACCCAAAAACCTATGAGCAGACGCTTGAATTTTTTGACCGTTTATTAAAGTTATTACATCCTTTTATGCCATTTATTACCGAAGAAATTTGGCAATTAATGGAAAAAAGAGATCCCGGGCAGAGCATTATGGTGGAGAAACTGCCCAAAGCTGAATCATATGATGAAGATATTATCGAAACGTTTGAACTGGTAAAAGAGATTATATCTGCCGTTCGTAATATTCGCAACGAAAATAATTTGCCACAAAAAGAGTTGTTACCCCTGAAGGTGAATGGAGAATATACCAATCAATACGACTCATGTATCGTAAAAATGGCAAATCTTTCAAAAATCGAAACAACCCATCAAAAAATTGAGGGTGCTGTTTCTTTTATGGTGAAATCGGCTGAATTTTATATTGAACTGGGAAATTTGGTTGATGTTGAAGAAGAAATAAAAAAGTTAAATGAAGAATTAGCTTATCAAAAAGGTTTTTTAAATACTGTAATGAAAAAGTTGAACAACGAGCGATTTGTAAAGAATGCACCGGAGAAAGTAGTTAATATTGAAAAACAAAAACAGGCAGATGCAGAAGCTAAGATTAAAGTGCTGGAAGATCGAATTGCAAGCCTGGAAAAATCATAAGATTGATATTGATTATCAGCGGATAATCATTAATTGTATTTTATAACATATTTAAAAAGGACTACAAACTATTGATATTTAAACTTTTCTCAGTAGTTTAGTAGTCCTTTTTTCACCATTAAAAAGAGAGAAAGATATGAAAGAATCAGACATCAGAATGAATCCGAACCCCTTGGTTCAATTTTTAAAGAAACCTGCTTCGGAGTTTACACGACAGGATATTATCTATTTTATTGAAGAGAATGAAATTGAGATGATCAATTTCAGATATGTTGGCGAAGATGGAAAATTAAAATCATTAAATTTTGTTATTAACAGCAAGCAACATCTCGAAGATATTTTGTCCAGCGGAGAAAGAGTAGACGGCTCCAGCCTTTTTTCTTATATCGAGGCAGGATCAAGTGACTTATACGTTGTTCCTCGTTTTAAAACCGCATTTGTTAATCCTTTTTCAGAATATCCTACATTGGATATCTTATGTAGCTTTTATAATCGTGATGGCAAGCCCTTGGAAAGTTCTCCAGAATATATTTTGCGTAAAGCAAATGAACAGTTTAGAAAATCTACAGGATACGATTTCAAAGCGATGGGCGAGCTTGAATATTATGTGGTTAGTGAGGTGGAAGACCTTTATCCTTCTATCGATCAAAAAGGATATCACGAATCACCCCCATTTACCAAGTTTGGACATATCCGTAAAGAAGCCTTAAGCCTTATTTCTCAGTGTGGCGGACAAACAAAATATGGACATTCTGAAGTGGGTAGTTTTGTTAGCGAAGGCCAACTTTACGAACAACAAGAAATTGAATTCTTGCCGGTTGATCCACAAGATGCTGTTGACCAACTTGTAATTGCCAAGTGGATTTTAAGAATGTTGGGTAGTGAGTATGGTGTAAATATAAGTTTTGCCCCCAAAATTACGGTTGGAAAAGCAGGTAGCGGTATGCATGTGCATATGTTGCTGGAGAAAGACGGGAAAAATATTATGATTGAAAACGGCAAATTAAGCGATACAGCGAAAAAAATGATTGCCGGGATATTAGATTTAGCCGCTCCGTTAACAGCATTTGGAAATACGATACCCACGTCATACTTGCGATTGGTTCCTCATCAGGAAGCACCTACAAATATTTGTTGGGGTGATAGCAATCGATCGGTTCTTGTTCGTGTTCCGTTGGGATGGACCTCCGATACCGGTATGGTAAAAGATGCAAACCCTCAGGAAAAACAAGCCATTCCTTATGTTTCGGGTAAACAAACGGTTGAGTTGCGCTCAGGCGATGGCTCAGCTGATTTATATCTTTATGTAGCCGGCATTATTGTAGCTGCTCAACATGGGCTCGAAATGAAAAATGCGCTTGAATTGGCCGATAAATTGTATATGAGTGTTAATATTTTTGATGAAGAACATAAAGATATACTGGCTAAGCTGGAGTATTTGCCCCAATCATGCTGGGAGTCAGCTGAAAGGCTACTGAAAAAACGCCAACATTTTGAGATAAATAATGTTTTCCCTGCTGGCCTTATTGAACAAACCGCAGAAAACCTTAAATCGTTTGATGATAAAGATTTAAGCGAACGATTGTATGGCAAAGAAGAGGAATTAAGAAAGTTGGTAAATAAATATTTGCATTGGCAGTAAATATTTATTGGAGCAATGAAATTATAAAAGCACATCCTTTTTTGGGTGTGCTTTTTTAATTTAATACATCTTTAAATTCAATATCCTGTGCTGCCAAAACCAATATCTTACGTGGTATTCTTTTTGTATCTGCCTTAAATTTTTCGTAGTATTTGGAGAAATCGTTGTCGGGAGTTTTTAAACCTAACAATACCAAATCTTTTTTTGATGACTCTCTGTTTAGGATATTAGAAAATTTTTCCCCATTGGCAACAATTATCTTTTGTTTAAATTGTAGTCTGAATTGTGAAATTATTTCGCTTAATTTTTCTTCAGCATTTTTTAGTGCTATTTCGTTAGGAACAACCATTTTTAGACAAATTTCAATATTTTGCCAGTGTGGGCTGTTTTGCATTAAATGCCCCAAAATCATCATTAATGCTCCATTTCCCTTTAATCCTCCCCACCAAATATCAATGGATTTTTTAGATTTGAAGCCTAAATGCCTAATATTTTGTAAAATAATAACATTCCGTCTGGATTTATAAAAGTGGCTTATCATCTCTGCATAAGCATTATGATGAGTTTTCTCTTCCGTATCTCCAAGTAATACGGTATTTGGTGTTAGCGACCCCAATCCGTATGAGTTTACCAATTGTATAGCTCCTTTAAAAGGATCTTCTGAGCGCATTACCCGAACCAATGTCCGGATATTTTTATTATTCAAATAATCAGTAATTTGTTTCTCGTAAGAAGGTATTTTTTCCTGAGATACTTTTTCTTCATTAAGAATTGTTGCTACAGTTATTAAACCTTTTTCTTGTGTTAACCCATAAGCAAAATCAATAAGATGCCATCTTTTGGTTGGAGCTCCCGAAAGAACAAGTAAATTAGGACGCCAGCTTTTAGGATTTGGTTCAGAATTTAATCGTAATAACGCATAGCGAATGATTTGTAATAGCATTCCGCTACGTACATCTCCCCAGGTAGCTTTAAGTCGCCGCCGGCGCAGCCATAAAAAAACGAGTAAAATAAAAACACTTGCAAATACTGTAGCTATAGCATTGATTAAAACCATAACGGCAATACATCCAAAGGCTCCTAAAAAAGAAAAAATCCAATGAACTTTAAATTTTGGGCGAAAGGAAGGGCTATTTAGAAACTTTTCGATTCCGGCAGTTATATTAAGCATTCCATAGGTAGTAAGAAAGAACATGGTAAGTATGGGAGCAATAGCATTTAAATTACCAAAATAGACCGAAATAAGCGTAATAATAATGGTAAAAATGGTTGCTCCTCTTGGAATCTGTTCTTTCCCCGATCCTTTCCCTAAAAATGAGAATGGTCTGGGTAATACTTTGTCTTTGGTTAAAGACTGCAATACCCTTGGTGCTCCTAATAAACTGCCAACAGCGCTCGAGAGGGTTGCTCCCCATACCCCTAGTAAAATTGCTCCACCCCAAAAAGCTATCTGCTGCATGATTAATGGATTTTCAACCAGTGTTTTGGCATCAGCACGGTTGGCTAAGATGATGGGAAGTATCATATAAATAATATATCCTGTACCTATAGCCATAAAAGTCCCTTTAGGTATAGAACGTGCAGGGTTTTTTAAATCGCCCGACATGTTTACTCCAGCCATAATGCCGGTTACGGCAGGAAAAAAGACGGCAAAAACTTTCCAGAAACCTACTGATTTTGCTGCAGGAACACCCCACATCTCAATCTGAGAGTTTTCAACAGGACTCCCAAAGAACAACGATAATAAAGACATAGCAATAACTCCAAGGATAAGAAATTGTACTCTTATCGCTGCTTTAGTAGAAAATAAAGATAGGGTTCCTAAAACTAAGGTGGTAATTATACCTACCAGCTTCATATCTAAACCAGGAAATATAGTAACGATACTTTCTGAGAATCCAATGACATATAAAGCAACAGAAAATGATTGGGCCAAATATAGAGGGATACCTATTGAACCACCGATTTCCAAACCCAGCGATCGGCTAATCATGTAATAAGCTCCGCCAATACGAACAGGTGTATTGGTAGATATTGCAGCTATAGAAAGTGAGGTTAAAAAGGTAATTGAAGTAGCCAGGGTAACAATTAGCAGTGTTCCTAATAAACCCACATTACCTACAACCCACCCAAAACGGAGGTACATGATAACTCCTAGAATTGTAAGTATAGAGGGTGTAAAAACACCCCCAAAGGTATTTAATCCGGCTCTTTTATGTAATTGTGTTTTTGCGATATTGCTTGTTTTCAATTCTTGTTCTACAAAAATATCATTTTTATTGAAAAAAAATTAAAATATTGTTAAGGAGCAAGTCTTCTTAATTTCCAGTCACTGTCATCTAAATAATACTCTATACGGTCGTGTAACCTGTTAGGGC
>JBNJFS010000051.1:0-13036 GCA_051747085.1 Bacteroidota bacterium
AGAGATGTCTCAAAACTCAATGAAATTGAACTGGACACGCGAAGAGGTAGACGAAAAACTACACCAAATCATGATTAATATCCATGAAGCTTGTGTTCAGCAAGGAACAGAAGGAGATGGATTTGTAAACTATGTTAAAGGAGCCAATATTGCAGGTTTCTTAAAAGTTGCCAATGCAATGTTAGATCAAGGAGTTATTTAGATTTCTATTATATAAATAACTTTTAGCCTGCCGACAGGCAAGTTTGTAATTTATGGTTAAGGGAGCGAGAGCTCCCTTTTTTTTTGTGTCTTTTTGTCAGAATTAAACAAAATCATATAAAAATATGTATATATAATAATAAAAAAATATAATGGTACGTTAATTGTATCGTAAAATAAAAAAAGGATAATGAAAAATTTTTTGTTAAGGCATAAGTACGGATTAATAGTTCTAATTCCAGGTATTATTGCAGGGTTCTTATATTGGAAATATGTTGGATGTTTAAGTGGCACCTGTCCAATAACTTCCAACTGGCATTCAATGGTACTGTTTGGTGGTTTAATCGGATATTTTATCGGAGACAGTATCGATGATAGAGTAAATAAAAAACTTAAAAAGGATCAAGGTCATGAGCAAGTTTAATGATATAATCAATGATGATCTTCCTGTTTTGGTTGATTTTTATGCCGATTGGTGTCAGCCATGTAAGATGGTATCACCCATTTTAAGCGAAGTAAAAAAATCAATGGGTGAGAAGGTACGAATTATAAAGATTGATGTGGATAAAAATCCGTCAATTGCATCTAAATATAATATTCGCGGAGTACCTACTTTGATGTTATTTAAAAACGGACAACTAAAATTTAATCAGGCAGGAGTAATACCTGCGGAGGAAATAAAAAATTTAATATTAGCTAATCAATAAAAAAAGAATATATGAAAAAGTTATTTTTATTAATGTTAATTGCAAGTTTGGGATTTACTCAGGCTTGTCAGGGAAATGAAAAATCGTCATCAGATGATAATCAAAAGGAAGAAATGACGGATAAAAAAGTCAGTGATGATGATAAAAAAGCAACCATTACTTTAAATAAAGAAGAATTTAAAGAGAAAGTAATGGATTACGAGGCAAATGAGGAATGGAAATTCGAAGGTGATTTACCTTGTATTGTTGATTTTTATGCTGATTGGTGTGCTCCTTGCAGGGTTGCAAGTCCAATTTTAGAAGAGGTTGCTCAGGAGTATAAGGGTAAAATCAATGTATATAAAGTAGATATCCAAAAAGATAAGGAATTAGCAACGGTATTTGGAGTCCAGGGCATTCCTGCTTTTTTATTTTGTCCAAAAGAGGGACAGCCTCAAATGAGTTCAGGAATTGGACAAACCAACGAAGAAACAAAAGCGATGTTTACACAAGCTGTTGAAGAGATCTTGTTAAAATAGTTTATCGTTTTAAATAGGTAAAAGGTGTCTACATACGACACCTTTTTTTATTTTTTGGGTAATGTAAAAAGAAATTCAACCCCTCCGCCGGGCTTATTTTTTACAGTGATTTCTCCTTTATGGAGCGATACCGCATTTTTTACAATTGCCAGTCCTAATCCTGTTCCGCCTAATTTTCTCGAACGACCGGAGTCAATTCGATAGAATCTTTCAAAAATTCGTGGCAAATGTTCATCGGGTATCCCAACACCATTATCTGAAAAAGAAAAATAATAATAATTTTTGTCCTGATGGTATACTTTAATTACTATGATTGAATTCTTTCCTGCATAATTTAGTGAATTACCCATCAGGTTTCTAAAAATTGAAAGTACTAATGACTCGTTCCCATAAATCGTTACTTCCGGGTCAATATCAATTTCTATTGACATCCCTTTTTCTTTAAGTAAGCCCTGATGCTCATCCATCATTTCGTTTAGTAACTCACTTATATTTATATAATTAAATGCAAAGTAATTGCCAGCTTCTTCAATTTTATTTAAAATAGCGATATCATTAATTAAGTCGGCTAAACGGGTAACCTGTGCATTTGCTCTTTTGATGAAATGTTTTTGGGTTTCTGTTTCGATATCCGGATCAGCAATAATTGTTTCAAGGAAACCCTGTATTGAGGTTATAGGCGTTTTTAGTTCGTGTGCAATATTAGAGGTCATTTGTTGTTTTATGCGTTTATTTTTTTCCAGTTTTGTTATATCGGTGATGATGATTTCAAAACTTTTATCATGAAAAATGATGCATTGAACTTTAAAATATTTCCCGCTCTTATTGATTAGATGTTCCATACTGGGCAAATTGCCCTGTTTTGGTTTTTCGTCTTTATCGATATGTTGATGGATAAATTCAGCCACAGGATCAAATTCCTGGGTAGTAAAGATATCTTCGGCGGAGATGATTAATTGGTTGGAAATTAGATTTAAATATTTAATGAAGTGGCTGTTGGTTAATGTTTTCTTCTTCTGATTGGAAAAAAAGGCCACGCCTTCGTTTAAAACATATAAGTGATTAAATAATTTTTCTCTCTCCAGGGCTAATGAATTTTTTGTACTTACCAGCTGTTTATAAATAGTAAATATTTCGTTACTAATAATCCCTAATTCATCATCCGGGAATTGGTAATTTTCTTCTAACAAAGGCTCATCTTTCCTTACCCGGATAACAAAGTCTTTTAACCGGGTAATGGACTCGCCTAATTTGCGGGTTAAGATATTGATAATAAGCCAGGTAATTAAAAACATCAGAGCGATAAATAAAAGAAACAGATGTTCGGCTTGTAAAAAGGTTTTGATTTCTATATTGTATATTGCCGCTGTACGTATAAAATAATCATCATAATAATGGGTGTAATAATAATACTCCTGTCCGGTAGTGGTTGATTTACGAATACTTGTCCCGAAATGATTATTTAACGAGCCTTGAATCTCCGGCCGGTCGATATGGTTTTCCATTTCTTCTACCTCATCTACAAAGTTATCATAAAACACTTTTCCGCTTTTATCAATAATGGTAATGCGTAAATCAGGCTGAGGAGTTATTTTAAGCAACGAATCTGTTTTTTGTAAATGTATAGGATACAGGTTGTTGCTTTCAATATATTTATGAATAATTTCAGTAACCATTTCCAGATTACTATTCAACTGATCAACCCTGTATTTTTTCTCTCTTAAGTATTGAAAAATTAAAATAATAATAGTGAAGCTTAAGAATACAGAAAAAAAGTAGATGAATAAACGCCTTTGGAATGAGAACCTTCTAAACATAAGCGAACGGTATGATTTGTGGAGGTAAAAATAATAAAATAATCAGTATTAATGTTCCTGTTTTTAACGTGTTAAGTCAAATTTAATGATTAATTAATATTGCAAACGTCCATATTTTCGCAAATATGATTTGCAAAACCCATTCCGGCTTCTGCTTTTTGGTCAAAAGCAAGATGAATTCCTTTTTCTTTTAGCTTTTTCAACTCATCCGGGTAGTTGGCTGTGGCTGCAATCATCCCTTGAAAATGAATGGCTTTTAAACGTTCTAATGCATACAGGTTTGACTTATGATCCATGCATAGAGCCACAATTTTTACCTGGTTACTTTCTACCTTCTTATCGGGTATATTTTGCCAGAATTCACTATCGGTTGCATCATCCTGGATGATATTTCTTCCTTCTTTTTGATTAGCTTTCACTATATTCTCATCATAATCGAGTCCAAGAACCTTTTTACCGTATTTATCTTTTAAATGATCGTAAGTTGACCGTCCAATTCGGCCCATCCCGAAAATCAAAATTTCTGCATCTCCAATATCATATGTTTTGTCGTAATCCAACCGTTGTGATGATTCAAACACCGTTAAATATTGTTTTATGGTGGAGTAAATTTTTTGGGCATTAAGATTTAATGGCGATGAAATAACAAATGAAATGGAAAGGCTTAAGGCCATAATAATGAGCCAGTCGTTCGATAACCATCCGCTGGCTACTGCCAGTGAGGATATGATAAGACCAAACTCACTAAAATTTGCCAGACTTAAGGATGTAAACAGTGCTGTACGGGCTCTTATTCTAAATCGGGTAAAAATAAGAAAGTATAAAATAACTTTTAAATTAATGGTTAGGGCAATTATGAGTGAAGTTACCAGCATAAGGGTAGTAGGTGTGCCTGATAAGCCAATGGATAAGAAAAAGCCGATTAAGAACATGTCTTTAAACCCCATCAGGGTGTCGGCCATATCTTTTGCTTTTTTGTGGTTCGCAATGAGTATCCCGGCAACCAATGCTCCTAAATCAGCTTTTATGCCGGTTAAATGAAATAATTGGGCACCCACCACAAAGGCAAGAAAGAGGCCAAACAAAATGAGAAGCTCACCATGTCCTACATGATCTAATATTTTAAACAAAACAGGACGTAAAATTAGTAATAGGATGGGAAGCCCAAGTGCATATATATTGGGCAGTTCGCCTGTTTCAATAATCATGAAACCTACAGCAAACAAGTCTTGAATAATTAAAGCTCCAACAGCCATAATTCCGTAAAAAGAAGTAAGTTCTCCTTTCTCTTCCAAAACTTTTACGGCAAAAACAGTACTCGAAAAGCTAAAGGCAAAAGCAAGCAATAAGCTTGTTTTTAGGTTGAATGGATTAAAATAAGCAATGGGTGTAAAACTTAACAGATAGAAAAAAGAGGTAATAAGGATGATAAAAAAGATTAACTGGATCGTAGTCCCTGCCCAAATCTCTTTTTTTGCTAAGTTTTTAATTTTTAGTTTCAGACCAATGGTAAACAGCAAAAGCATAATTCCTAAATCGGATATCTTATCAATTATATCACCCGATTCTGCACCAAGGTAGTTTAATATAAATCCGGCAATTAAATATCCTACCAAAGGAGGGAGCTTAACTAATCGTGCTCCAAAGCCTGCTACAAAAGCGATTGCCAACCATAGGGCTTCCATACGGAATGTTTTTAATTATTTAAAGACTAAGAATTTTTTTCATATCAACGTCTGAAACTTCTAATAATCCTGAAGCAGGTAATCTTTTAGTCATCTCTTTCCAGTTAGGATCTTTTGAGAATATTTCTTTAAATATGGGCAAAGCTTCATCCATTTGGTTGTTGTTTGCCAGGGCAATAGCTTTCCAGTATTTCATTTCCAGATTTTCAGGAAACATTTTTTCGGCAGCCGAATACTCTTCCAGGGCTTTTGCCATATCTCCGTGCTCAACAGCTAAATCACCATTATTCATGTGCTCATACGCGCGGTGAACTTTTAGTAATCGTTCAAGTTCAATCAACGGGTTTACATGGTCATCTACCCGTAAGTTAATTTTTTTATCCATCCACTCATGCTCCACCTTATCGGTGTTAAATACTAACAAAACGGCTGATTGCTTTCCACGGATATCACCACCGGCAGCTTGTGCAGCTTTTAGGGTTTGGACTACCCGCTCGGCTAACGGCATGCTTTCATTTTCTTTAAAAGCTTCTGCCATGGCCGGAACAACATGGTCATTTAGCATCATATTGGCTTGTACCGAGAAATTTTTCCCATTAATATGTCCGGCGGATTGCACACATTTTTTTCCGGTAAAGGTTGCAATATTGCCGCGTACATCTAAAAAGGCAATTTGCCTGAACTCTTTGCCTTCATCTTTGGCCGTTAAAATATCAAGTGCTTCCATAGCCGTTTTACCTTCTTCCATAAGTTTCAATCCATCAGGACCATATGCAGGATTAACAAAAGACTGGGTTGCAACAACCCCTACTCCCGATTTTCCCCATGATACGATGGAGCCTACCGAAAACCAGTGGCTCTGTACACCTACGGCCATTTCTCCTGTGGCCTTGTCAATAGCAACAATAGAGAAGGTATGGGCAAAAGGCTCGTTCTTTTTGTACTGTTGACCATTTGTTTTTAAAAAGAGAAAACTTAAAAGAATAACGAACGAAATAAATAGTTGCTTTTTCATTTTTAGGTATTTTTAAGATATTTAATTTTTTAATAGGTTGTAGTCATATCCTTATCCACACAGATAATAAAATCGGCTTTCCCTTTATTATCTTTTTCTAACTGATTAATCTCAGATTGCATAACCGTTGAAACAGTAATATATTTAACCTCGGGCATCAGTCTTTTTAAATACCACAATATCCCTTCATAATTGTCGGAATGATAAGTGCCGTGAAAATGAATGAATGTATTTTCAGGATTGTAATTTTGTGCTATAAAATATGCCATTGTGGCATCTTTTATGGCTTGTGCTTTGGGGAGGTTTTCTCCATCATGTCCTCTCATCATTTGTAGCATATTTTTGTAACCGGGTAACTCCGGATCGTATTCAATAGGAAGAGGAGCTATCCAGCTTTTTTCTTTTGCTGAAAGCGAATCTAATGCCTCAAATCCTTTTTTAAAAACGATATTGGCATATCGGCGTGGGATATTCGTAGCAATAAAAGGTTGGTTGTTTTTTTTGGCTAAATGAACCAAAGGTGCATAATCGGTTTTATAATTGGGCCATAACCGGGCAAGCGAGTCTAACCCTGTAAAATCGATACTGTCTTCTAAATATAAAGTTAAAGCCCTTTGGTTATCTGCTTCAAACATCTCGGCACCAAAAGTAAGTTGATTGTCTTTGAGTAAATCAAAACTTACTTCGTATTGCAACCAATGGACGATGGGGTTATTATGTAATTCCCCAAATAAAATGATGTCAGCATTTTGAAAGGTTGATATCATTTTATCATAATTAACTTTTTTGCCTTCAGCGGTGTATATCTGATAGGCGGGCTTATGCTGAGCGCTGATATGTGATACGCTAAATAAAAGGATTATTGCAAACCAAATATTTTTCATAGAACACCTTTTTTAATGGTTAAATGTACTAAAAAAATTATGGATTATTTACAGTAAACCAATAAACAAGTAATTGGGTTTAATGTTTCTGCAGAGAATTAAAAAAATAATCTAATAATTTTTATTAACCGATGATTTAAAAGATACCTTTACTTCTTTACTTTATACTTACTTAAAGGGTTTAGTTTATTATTGTTGTATTTTAAAATAATAATAAAATCAAAGAATCATGGATTTGCAATTCAGAATTAATTCTATGATTAGCAGGATAGAGATAGATATTTTGTTATCATCAATACGTTATATTTAATTATGATTTTGCAGGTTTAAATATTTTATGGTTTATTATACCTGTTTTTTGTAAGAAATACGATAAAGCTACATTTAACACCCCAAATCCATATTTTAAACTTCGTTTAAAATTAATTGATGATGCATCATCAAAATATCTTGTGGGACAGGTAATTTCAGCAATTTCAAAACCGGCATAAAATATCTGGGCAATCATCTGATTATCAAAAACAAAGTCGTCGGAGTTCGCATTATAATTTATACTTCTTAAAACATTTGCTGTAAAAGCTCTGTATCCGGTATGATATTCGGATAACTTTTGATTCATTAAGATATTTTGGGAAAAAGTTAAAATGCGGTTTGCGATATATTTATATTTAGGCATACCTCCTTTTATGGCTCCTTTACCAAGAATTCTTGATCCAATGACAACTTCATATGCTCCGTCAGCTAATAAATAACACATGGAGCGCAATAATTTGGGAGTATATTGATAATCCGGATGCAGCATCACAATAATATCTGCACCCAATTCAAGCGCCTTGTTATAACACGATTTTTGGTTTCCGCCATAACCGAGATTTTTCTGATGTTTGACAATATGACTTATGCCTAATTTTTCGGCTTCGATAACCGTGTTGTCTCTGCTTAAATCGTCAACAAGAATTACTTCATCAACGATATCAAATGGGATCTCGTTATATGTTAATTTTAGTGTTTTTCCAGCATTATAGGCCGGAAGGACAATAATAATTTTTTTGTCATTAATCATTTTAATCTGATTTTTTATATAACTCGTATTTTGTTAGGGGTAATTTTACTTTTTTATAATGTTCAGGTACCATAACATCAAGGTTTTTTTCTTTCAGGTAGTAATCGTATTCTTCATATGGACTAATACTTATGTTAAAATATCTTACCAAATATCCTTGTAAAATAAAATCATATTGATAATACATTTCATCAGGAACTGTAACAATGGATAGTTGAGGGATTTCTCTTCCAATTTTGTAAACATCGGTAATAACTTCTTTTTCTCTTTCAATATCATTTCTAAGGGTAAATGTTATAATAAAAACCCCCAGTAGAATGAATAGTGAAAAGTAGGTTAACCCTTTAAAAACTTTGCTTTTAATATTTATATTATTGATGTGCCTGGAAAGAATGGGTGTAATTAAAACTCCAAATGCAATCGCAAAAAAAGGAAAGGCAGGAACCATATAAAATCCTTTCTGAACCAATGTAAGAGCCAAAGGGAATGTTCCCGATATCCCCAAACCTAAAAATAATAAGAAATACCCTGTGTTTTCAGATACTACAGCTTTTATAGAACGAAATCCTGATAGTAGTATTAAAACAACGATTATAAGTACCGGAATTAATTCCATTAATAACCTGACAATAATCTCCGCATGATAATCTGTTGTGGGCATTGAAGTCGTTCTTCCCAATAATCTTTCAAAAAAGTAAATGGAAAGACTATCTCTGCTTTCAGGAAATGCGATAAGGATTAAGTAAATAATGGTTGGTATACAAACTAAAATAAATGAATAAAAAATCGACTTTTTAAAACTAATTCTTTTTGTAGTAAGCCAATATAAAATAGGAAATATAACCGGGAATAAACCGGGAGCCCCTTTGCTAAATGAAGCGAAGAAAATAAATAATCCGGACATTATCCAGAAGAATATGCCTCTTTTGGATTGTACAGCTTTTAAGCTTAGCAGCACAGAAGATAATACAAATACGCTTACCGTATTTTCCAGCATATTATATCGGTATGACCAGAATGTTAAGGGTATTATAATCCAGAAGAATACAGGAAGCCACCCTAAACGTGAATAGTTATTATTGTCCTTAAAAATTATTTTCCAGATTTTAAGGATTAAAAGGATATTCAATATAATCATTAAGAAAGTATAAAACCGTTCTACATATAAGCTGTTACCTAACAATTTAAAAAATAAAGCCTGTATACCAAAAACCAGCGGGAGTTGTTCATGAAAAGAAGGTATCCCTTCCAGATTTAAAGCACTATATTGCAAAAACCAGAAAGAACCGATTCCATTGGCTAAATTATTTGAAACAGCACTATAAAGAACAGCATCCTGAAACATGCCATCTTGAATTAACCAGGGAAGAGTTAAACCAAAAACGAGACTTAAGCTAAAAAGCCAGAAGGGGGTAGAACGTTTTATGCTGAATATTGATAATCGTTTCATCCTTAGATATACCAAATAGAATTTATTATAGAAAACCGTATTTTTATGAAGTGTAAAGATAAAAATTATTTTTATTCATCTAAGTTAATTTTTTGTTTAAAGAAAGGATTAAACTTATAACATTAATACATTGAAAATAGAATAAGTAATTCCGTTTAATTATAGTTTAGTCTATCTCTTTACAGACAGAAGCACTTCTGACAATTACAGCATAAATTCAAGTTGATAGTTATGTAGTGACCATCCAATCAGAATTGCATGAATGGCTTATGGAATAATTTTTATCGCCGATGATTTAAAAGATACCCACACTTCTTTATTTTCTCTGAACTGATATTTTATCAATGACTCTTCAGTGATAACCACTGAAAGCTCAATTCCAATATCAACAATAAGCTCATAGTTAGTCAGGTATGCAACAACTTGCTTAATTATTCCCTTAAAATTATTTACGGCGCTTGATTCAATTTTATCCTTCGAAAGAATTATCTCTTCCCCGCAAATAATTATTTTTCCGTTTTTGAGCTGCCCTTTGTTGGATACTTTTATTTCCAGGGTATTGTTAATTTTTGCCGTATTTTGGTTTAAAAACTCTGCAGCAAAGAAATTTTTTATTCCTGTAAAGTTGGCCACAAATTCGTTGGCTGGTTTTTGAAAAACTTCTTTTGCCAGCCCTTTCTGAATTATTGTCCCTTCATGCATTACAGCTACTTTGTTGGATAAGGCTATGGCTTCTTCATAATCGTGGGTAACGTGTAATATGGTGGTTCCTTTTTGATTAATTTTTCGGAGCAAATTTCTTAAATCTCCTTTTAATTGCACATCGAGTGATGCCAATGGCTCGTCAAGTAATAAACATTGTGGTTTGGTAACCAGCATTCGTGCGAGGGCAACCCGTTGCATCTCCCCCCCGGATAAGTTTTGAGTTCTGCGGGTTAGTAAATGGGTAATGTTGGTTAATTCAGCAAATTCCTGCACCAACAATTTTCTTTCTTTTGTGCTTAATTTTCTGTGTTTTAAAGGATATTCAATATTTTGTTTTACGGTAAGATGCGGAAAAACAGAATAATCCTGGAAAACAATGCCAACCTCTCGTTTTTGAATTTTTTCGTGGGTGATATCTTTATTGTTAAGTAGAACGTTACCTGCATCAGGTTTTATCAGACCGGCAATTATTTCGAGCAAAACCGTTTTGCCAACGCCTGACTTTCCTAAAAGGATATAATAATCGCTTTTGTTCAGCTCAAGACTTATATCTCTAAGCTGAAAATCGCCTAATTCTACCGATATATTTTTTATTTCAAGCATTTTTTGTTTTTTTCTTTGTTGCCACCATTCTTAATAAAACAAAGAATACCAGGCAAACCACAATAAATACCACCGAAACCGGGCGGGCATATTTTAACCCAAAGGCACCAAAGCGTTCGTAAATCAAAACAGGTGTTATCATGGGGTGGTAAGCTACAATAACTACTGCACCAAATTCGCTTAATCCGCGGGCAAACATCATTATTAATCCCGAAAGAATACTTTTCCATGCCAGTGGCAGCGAGATGGTGAAGAATACCCTAACAGGCGAAGCTCCCAGGTTTAGAGCTGTTTTTTCGAGTTTTACAGGAACATTCTCAAACCCATCGCGGGCAGCATTAATTAAAAACGGGATACTTACAAAAGCCATGGCAAGAGCAATACCCGAAGGATGTCCCACAAAGTTAAGCCCTAACGACGAACCAACTTTTCCTAAAACCGAATCGCGCGAAATAAATCCTAAGATAGCAATACCGGCAGCCGAGTGTGGAATTACAATGGGTAAATCAACGATGCCATTAATTATTTTTTTAAATCTGAAGTTTGAACGTGCTAAGAAATAGGAGAGAGGGATTGCTCCAACGGCAAAAAACAGGGTTGCTAAAAAGGAAACTCTTAAAGTAAGCCAGATGCTGTCAATAACTTCCGGATCTTTCGAGGTTTCAAACAATTGCACCGGTGTGGTGGCCAGAAACATGCCCAACAGCGGTGCAATGATAAATAGTAAAACCACTCCGCCAAGTAAAATAAAAAATACGGGTGTTTTTTGGTGATTCATTTATTCCTGTTTAAAAAATTCAGGTTTAACGGTAATCATAGTATAAAAAAATTGCTGAATCCCCTCAGGATTAACATCTTTCATTCTTTCCAGTGTTTTACTGCCAAACAGCAATCCATAACCCAGTTGCAAATTTACGTTTTTATTTACATTCCAGTTGCCTGTTAAATCAACTTCGTTAGCAAGAAATTTGTCCTGAATCTCATTGTCATAAACATAATTGTTGGTGAGGCTAAAATAGTGATAATCAATAGATAAATTCCATTTTTTGTTATGGATAATTTTTGCTTTGATGTATCCATCAAATAGCCCTGCTTTTTTAGTGGTAGCCGGGATACTGAAATAATCCATCCTTCCGTTAAATCTATGCCTTGCTCCATATAAAATATCAAAAGCATTATCTTTCGTATCCGAGTCGTCGCTCAGGTCATTACCCGACTTATATTCAACGCCTCCGGTAAGATTAAATTTAGATGTTACCTTGTGCATGTATTTTCCACTAAAGTAATATGCACTTACGTCTTGTCCGATATTGGTTTTTCCGGTCTGGTAAAATCCCCGTAATTGTAAATCTTGTTTTGATTTTTGATATGTAAAGATAAGCCCTGTTGTAAGCCTGTAATAGTCGGTATTGGTTGTTCCTTCTTTCTGATATCCATCGGTAATGGTTAGGTTGGCAATGGATGTATTTTTAAATGATTTTTCGAACCAAATAAGATTTAAAAACTTGTAATTTTTGATATTTTCCGAATAATCGATACCAAAGTTTGAGACCTTCGCCTGATTAAATGCGGTAAACATTTTAAATTGGGCAGAGTTGTTATTAAAATCCAGCATAACACCATCATGGGAGCTACTAACCTGATTCCAGTTGGCTTTTGAAAAAAGCCTTTTGTTATCAATGTCAAAAGCCTGTCGGCCAGCTGTTACGGCCCATTTCTCATTTAATTGCAACTGAAACCAGGCTTCGAAAATACTTAAACCCGGCTCATCATTTTTTAATGCACTTTCGCCCCAAATTCTATAATCCTGAACCGAAATTTTTGAAGTGATGTTTTCATAAGTATGACTTAAGTTTAGCCTTGTTCGTTGTGTAACAAAAGCTGCCGGATTAGTTTCCGCTGTTTTAAACGTTTTGTATCCGTCTCTGAGTTCAAAACGTGGACGGTATTCTGCGTTAATCAAAAATTGAGAATATGAGGTAATACTTAAAAATAAAAAAGTTATTCCTAAAATATGTTTTTTCATTTTCTGTTATAGTTTATTTTTTAGCATATTCTTTTAACGTTTCCGGGATATTTTCATACGTATCTGATTTGGCTTTGATAAGCGGTTGTCCGTTTTGTTCCATAATTTTAGATCCGGTTTCAGAAAATATAAATTTAACAAATTTTAAAGCTAAATCTTTATTCGGAGCTTCATTTAACATGGTAATGCCATATATCATAGGTTCTCCGGTAACGGTTATCGTTGTTCCGGGTTTTTTTCCGGTAATTTCAGTGCTTGCATTCTTATAATAGCCTGCCAAATCAGGATTCTTCAGATTTATTGAATCAGGCAGGATTAAATAATTTAATTCGTGCTGTTGCGCTACCGAGCGATAAAGAAAA
>JBNJFS010000052.1:0-12697 GCA_051747085.1 Bacteroidota bacterium
GATCTCTTTAAATTCATTATAATCTCTGTATCCTTTATATATCTTATTATTTATCACAAAGGTAGGCGTTCCGGTACATTTCAACCGCCTAAAATCAACAATATTTCGTAAAATATATTTTTCAGACTCTCCACTTAACATGCATTCTGCAACAAATTCATCTTTTTCAATTAACTCATTCGTTACAGCCATGAATTTATCGGTATAAACTACCTTAGGTTCTTTTAATAAAAGTTCATTCAATTTTCTAAAATCCCCAAATTTATTAATGCATACAGCTAACATTAATGAATGAACTACGGGGGCATTTCTTTCAAGCGCAACTAGCTTTACAACCAGTTTTACTTTTCCACTGTTCATGTATTCATCTTTTAGGGCAGGAAAAACGTTTTCAAAAAATTTTCTGCAAAAAACACAGTTATAACTCGAAAACATAAATATGGTTATATCCGTTGAATCTTTTCCATAAACAATGTCTAAATCGTTTTCAAAAACAATATTTTCGGGAAGCCTTCCTTTCTTTTCAAAATCATTAAATAAGAACAAAAATGTAGCTATAGCAATTAGGATTGCCAAAACGATAAAAATCAAATAATACTTCTTTTTATTTATTGCTGCCATACTTTTCAATGATCTCCTGGTTTCTTTTTGTTCTGTCCAGGTCTGTGTTAAAGTTTACTAAAAACGGATTAAATAATAACTGCAACCATCCTTGTTGTTTATTCAAATCTTTTAAAAATTCTTTTTCTAACTTTTCATTATCGAAACCATTCTTTTTGTTTCCGTCTTTTTTCATAGAAACAAGCTTTATCCCACTTCTTTCAACGTTACTTCCATCCTTTTTGTTTTGTTTTGCCTGTTCTTTCAAAATTTTCTCAGACTTGCCGGTCAAAACATCCCCTAAATGAATTTTCAAATGATATTCATATTCATCTTTCAGGCTGTGCATAGCAAAAGCTGTAATATCCATCGATGAAGTAACAATATCAGTTTCCGGTATATATATCTTATCCTTATACATAAACAAGCTGGTTGTTAGCGTATTAAAGTCCAGTTTATCCAACTCTTTTAAACCTCCTAAAATTTTATTTTTAGATAAATCTACCAACGGCTCATAATCGTAAATTTTTCCATCTTCAAGTGTGAAATGTCCTTGTGCCCTGATTCTATCCGTCGGCCATACCCCTTCCTCATAAAACACCCTTACATGCATTTCGCTTGTTAATATTCCGCTAACCTTTTCGTAAGTCATTGTAGTGTCTCCAAAGTTATCATTACGCATCAATAATTCCTTAACATCCAGGCCTGTAATATAATTTTTAACATCAATTACGGGTTTATCCCACCTGCGAGCATCCAATTTAAAAGAAGTATTTAATTCTCCCTGGCATGTTTTCATTTTAAACTGGTCAACTACATATAAACTGTCGGTAAACCGGAATAGTAATGACAGCCCGTCAATAATATTTTTCTCGTACTCAATTTTATCAATGGACAGTTTCCCACGAACAAGAAAATGTGGAATTCCAAGTTCTTTAAGGTTTGGCAATAATGGAGTTGTTACACTGTCAGTAGAAGGAGCCTCTTGTTCAGAAGCATCAGTATTTTGTTCTGATTGAGCTTCAGCGTTAGTTTCTGATACAGTTGAATCAGAACTCATAAAAGCTCCCAGAAAATTATTGTTAATTTCTCCAAGCGCAATATTGGTTTGTACCGTTATAAAATCTTTTTTATTGTCCAGGATTAACACCTCATAAGCATTCCAAATTTCGGTTGAGTCAATCAGAAAGTCCAAACCTGAAGCAATACCACTCATTTTATTAATAGTAATTGCTTCGGGCGCCATACTAACTATCCCATTGAATCTTTCAATCGTATATAAAGGATAATCATACAATTCTGCATAAACATCTGTTAAGACCACCTGAAACGCACTCTTTTTAAACACAATATCCATATACTGGGTACTTAGCGAATCCATGTTTAACGTTGCCTTCGACTTAACATTTATTACAACATTTCCTTTTAGTATTTTAAACATAGAGTCGGGAAGCATTCCTTTTGTCTCACTTAGGTTTGTTCTTATTATATTTTCAAACTCATAGCTTGGGTTGTCAAGATTATTAACTTTTGCATAACCGGTAATTTCAGAACCCTTTGTTTCTATATGGTACGATTTAATATTTAGCTGAATGCCCGAAAAATTATTGATGCTCCCATTAAAGTCAACATTAAATGAGCTGTTTTTCAATTCTGCATTATAAACGGGTACTTCAACATTAAGCTTTTCTATAGAAAAATGATTAGGTTTATAATTAAAGGTTGTGGAAAAGTCTTTAATGCTAAGCTCTGAGTCAACATCAACATTTAAATTTTTAAGATAAACCTCAGCCTGTGAGTTTGCCATGAGGTAATCTATAAAATCATCGCCAATTGAATCCGGCAATTCTCCTTTGGTTGAAAACGTTGCGTTGATATTTCCATCCATATTTTTGATTAAAGAATCAGGGATAAAACGTTTAAATTCACCAACATTAATATCCATTGTTGTATTTACGGTATACTTAGGATGATCTAAATCGAGCAGTGAAAATGCAATATCAAATTTACTTTTCTCGGTTTCAAAATGGAGCGAGCTAAAATCTGCCTGTGTTGATTGGTTATTTCTTAATATACCATTCGTTGCTTTTCCCGCAAACGAAATATTTTTTAATTCGGGGTAATCAGCCGTTTTTAGGTTTCCATCTTTGAAGCTTATATTGAAGTCTACTTTCGGCCATTCAAATTCGGAATATACTCCTTTTACTGTAGCATCCAGATTCACCTTGCCTTTTACATGATCAACTCCATATTCTTTTAAAATTTCATTGGGGGCATATTTTATTAACTCATTTAAATAAAGTTCTGTTTCCGAAAGTTTAATATCCGTTGTTATTACATCACCTAATATTACATTTCCTGATAAACTAAACCCGGCACCATCAGTATCCACTTTTAAATGTTTGAAGCGAACAGAATCATCCCTATAGTCGATATCCAAATCAATATCGGTATTATTCATTAAATACAGATTGGTATTGTTAAAACTACATTTAGTCAAATTAATTTGGCCAACAACCGAAGCATGGATACTGCTGCCTTGAATTTCTGCATTTACTTTTAGGTTAGGAATTTTAACGTTAGCTTTTGTTTTTAACAATTCGTCATTATAATTTATAACAATATTCCAGGCCGATAAATTATTTAAGATTAAGCTTAATGGTTTTGCAGGCACGGTATCAATCACGGTTGTATCTTCTTCAGAATCAAGCAAAAAATCAACGTTCGTTGTTCCGGTAGTGTCCACTTGATAATTGATATGGGCACCATCAATATCTATTTTTACGATCTCAAATTTGTTCTCCAGTAAAGGTTTTGACTTAACCGAAACATATAATTTTTTACATTGAAAAATTGTATCTGGTGTGGTTATGGAAGAATCACTACCCCTCATTTTCTGAGGAGAACCCAACGTAACTCCGTATAATTCGATTGTGGCATACGGAAATTTCCTTAAGAGGTTAAATGAAACGTCATCTATTGTAACAGGTGCATTAATATTTTCACTCACCTTTTTTAAGGCAATATCGGTTATTTTATTTTCTGCAAGCTTGGATGTTACAGCTAATGCTATAACTAATAAAATAAAAATAACAACCAGCCAGGTAAATACTTTAATTATCTTTTTCATTATAGCGAAGTATTAGAATCCTCCTGATTTCAAAATTAATAATAATTGAGCAGTGTAAGCTATGAAACGGCAAAAATACTTCCGAAGAAAAATATAGCTTGAGAAATATTATCCTTAGATATTGAAAAAAATACAATTAAAGGAAAAAAGCTTTTTTACGATTTATCAATATATTGTAAAAGAAATATCACAAAACGTAGAATAACAAGAGATTTTTATTCTAATCCATATGTATCTATTAAATAGATCAAGGCAGCCATTGCCGCAGCCCCATTTTGCATCTCTTCCCGGTTAATATGGTCAAAAGTGTCATTGGCCGAATGATGCCAGTCAAAATAATGCGTAGGGTCAGTCAATAATCCGGCAAGAGGAGTTCCATGCTGTTTTAAAGGGCCAATATCTACTCCACCGCCACCTTTTTCAAATACGGTTATATCATAAGGGGCAAATAATGTATTCCACGATTTTATTTTCTCAATTACTTTATCATTGGCATCAATTGAAAAGCCTAAAGGTTTTGTAACTCCCCGGTCACTTTCAATGGCAAAAACATGTTTTTCTCCTTTCCTTTTCGCTTCGCTGGCATAGGTTTTCCCTCCACTTTGTGAAATTTCTTCATCCATAAACATTACTGCACGGACTGAGTGTTTGGGTTGATATCCGATGGATTTAAAGATTCTTAACACTTCAATGGATTGCATACAACCCCCTCCATCATCATGAGCGCCCGGGCTGTTGTCCCACGAATCAAGATGACCTCCAACAACAATGTATTGATCGGGGTATTTTGATCCTGTAATCTCACCAATGGAATTATAGGAGATGGTATCAGGAAGGTTTTTACAGCTTGTTTTGAAATAAAATGTAAGGTCCGGATTTTGTTTGAGCATATTGCTTAACCTGTCGGCATGTTTTGTTGCAATAGCCACAGACGGAATAGTTTTGTCAGCAGGTGCTTTGCGGGTCGTTCCGGTATGAGGAAAAGTGTCAATAGAGGTTGTTAATGAGCGAATTACTGCTCCCGCAGCACCATATTCTGCTGCCAGCACAGGTCCTGCAAATCGCTGACCGGCAGCTTCACCATAAGCCTGGAAAGGGTTCTCTAAATCCGGATTCATCGCCTTGTTGAAAAAAACAATTTTCCCTTTTATCTGTTCTTTTGTGAATGATTTTAATCCATCTAAGCCATCCACCTCGACAACCCTTGCTTCAATGCCATTTTTACTTGTTGCAATTCCACGGCCAAGCGCGCAAACATTAACGGGGATCTTTTCTTTTTTGTCCTTTATTTCAGCTACTTCAATATTTCCCCGTTTCCAGTTCATAACCTCTATTTCCTGCAGAAAAACCTGATCCAGGTCCATTGCGTCCATGATCTGTTTTGTCCATTTTGCTGCCTCTATTCCTTGCGGATAACAGGCAAGACGTTTGGGGTAGTTCGTGGTTAAGGAATCCAAATTTTGGTAAGATTCATTGCTGGACAATGCTTCCTTAAAGATATCCTGAATAATATCCTGATCGGTGTGAACATTATTTTTTGAATTACAACCAACGAAAAAAGTTAGTAAGCTAATAAAGATTGTGATAAGTGCTTTCATCTGATTTTTGGGAATTAGTCATCTAAATAAGTTTTGACTTTTAAACGAAAGAAAAGATTAATGGGGAGGATTAAAAAAAATAAAAGGTGCTTTTTTATTCAGCACCTTTTGTAGCTAATAAATTAAATAGAGTGAGTTTTTGGTTAAAAATTAGCTTGTTTGCATCATGAAAAAATCCACAACTGAATTTTTTAACGGTACACGAAACTAGGATTTTTTCTTGAATGAAAATTTATATATCGACAAACGACAATTTTCTACCCCTATAAATCAATTTTTATCGATATTTGATAAAAATTATTGTTATTTTCAATCTTTTTAAAAAATTATTTATAAATTGCTGCCTGGATTATTTGATCTTAGATACTTAACCATCTAATTATAAGCTTTTTATGGGTTTAAGATGTGTTGTGGTTGATGACGAACCATTAGCTATAACAATTATTGAAGGATTTTTAAGAAAAATTCCTTACATAGAAGTTGTAGGGCGTTTTGATAATGCATTGCCTGTTTTTGAGTTTTTAAAAGAAAATGCTATTGATCTTATTTTTCTGGATATTGAAATGCCCGGATTAACAGGTGTTGATTTTGTAAAAACACTTTCCAGCCCTCCCTCCATAATTTTTATTACCGCCAATAGAAACTATGCAATCGAAGGATTTGATTTAAATGTAGATGACTTTTTATTAAAGCCAATTAGTTTCGAGCGATTGTTAAAATCGGTTAACCGGATTGTAGAAAAAAAATCTGAAGAAAAGAGAGGCTTTGGCGATAAAGATTTTCTCTATCTGAAAGAGAATAAAAAGATGGTGAAAGTTTATCTGAAAAATATATTGTATCTCGAAAGTATTAAAGATTATGTAAAAGTAGTTACTGTTTGCAAGACCGTTGTTACAAAACAACCCTTAAGCTATTTTGAATCGATGCTTTCTGATACACAGTTTATAAGGATACATCGTTCGTTTATCGTAGCAATAAATAAGATTGATGCGTATAGTCTTTCAGGTATTGATATTGGAAATTCTGAACTTCCTATCGGAAGAAAATATAAAGAAGAGATTATTAAAAAGTTAGACCAGATTAGTAAAGCGGATGGTATCTGATGAATAATTTTTATAAAATCATTTTTTCTTTCTTTATTATTACGGGCACCTTACAGGTCAATGCCCAGATAAGAGGCCTGGTTTATTCTGATTATTATACTTCAGAAGATTTTAATGTTCTGCCACAAAATTGGTGTGTCGCTCAGGATCAAAGAGGGCTGATGTATTTTGGGAATTCAAATTGTGTACTTGAGTATGATGGAGTAACGTGGAGAAAGATTTTTGTTACCAACCATTCAAATGTCAGAAGCCTGGATGTTGATCAACAGAATAATATCTTTGTTGGCGCTTACAATGAGTTTGGTCTGTTAACACCCGACAAGAAAGGTAAGTTGCATTACAAAACATTAACTCATCTGATTGACCCTCAATATGCTGATTTTGGGGATGTTTGGAATACGCATTGTATTGGTGAAGAGGTCTTTTTCCTTACAGAAAAAACGATTTTTCGATATAAAAACCAACAATTTAGTTATTGGGAAAAATCAGCCGAACATTTTTATCTGAGTTTTAAGATAAATCAGCGGTTATATATTCATGAAAATGGAAAAGGATTAATGGTATTGGAGAATGACTCTCTTATACTTGTGGAAAAGGGTGATTTTTTTGCAGACAAACGTATTCATTCAATCATTTCCCTGGACGAAAAACTGTTGATTGGAACCAGGGCGCACGGGTTGTATTTATATCACCAAACCCCCTTTGAAGTTGATATAAGTCCTGTTTCACAGGTGTCTGAATCAGGAGAGTCTTTGCATAACTATTTTGTTGAAAACAATCTTTATCATGGAATAAAAATCCATGAGCAGTTAATTGCTTTGGCTTCATTAAACGGAAAGGTTTTAATTGTTGATACAGATTTTAATGTTGTTGATGTTATTGATAAGCAATCAACAGGAGTTAATAGTCCTGCCTATTATTTATATTTTGACAACAATCAATCATTATGGATGGCATTAGATAATGGAATAAACCGGGTTGATATATTTTCTCCTTTCCGTTATTGGACCGAAGATTTAGGACTAAATGGGAATATTCGCGATGTGGCAAGTTTGGATGAATATACCTATATTGCTACAGGATCCGGTGTTTTTTATACAAGAGATAAAAAAGCAAATCAAAGTTATTCCGTGAATCCGTTTTTACCTGTAAAGGGCAGGTTCGAACAATCATGGGGGTTCTTGTACTTTTTTATACCCGACAAACACCTGATTAAAGGGGATGAAAATATTATACAGAAATTAGAAACGCTGGAGTCTCCCTCTTCAGATGAAGCATTATTACTTATCGCAACAAGCGGAGGGCTTTTTCAGATTGAAAAAAATTACTCAAAACAGATTTCTGATTACCATAAAATTTTAAAAATTTATCAGTATAGCCGGGATCCATCCAAGGTTGTTTTAGGATTAGCAGATGGTGTTGCCGTGTTGGATTATGCAAACGGGCAATGGAAAAACCTGGGGCGTATTTTTGATATCAACGAGCAAATAAGACTTGTTGAGGAAGACTCACTGGGGAACTTGTGGTTAAGTGCCCGTCATAAAGGACTTTATGAGATTAGAAATCCTTTTCCTGAAGACAACACATCTTTTGAGGTTATTTTTCATGGAGAGGGTAAGGGATTGCCTTCTGTGAATTTTGTTGGAATAGCCCGCTATAATGAGCTGTTGCTTTTTAGTACTGAAAATAACTATTATAGATATGATTGCCAAAAAGACACTTTTGTTTTGGCTGATGAAGTGATTCAATCAGAAGATAATCCTTCAGAAGATACAACCCAGAGTGAAAATAGTTACGATACCCTTTCTGTTTATAAGGTTTTGGATAAAATGATTACCCCAATGTATGTAACCACTTTTACCGATTCGTCTATCTGGTTTGGAACCACCGAAGGAGCATTTCGCTACCGGGATAATTTTATTAAAAACTATTATGATGTTTTTCCTGCCATCATTCGGAAAGTTAGCACAAAAGATACGGTATTCTATTATGGCACAAATTTCTCCGGTATTGATAAAGCAAAAGATACTTCTTTACAGGTAAGGAGTATAAGCCCATCAACTAAAATTGATGTGGGTACCGTTATAAGTTATGACGATAATTCATTGATTTTTGAATATGCATTTCCTTTTTATGATGATGAATCAGAAAATCAGTATAGTTTCTATTTAGAAGGATTTGATAAAACATGGTCGGATTGGACCACAGAAACAAAAAGAGAGTATAATAATCTTCGTGAAGGGAATTATGTTTTTTATGTAAAAGCAAAAAGTATTTATAATATCGAATCCGAACCCGCAGTATTTAAATTTAAAATTTTACCTCCCTGGTACCGTTCTTTTGCAGCTATTTTAGGGTATATTGTTTTTGGAATACTTTTGATCATTGGCATTGTTCGTCTTTATACTTACCGGTTAATTCGGGAAAAAGATAAGCTGGAAGAGATTGTTGTTCAGCGGACGCAGGAAATATTAATGCAGAAGGAAGAAATTATTGTTCAGGCTGAACATTTAAAAGATGCTAATGAGCGAGTTCGTGCTAAGAATGATGAGCTTGAAAAACAAAAATGGGAAATAACCAATCAGGCGATTCAGCTTAGGAAAGCCAACCTGGAACTTTTAAAATTATCGAAAGTAGCCAGCGAAACAGATAATGCCATTGCTATATTCACTAAAAATGGAGATATTGAATGGATAAACGATGCTTTTTCCAAAATGTATGGCTATACCCTGGAGCAGTACAAAAAAGAAAAATATGGCAACATAAAACAAAGCAGTGACAATCCAGCGATTAATCAGGCGATTAAGACCTGTCTGAAAGAAAAGAAATCTGTAGTATATGAATTCAAAACCAAATCAAGAGCAGGGAAAGAGTTATGGGCTCAAACAACCCTTACTCCCGTTGTGGATAAAAATGGGGAAACCATAAATCTTATTGCCATTGATTCGGATATCACTAAATTAAAACTGGCCGAAAAAGAAATTCTTCAACAAAAGAAAGAAATCGAGGAGCAAAGGGATAAACTGGCCGTTAGCAATGCCACCAAAAATAAATTTTTCAGAATTATTGCGCACGATTTAAGAAACCCCATAAGTACTTTAGTTAGCTCAACTAATGTGGTTTTTAACGATTTCGACATGTTCAACAGAGAACAAACAAAAAATATTATCGCCCAACTAAACCGGTTGTCCCAAACGACCTTTAATTTGCTCGAGAATCTACTCGACTGGTCTTCAACACAAACCGGTGAGGTTGAATTTAACCCCAAACCCGTTGATATTCATTTTGTGGTAAATGAAAGTATCGAATTGATTAGACGTAAAGTCGAACATAAAAAAATTGAATTAATTACAGCTTTGCCTGATAATTTGAAGGCTTATGCCGATGAAAATATGCTTAAAACGGTTATCCGGAATCTTCTGTCCAATGCTGTAAAATTTATTCCTGAAAAAGGAACCATCGAAATATTGGCTAAAACAAAGAATGATACGATAAGCATTACGGTTAAAGATACAGGTATCGGTATTGATGCCAAAGACTTACCCAAACTTTTCAGGATAGAGCAACACCATACCACTCCGGGATTGTCCGATGAAAAAGGGTCGGGGTTGGGACTAATACTTTGTAAAGAGTTTGTGGAAAAAAATGGCGGGACAATTACTATTGAAAGTAAGCCCAATAAAGGAACATCAATTACTTTTACACTTAAGAAATACGAGGAATAAATTATTTAAAAACCACCCAGCCTCTAACTTTGGAAATTTCATTAATAGCCGAGGTTATCTGCATAAATTCCTTTTGCAGGTTGTTTAATATTTCATTATTCTGCTTATTATGCTGAGCTTCTTTTAACTTTTCAGAAACTTCGCTTTGAGCGACCTCCAGAATTTTCCGTTTATAAGCTATAATCGTTTCAGGAACAAGGCGCTTCAGTTTCATTTCTTCGGTTTCGATAAGAACACCCCCTTTTTTAAATATTTTACTCAAAATATAAGAAGTACTTAACAAATCGGCTGCTAGTTTGCTAATTTGTGGGTCGGAATGATAAATAAAGTTTTTGTTTTCAAGCTGCTCACCCCGATTTAAAGCCTCAAGGTATTCCTGAAATATTTGTTTGTAAATCAGGTTTTTAAACTCAAGGTCGTCGTTCAATATTTCATTAATAATGTATTCTGCAACAGAAACATGTCTCGGTTCGTCATATTTATTTTCCTGATAGGTATATAAGGTATGATTTCCATAGTGCAATAACAAACGGATAATTTCCTTTTCCTGTGCTTCGGAATAGATATCACTTACAAAAGCAGGAACCGAAGGAGATGCGGATTTATAATGATCTTCCGGCGATACAACCTGGCGCTTGTATTCTTTTTCAACATTTCGTTTACGGATTTTCCCAATTTCGCTGTATAGCACTTTCTCGTCGATGTCTAAAATCCTGCTACATTCTTTAATATATACGGTACGGGTAATAGTCTCGGGAATTACAGCAATCGAACGAACCACATCGGTAATTAAATGAGCCTTTTTTACCGGGTCGTTTTTTGCGTCTTTGGATAAAAGCTTTGTTTTAAACGTGATGAAGTCTTCTTCATTTTTACTGATAAAATCTAAAAATTCAGACGAGCTTCTTGCTTTGGCAAAAGAATCAGGGTCTTCGCCATCAGGCAACAGCAAAACTTTTACATTTAACCCCTGTTCCAGAATTAAATCAATTCCCCTGAGCGAAGCTTTAATACCTGCTTCGTCGCCATCGTATATGATGGTAACATTTGGAGTAAATCTTTTGATTAATCGAATCTGTTCGACCGTAAGCGAAGTTCCTGATGAGGCAACCACATTTTCAATCCCTGCCTGATGCATGGAAATAACATCGGTGTATCCTTCTACTAAAAAGCAATGATCCTTTTGGGTAATGGCTTTTTTAGCCTGATACATTCCGTATAAAATACGGCTTTTGTGATATATATCCGATTCGGGAGAGTTGAGGTATTTGGCCGCTTTAGCATCTTTCTTTAAAATTCGTCCGCCAAATCCTACCACATTGCCCGAAAGGCTGTGGATAGGAAACATCACCCGACCGCGAAACCTGTCGTATTTATCCTGTTCCTTGACAATGGTTAAACCGGACTTTTCCAGAAAATCTAATTTGTACCCTTTCTCAAGGGCAGCTTTGGTGAAAGCATCTTTATTATCTAAACTATAACCCAGTTCAAAGGTTTTAATGATATCTTCCCTAAACCCACGCTCTTTAAAATAACTTAATCCAATGGCTCGCCCATCGGTATGTTTATGTAATTTTTCCTGATAATAACTGTTGGCAAACTTAATGACCACCAGCAGACTGTCACGTTCGTTTTGTTGTTGAATTTCTTCGGCTGTGAGTTCCTTTTCAACAATTTCAATATGATATTTTTTGGCCAGGTATTTTAAAGCTTCAGGATAACCTAAATGCTCGTGTTCCATAATAAAATTTACGGCATTACCTCCTTTTCCACAACCAAAACATTTATAAATTCCTTTCGAAGGGGATACAGTAAACGAGGGGGTTTTTTCATTATGAAACGGGCATAACCCTAAATAATTTACGCCCCTTTTTTTCAGGTTCACAAAATCCTGAACCACATCTACAATCTCTGCAGTGTCAATTATTTTTTGTATGGTGTTATAGTCAATCATTCTTTACTTTGTGGATAATCAGTCGTTTACGAACTTATGAAGTTTCTGCTAAAATACTAAAAATTCAGCCAACATTTTAGTTTGTGTTGGTTTTATATAGTTTTTTTATTGTTGTCAGATTTTCATTATTTTTAAAAGCCGAATTAAAATACTTAACGATAATGAAAAAACTGGTTGTTTTGTCAGGTTCAGGAATTAGTGCCGAAAGTGGCATTAAAACTTTTCGTGATATGGGTGGGTTATGGGAAGAGTATGATGTAATGGAAGTTGCCAGTCCGCAGGCCTGGCAAAAAGATCCTGAGCTGGTGTTACGTTTTTATAACGAAAGGCGCAAAAAATTGTTAGAATCGAATCCAAATAAGGGGCACCTTGGATTGGTTGAGCTGGAAAAATATTTCGATGTAACCATTATTACCCAAAATGTTGATGATTTGCACGAAAGAGCGGGGAGTAAAAATGTGCTTCATCTGCATGGTGAAATCCGTAAGGCCAGAAGTACAGTTGACGAAAATCTTATCTGCAATATCGAAGGCTGGGAATTAAAATTAGGCGATACATGCGAAAAGGGTTCTCAACTCCGGCCTCAT
>JBNJFS010000053.1:0-5550 GCA_051747085.1 Bacteroidota bacterium
GATGACTTCCATTGGAAAAGAGATTTTAAAAGTTTCTTTAAATCGGATTTTCCCTTAGTTATCCATATTATTGTTATTGCTCCAACGGCTGGTCCAAATGAGCCTAAAAAATTTGTGGGAAAATGAAATGGCAAGAGCCCTTTATTTGATAAAATCATTAACAACCATAATCCCCAGGAGAATAAAAATGTTATGATAATAAACCAAACGATTGGGTTTGCTTGAATAAATTTTTTCATAGTAGTTTTTTTTATTGGTTAATAATCAGGTTTATCAAATTGAATTAATCTTCCAATAATTGAAAAGAATAAATAGAGAAGTTACTCGTATCGTAAAGCGTTCACCGGATTGGTTCTGCTGGCTTTATATGCCTGGTAACTTACAGATAACAATGCAATACTAATGGCGATTAGTCCGCTGATAATAAATGGCCATAGGGTTAAATCGATTCTGTAAGTATAATTATTTAACCAGTTACGCATAAAATACCAGGCTACTGGCCAGGCAATGATATTCGATACAATGACAAGTTTAATAAATTCTTTATTTATCAGACTAATAATGGTCGATACAGATGCTCCCATCACTTTTCGGATTCCTATTTCTTTAGTCCGCTGCTCTGCAGTAAATGATGCTAACCCAAATATTCCAAGACACGCTATGGATATAGCTAAAAAGGAAAAGATAATGAATAGAATGAAAAATCTTTTTTCTGACCGGTATAATGCATCAATACTTTCATCATAAAAAACAGGATTGAAATAACGTTCGGTGTTCAACGTATTCCATATCTCTTTTATGTATTTTAACGTAGTATGCGTATTTGTTGAGCTTATTTTTATGGATACCCAGTCGCGCCAGTTATGATCTATGAAAAATACAATGGGAGTGATTTTGTTATGTACCGACTCGAAGTGAAAATCTTTTACAACACCCACAATTTGTCCTCTTCGTGGAAGCCAGTTATTGCCACTGGAGTCTATTGTATGTGTTTCAAAAGTTTTCCCCACAGCATTTTCCCACCCAAATTCTTTCATGGCTGTTTCATTAATAATAAACGATGAATGCTCATCGGAACTTATCGATTTGGAAAAACTTCTGCCCTGAATAATTTCATTGCCAAGGGTTTCGAAAAAGTCATAGTCAACCGTAACAAGTTTAATGGATTTATCTTTGCTGTCCACATTTTCGGCCTTATAGGGGAGATTACTATTTAAATTATGAGTTGGCCGTTTGTTGGAGCCGGTTACTGAATGAATATCTGGGTTTTTTAACAACTCCTGCTTTAAGGTTTCGTATTGTTCTACCCCCGGGTTTCGTATCATTACAATATTAGAGGGATCGATACCCAGTGGCTTGTTTTGCATATATCGCCATTGAATAAAAACCACAAGTGTGCAAATAATTAAAGTAATTGATATGGTAAATTGCAAAACCACTAATATCTTTCTTAGGAATGAGCTGGAGGACGAAAACTTTATTTTCTCTTTTAGCACTTTTAAAGGCTTAAACGAACTTAAAACAAAAGCGGGATAGCTTCCTGAGATAATACCTATTATAATGGACACAACAAATGTTAGTAATATTACCCATAAGTTATTCATCCAGTCTATACTTATTTGTTTTCCTGCCAGCTGATTAAATTTTGGCAATAGTAAATCAGCCAAAGCTAACGAAAGCCAAATGGCGATAAACGAAATGATTATAGCTTCGCCAATAAATTGAAAAATAAGATTTTTCCTTTTAGCACCTAATATTTTTCGAATACCTACTTCCATTGCTCGCTTTGTAGAGCGGGCTGTAGCTAAATTCATATAATTTATCGTAGCAATTAAAAGAATAAATAATGCTATAATGGAAAAGATAATGACATTTCTAAGATTCCCGTTTGTTTCCATCTCAAATCGGGTATTCGATTTTAAATGAATATCAAATAGTGGTTGAAATAATAAATCAGCACCGAACCATGCTCCGTTCTTCCCAAATGTATTTGTTATAAAGCCGGCAGATGATTTTTTTAAGGATTCTACAGAAACTTTTTCCGGTAGCAAGATATAACTGAATTGGGTAGTTTCTCCCCAATTATTTAAGGCCATTTCACTATAAATATATTTTCCGGTTTTCATGGAACCTATAATACTTAAATGGAAATGTGCATTTTCCGGCATATCTTCAATTACTCCTGTAATAGTCATCTCAGCCTCACCCGTTTCGTGGTATATACGTATGTTTTTTCCTATCGGGCTGGTATTTCCAAAGAATTTTTTAGCAACCGACTTGGTAATTACTCCTGTAAAAGGTTTGTCTAAAGCTGTTTCTTTATCACCGGCAATCCATTCATAGGTAAATACATCAAAAAAGTTTTCATCAACTAACGAAACTTTTTCCTCATAGAATTTTTTATCTTCATATTCAATATAAAATGAACCGGGCATACTAATCCTTACAAACTCATCAATTTGATTAAAGTAGCTTTCAAATGCATCTTTTAGCCGATATTCTGTTGTTGGTATTTTAAGTATTTCGCCTGATGGTGCTTTGGCTTGATATCCTACGCGGTAAATTCGATCACCATTTTCGTGAAATCTGTCGTAGCTTAATTCATCAATTACATAAAAAGTAATTAATAAACATGCGGTTAAACCGATGGTTAGGCCTAAAAGGTTAATAAAGAAATATCCTTTTTGCCTTATTAAATTACGGATTGCTATGATGAAATAATTTTTAAACATATCGGGTAAATTTAATTATTATTTTAATTCAATGGTTAGGATGAAAACAATGCTTATGCCACAAAATTAAACCATTAATATTCAATATGTTATGAATGTAGAATAATATTAATGTGTGTAAAAATTTCAAATGGGTGTATAAATATTACTCATTTTATGTAGATTTGATTATTAAAAAAAGAAGTAATACATGATTAAAGAAGGAAAAATATTAATTGTTGATGATAACAATGAAATTTTAGTGGCGTTGGAAATGCTGCTTTCCGATAAATTTAAAGTACAAACTGCCAAAAATCCCAACCTTATTCCTTCAGTTTATAAAAAGGAGGTTTTTGATGTTGTAATACTGGATATGAATTTTAATGCAGGCAGAAGTACAGGCAATGAAGGCATTTTTTGGATGCATGAGATTTTAAAGATTGATCCGAACGCCATTATCGTTTTTATTACTGCTTATAGTGATTTGGAATTGGCCGTAAAAGCGATTCGTGAAGGAGCTACTGATTTTATTCAGAAACCCTGGGATGATGAAAAATTTTTAATAACTATCGAAAATGCTTACAAACTTCGTCAATCCAAAAATGAAATTAATTATTTAAAACAAAAGCAACAGCATTTAATTCAAAATATTTCTGAGCAGTTTCCGGAAATTATTGGCGAATCGGCTCCTATGCAACATATTTTTAAGATAATACAAAAAGTTGCAAAAACCGATGCCAATGTTTTAATTTTGGGTGAAAATGGTACCGGTAAAGAGCTGGTTGCCCGCGAAATCCATAAATTATCGAATCGGCAAAACGAAGTATTTGTAAATCTTGATGTAGCCTCGTTACCTGATACTCTCTTTGAAAGTGAACTTTTTGGATATGTAAAAGGCGCTTTTACGGATGCTAAAACCGATAAACCCGGCAGAATTGAGCTGGCATCGGGCGGAACACTTTTCCTGGATGAAATTGGTAATTTATCGTTAACTTCTCAATCTAAATTGCTTTCTGTTATACAAAACAGAGAGATAAGCCGGCTTGGAGCAAATTATAAAAGTCCTGTCGATATCCGGTTAATTTGTGCAACGAATAAACCATTGCCCGAAATGGTAAACGATGAAATGTTTAGGGAAGATCTTCTCTATCGTATAAATACCATACAGATTGAGTTGCCACCTCTCAGAGAACGCAAAGAGGACATTCCAATGCTTGTTGATTTTTTTAAAAAGAAGTACGAAGCAAAATATGATAAACCAACTTTTACAATTGAACCCTCAGGAATAGATAAACTAATGGATTATGACTGGCCGGGAAATATCCGCGAACTGCAACATATAGTTGAGAAGGCAGTTATTATGAGCGAAAATAATGTGTTAGATGAAAACGATTTTTGGTTTTCATCTCATCAGAAACATCCACTTAGAATATATGACACGCTTGATTTATCCGAAAATGAAAAGCGTATAATTATGCGTGCTATTGAAAAAAGTAGAGGGAATTATTCTAAGGCTGCTAAAGCACTTGGTGTATCGAGAAAAACATTGTATAACAAACTGAAAAAGTATGAAATTGAATAGTTTTAGCTTTAAGCTTTTTGGTCTTTTACTTCTTATTTCCTTTGCAGGATTTTCCTTTTTCTGGTCTTTATGGTCGAGCCAGCTTATTTTAACGAAGTTGGCATTTGCTTTAATTTTTGTTTTGCTTTTTATTTATATAATCCACTATATCAATAAAACCAATCGTGATTTGAATAAATTTCTGGAAACCATTAAAACCCCCGATTATATTTTAAATGAGCATACTTCTGATTTGTCTTACAGCCAGTTAAATGAAACCTATCATCAAATAACCGAACAACTGAAACAATCGTGGTTAGAAAAGGAAAAGCAGCAACAATATTTCAAATATACCCTGGAGAATATACCGGTGGGAGTTTTAGCTCTTGATACGGATGGAAATGTTGAATTTTGTAATCAGGCAGCAAAAAATATTTTTAATGTTATTCAGTTAAAGCATATACGTAAACTGGGCAAAGCAGGAGAGGAGTTGTTAAACATAAACCCCGGGCAAACAAAGGTTTTGAGTATTGAATCTCATCTTGAAAGACTAAAGATCTTAGCTCAATCGGTTCAAATAAAACAGGATAATAATATAATCAATATCATTACTTTACAAAATATTAAGACACAGCTTGAAGAAAGTGAAATTGAAGCCTGGCAAAAATTAATTCGCGTGCTTACCCATGAAATCATGAACTCTGTAACTCCCATAAAATCGCTTACATACAGCATGCAGAAGAAATTAAGTTCAGAAGATCAATCTGAAGTTGATAAAGAGCCGATTTTAAAAGGATTATACGCTATTGAAACCCGAAGCCGGGGGTTGTTAAATTTTGTTGAATCGTATAAAAATCTTACCCAAATTCCCAGACCTGCCTATCAACGGGTTTATGTTCAACAGTTGTTTGATAATATTACTGAATTACTGCTTAGCGAGTTAAAAGAACATAAGATCAATATAAAAAAAAGATTGATTGCTGACGAAATCTCTGTAGTTGCTGATGAAAAGCTGATTACTCAGGTCTTAATTAATTTAATTCGTAATGCTGTAAAAGCGCTTAGCGAAAAAGAAGCCGTGCCTGCCGGCGGGCAGGAAAAGGGCATTGAGCTTAGCGCAGACTATTATAATGAAAACAAAATTAAGATCCAGGTAAAGGACAACGGAACCGGAATCCCTGAAGAGTTGCTGGATAAAATTTTTATTCCTTTTTTCTCCACAACCGAAGGAGGATCTGGTATTGGACTTTCATTTGCTCGTCAGGTGATGATTCTGCA
>JBNJFS010000053.1:5650-12308 GCA_051747085.1 Bacteroidota bacterium
TGAAGAGTTGCTGGATAAAATTTTTATTCCTTTTTTCTCCACAACCGAAGGAGGATCTGGTATTGGACTTTCATTTGCTCGTCAGGTGATGATTCTGCATAATGGGCGTATTACTGTTAATTCAAGTCCTGGGGAAGGAGCGATTTTTAGTTTGTATTTTTAACCTGACATAATTATAAATTAAACAGGTTAAAAATGAAATTGAAATTTAATATTTTAGTAATATAAATTATCTATAAATCCATTTACTATTTGTAATTTTGAGGTATAAAAAAAAGAAAAAAGCCGCCACAAAGGGTACATAAACGTACGTGGATGGAAGTTCCACCGGCTCAAAGGCCCGGGAAAATCCCGGGCTACTTTTTTGCTATATTGTTACTCCTGATAAATGATCTAACGTATCGTCGCTGGTTGTGTAGTATGATCTCATTAAGTTTGCCGTTAAGCATGAATGGATTGGGATAACTCCAATCATATCACCAATTTTTACCGATTTTAACAATTTGTCTGTTGCTTGAATCGTTCCATGTTCTTGCGAAAGTTTGGTCACAAAAATTTTTTCATTCGGTTTTTCCCAACCTTTTGAACTGAATGTTACTACCTGTCCGTAAACTTTTTGATTGTCGATTACGAGAGCATCTTTTGAAAGATGGACGCCTCCACCATGTACGATTATTTCTTTCCTTTCATTATGAATGGCAACCACAGGACATCCCACAACTACAGCTATTTGATTAAATTCACATGCCCCCAGCATATGTTGCATTAAATCATAAAAAACAAAATTTCCGGGACGTATCTCATCAATCGTCTTGAAATCATTTAACAGGCTGCATGATGGGGTGTCGCCTGTTGAAATAACAATTTGCGGATAATCCTTAATATATCTGTCTTTTAAACTTTTCAACTGTTCGGCGCTGTGGTTAAAAATATGCTCTATTTCTTTTTTATCTTTTGCATGATAGGTATCTCCTGAATGTACCAGGAAACCTTTAAAAAACAGGTTGTCACAAGCAGCAGCTTGTAATAGAATATTGTCAATTAACCGAATATTCTTAGCTTCAATTCCTGTCCGGTGGTAACCGGTATCGATCTTAATAAAATAACCTACAGGAAATTTTAACTTTTTGCATAAGAATTCAACCGACTCAGTATTTTCTACCGTAACATTTAGCTGAACTTCTTCGGACAGTTCATTTACTGTTTGTATTTCGCGAATATTCACAGGAAAAGCGATAGTAATATCTTTCCAATTGTCGTTCGCAAAATATTGAGCCATTCGTACCGAAGAAACAGCAATTTTTTCAACACCCGCTTGAGCAAACCATTTACCTATAGTTCTCGATTGGTGGGTTTTAAAGTGTGGCCGGAAAATTAAATGATTTGCTTTGGCTTTATCAACCATAAAATTGATATTGGCTAAACATTTTTTTTGGTCGAGAATAAGCGTTGGTTCAGTTAAATATTTAGTGAACATTTTTTTTAAAATTTAATACATCGTATTCAAACCTTACAAATGTAAAATTTATTCGTGGTTTTCGATTGAGTTCGTATAGTTAATTCCCGGATATAAATACAAAATGAACATTTCTTTCCCGATATTGTTATCTACATTGACAAAAATATAAATCCTGTAGTTTAGAAATTATTTTTTATTCTAGTATAGATAAAACAACAGCAGGTTAAATTTAAAGTTTTCGATTAGGTTAGGGGAATAAATAAAACAATTTGAACTTGCTGTTGTGGTTAGGCATCCTATGGTAATGGTTGATTGAGTATAAATTGATTGATGTTGATGATTGATTAATTTATGGTAATGAAGTTTGTATTATCACGTAGGATTATACTGTTAGGATGTCTCTAGCTCACAAGGGATCTACTCTTGTGAGCTTTTAAATTAAGCCCATCTTTTTTGCTCTTTTTTCCCAGATTATTTTTGCTTGTTCCTGCATATCTTCAATATTATCAAGCTCATCCATGATTTCTGTTCCAAGCAGCGTTTCAATAATATCTTCCATGGTTACAATACCTACCATTTCACCATATTCGCCTACTACCATAGCAATATGTTCTTTTTCATCAATAAGTTTATAAAACAATCGTATAATAGGCATCTTTTCATTAACCACTTTTATCTCACGACGTATATCTTTTAATAGTACCTGGTCTTTTTTATCGATGATTGCATGCATTATATCGTCTTTTAGAACATATCCGGTAAAGTTATCTATATCTTCTTTAAATATAGGAATCCTGGAAAATCTGATGATTTCGTTTTGTTCATAAAATTCTTTAATCGTGATATCTTCAGGAGCACCCAAAACAACCGTTCTGGGTGTCATTATACTTTTTATCACAACATGTTTAAAAACCATGAGATTCATTAAAATTTTTGATTCTTCTTCTTTAAAAATTCCTTCTTTTACTCCAATTTCTGCCATTGCATGAAATTCCGATCGGCTGAGTACGCTTTCGGTATTTTTCTTTTTTAATAAAACGGTGATTAATTTACTTAACCATATGATAGGATAAAGAGGGGAATAGATCATAATGGTTAATGTAGTTGCAGCAAACGGAGCCAGTTGTTTCCAGTAATTTGCCCCAATTGTTTTAGGTATTATCTCCGAGAAAATTAAAATTATAAGGGTTAAAATTGCCGAGGCAATACTAACAAATTCATTACCCCACAATATTTGAACCTGTCCACCAACTCCTGCAGCACCAATGGTATGGGCAAATGTATTAATGGTTAAAATTGCAGCTAAAGGGAGGTCTATCTTTTCTTTGTATTTTTGCAGTATTAAAGCATATTTTTTATTCTCTTTTGCCTTTGAAGCAATGTAACTTGGGGTGATACTCAATAATACTGCTTCAAGTATAGAGCATAAAAATGAAAAAAATAAGGCTACAAATAAATAAGTAAGCAATAATCCCATTGTCTTTTTTTATTTTTTGTACAAATGATTTGTTTTGATATAATCGTATATTCCGCAAGGTAAAAAATATTGTACGTTTTTTTCGTTTTGTAATGATTTACGAATAAAACTTGACGATATCTCCATTAAAGGTGCATCAATCAAGGATATATTCGGGTAATTTTTATATTCTCCAATATCATTTTCTGCCCTGGGATAAACCAAAATAGAATAATTTGCTAATATTTCCTTATAATTTTTCCATTGATGGAATGACTTAAAATTATCGGTACCTAAAATAATTTTAAATTGCTTATCAGGATATTTACCAGATAAATAATTTAATGTATCGATAGTGTACGATGGTTTGGGTAAATTAAACTCAACGGCTGATGGTTTTATTTTTGAATCATCGGGCAAAGCCAGTTGAACCATTTTTAACCGTTGGGTTTCGTCCAAAAGAGTTTCTTCATTTTTTAGCGGGTTGTGCGGACTAACAATTAACCAAATTTCATCCAGTCCGCCAAATTCGAGCATATAATTGGCAATAGCCAGATGTCCGATATGTATAGGATTAAAAGAACCAAAAAATAATCCGGTGTTCATGGGGTATTATTGTTTTATAAAATTGATTAAAGCCTGTTTTGCTTCATTTACAGCTTGCTCAAGATCATCATTTAAAATAGTTAAATCAAAACGATTTGCATATTCTAGTTCTTTTTTTGCTTTGGCAACTCTTGTTTCAATATCTTCGTTACTATCGGTTGAGCGTGTTTTTAACCTTTGTTCCAAAACATTAAGGTTTGGAGGCATTATAAAAATGGAAAGTGCTTTTTCCGGATATTGCTTTTTGATATTTAATCCTCCAACAACATCTACATCAAAAACTACATGTTTTCCCTCGTTCCATATTCTTTGTAATTCGCTCTTTAATGTACCGTAAAAACGATTTTTGTAAACTTCTTCCCATTCAACAAATTTATCTTGTGCAATTTTCTTTTTAAAATCATCGGTACTTAGAAAATAATAATCTTTACCATCTATTTCATTTTTTCTTCTTGGCCGGTTTGTTGCCGAAACTGAAAATTCCAATCCTATATTTTCAGCTAATAGTTTTTTTACAATGGTGGTTTTTCCCGAACCCGATGGCGCCGAAAAGATAAATAGCTTCCCTTCCATTACAAAATATTTAAAACCTGTTCTTTAATTTTTTCCAGCTCATCTTTCATTAGCACTACATTTTTTTGCATATCCGGGTCGTTAGCTTTAGAGCCAATAGTGTTTATTTCCCGTCCAATTTCCTGAGCGATAAAACCTAACTTTTTTCCAATGGCATTGCCTTGATTTAACATCTCGGTAAAATATTGGCAATGATTGGTTAATCGTACTTTTTCTTCGGTAATGTCTAACTTTTCAAGATAATAGATAATTTCCTGTTCAAAGCGGTTATTGTCAACTTCATGCTCTTCAAAAAGCATTTTGATATTTTCTCTAAGACGTTCTTTTACTCTTTCTATTCTGGCTTCTTCATAATTTGATAAATCATCTTTTAGTCTATCTATGGTTTCGATTCTTTGCTTCATATCTTTTTCCAGGTGTAAACCTTCTTGTGAGCGAAATTCATTGACCTGTTCTATCGCTTTGCCAATAGTTGATAAAACAGCTTTCCATTCCTCGCTATTTATCTCTTCATGTTCAGTACTTAACGTATCAGGAAGCCGCATAATAGTTTGTAACAGTTGTTCTTGTGAGCTAATATTTAACTCATCAGCAATTGTTTTTAACTGATGGTAATAATTTTTAACTACTGCCGGGTTAATGGTTGTAGCTTTGCTAAAGTCTGTAGTTTCGTAATACAATACAAACTCAACTTTTCCCCGTTCCAGTTTTTTTGAAATTTCAGAACGAATATCCAATTCTTTCTCTTTATATATACCGGGTATTTTGGTAAATATATCGAGGTTCTTACTGTTTAAAGTCTTTATCTCTAGGGTAATTTTTTTATCTTTCAGTTCACATTCGGCTTTTCCGTAGCCGGTCATTGATTTTATCATGATATGTTTTCAAAGGTTTGAATTTATAGGGCAAAGGTAAGAAAAATAGTTTAAGAGAGCGTGATATCCCTTATTTTGATGATAAATAAATATGAATAATACCAGGGTATATACTATTTTTATTAATTTTAAGTTTAGAAAAATAAACACAATGAGAAAAAATATTATTATCGTATTTTTATTCCTGTTATTTCCCTTTTTAGGAGAAGCTCAAAATCCTATCGAAAAAATCAACTATCTAATTTTAACACAAAAGTATACCGAGGCATTACAGCTGACCAACGAGTTTGTCAGAGATAATCCGGAAAACCCGGCAGGTTATTATCAACAGGCATTAATCAATAAATTAATGTATAAATATCCTGATGCTATAAAGAGCATCCGGAATGCACTTGATAAAGAGCCCGAAAATATTGATTATATTACCGAATATGCAACATTGTTAATGAAGCGGGAAAGAGAGAAAGAGGCTGTTGAACTCTTTGAACAGGCTTATTCGCAAGATTCAACGCATATTTATACCGGATTAAACCTGGGTAATTATTACCTGAAAACAAAAGAGTATGAGAGAGCACAGAAGATATTGTACACATTATATATTAATGATACAACAAACAGTTACCTTGCCAGAAATTTAGGTTTATGTAGTATCAAATTATTGGATAAAGAGAACTCGTTAAAGTGGTTAAAAAGAGCATTGTTTTTAGATAGTACAGATATAAAAGCTTATGAATATCTGGCTCTGGTATATCGATCTGTAGAGGAGTTTGATGAAGCTTTGGCATGTCTGAATAAAGCTACGAATGTAGCACCCCATAATAAATCATTGTATATTAAAATTGGAGATATTCACGTGCTTCGTAACCATAACTACCAAGCAATCCCATCATATTTAGAGGCTTTAGCAATTGATCCAAAGGATGATTTTGTGGTGAAAAGCCTTGGTTTAAGTTATTATAAAATAAAAAAATATAATCAATCCATACACTATCTTAAAAAGGCATTGTCTATGGGAATGAAAGATTTGCAATGTTATATTCATCTGGGAAAAATTTATACTCATAATAATAAATTAGATACTGCCAATATTTATTTTTCAGAAGCACTTGAGTTGTTAAAACCCGATAATAATTTGATTTTTTCTGTCAAAGAAAATATGGGTAAAAATTTCTACTCAAAAGGAGAATACGCTAAGGCAATTAATCAATTTGATCAAATTATTAAGCTGGAATTAAAAGAGGGCTATTGGGAAACCTACCGAAAGAATAAAGTAATTATTGATATAGCTTCGATTTATCATGAAAAATTAGAGGATAAAATGAAAGCAATAGAGTATTATGAGAAAGTTATTAAACCTGAAGTAATGGTTAATAAAAATTATTATGATTATGCACAAACGCAGATTAAGAAGTTAAAAGAAGAGTTGTTTTTTGAAGGAGCCTTGTAAAGTTAAATGACTACTTTCTTTTTCCAGTTTCCGGTAAGGTAGTAAATGTAAGCTAACAATAATCCAATGGACCATCCTATAGGGATTGCCCACCAAATTCCTTTTTCTCCAAAGTGTTTGGATAATATCAGTGCACCGGGAATACGGACAACCCAGAGTGAAATTAATGTGGTAAACATGGGAATAATTGTATCACCGGCACCTCTCATTACGCCTGAAATTGAAAACATTGCCGTAAGAAC
>JBNJFS010000054.1:0-11989 GCA_051747085.1 Bacteroidota bacterium
TGTGGTTATTGTCGCTGCTCCGCCAGGTGTTGCCGTAATTCCATTTGCCGGTATATTAAAAGGGGATATTGAATATTCAATTTTAGGAGTATTTGGTGCTTTTTTAGCTTCTATAGCCATTGCTCCTGCTATTATTGAACTATTTGCTAAAGATGCCGATGTAAGTTCCTGGTCACTGTTTATGTTGATGATTAAGTTAGTTCTGGTACCATTGATTTTATCCAGGTTGTTATTAATCAAGCCCATATTTAAATATGTTGCCAAAATACGCGGGAAAGTTGTGGATTGGGGATTTGCCATTATTATTTTTACAGCCGTAGGAATGAACAGAGACGTTTTCTTTTCCAATCCGGTGGTTTTGTTGTTATCAACTATTGTTTTATTAGCGGCTACATTCGGTATAGGAACTATCTATGAATTATTTTCCAAAAAAATGGGAATAAAGCCCGGGCGGTCAATTACCCAGGTTTTGTTACTGACCATTAAAAGTTCTGGTTTCTCCGTGGTTACCGCGCTTACATTATTTGGTAAAGAAGCTGCAATACCTTCGGCAATTTTAGCTGTGATAGTTTTATTATATTTGTTATTCCTTTCGATAAGAATGGAAGTTAAAAATAGATAATCGTTTTGAAAGTAAAAATTCTCGGTACAGGAACATCACAAGGGGTTCCGGTAATTGCATGTAATTGTAAGGTTTGTCAATCGACCGACCCCAACGATCATCGTTTACGTACATCCGCACTGGTTGAAGTTAATGGGGTAAATATTGTTATAGATGCAGGTCCTGATTTTCGGCAGCAAATGTTACGCGAAAAAGTGAAAGATATTGATGCCATTTTAATAACGCACGAACATCGCGATCATATCGCCGGTCTTGATGATGTGCGTGCATTTAATTTTATGAACCAAAAGCCTGTTGACATTTATGCCGAAAAAAATGTTCAAAAGGTCATTAAATCTGAATTTTTCTACTCTTTTGGCGAAAAAAAGTATCCGGGAGTACCCCAAATAAATTTACATACCTTAGATTTGGTTCCCTTCAAAGTTAATGAAGTGGAGATTATTCCTATTCAGGTTTTTCATTATAAATTACCGGTATTAGGATTTCGAATAGGCGACTTTTCATATATTACCGATGCAAACTACATTCCCGAACAAGAAAAAGAAAAATTAATCGGTACAAAATATCTTGTAATCAACGCGCTGAGAAAAAGAAAACATATTTCGCATTACAGTCTTTCCGAAGCGCTTGAATTAATTAAACAACTTAGTCCGAAACGAGCCTACATTACCCACATCAGCCATCAAATGGGCCTTCATCATGATGTAAATGAAGAGTTGCCCCGGGGAGTTTCCTTGGCTTACGACGGGCTGCATTTTGAGATATAACCACTTTGACGAATTCAAATTATTTAGCTACTATTGTTTCCTTTGTTGTAAAAATGATTTAAATTTATTTGTTAATAAGAACTTAATTATTATTCACTAAAATTTATTTATAAACTATGGAAAAACAAAGAAATACCGGAAGAGGGATTGTTGGAATAATCCTTATTTTAATTGGTGTTGTATTAGTCGGACGAACATTTGATATTTTTCCACACCGGATAATGCACCATCTTTTTTCGTGGGAAATGATTCTCATAGTCTTAGGTGTTATTTTTATTTCTACAAGAGATAATAAGTTGTCAGGTTGGATTTTACTAACGATTGGACTTGTGTTTTTAATTCCGGATATTTTATATATACCTTATCCGATTCGACGATTATTTTGGCCTGTACTATTAATTGTTGTTGGGTTGTTAATTATATTTAGGTCAACAGGAATAGGCAGAGCATCTAATGCCGGAACAGCAAAAGCCGACTATATCGATGATTTTGCCATTTTAGGGGGTGGTGATCGAATTATTACTTCAGAAAATTTTAAAGGAGGTAAAGTTACCGCGTTATTTGGCGGCTCAAAAATTGATTTGACAAAAGCTAAACTTGCCCCCGGTCAGAATGTAATTGATGTTTTTTGTATGTTTGGTGGTTCTACGTTAATTGTTCCTGAAAACTGGAATATTAAAGTTGAAGTAGTTTCCATTCTTGGAGGTTTTTCTGATAAGCGTATAGTACGAACAGGAACAACCATGGATGTTGGTAAAGAGATTATTATTCGTGGTTTTGTAATGTTTGGGGGTGGCGAAATAAAAAATTAATAAAATCAATTTTCACAAAAAAAGAGGCTTATCAGAGCCTCTTTTTTGTGTGTGAAACATAATAATTTATAATTGATATTTTATTCCGAAATTAATACTTGAAAAATTGATATTAAACCTAAAATCATTGTATTTGGTTGTTGTTTCAGGATCTGCATTATCATTAACAGAAGTTAGCTGATAACCCAGAAAGCCCGTTTTTAATTCAAGAGACACTTTATCTGAAAGTCCGTAACTTAGACCGGGGATTACACCAATTCCAAATTGAGTCTGTGTATCTCCATCATTTGTTGTATTTCCAACGGTCACTTTCTCTGTACCTCTGGCAAACTGAATACCGCCTTCACCAAAAAAGGATAAATTATCATTTAAAGGGAAGTACATGCGTGCATAGGGTGAAATCTGGAACATGAATAATGAATTTTTTGTATCAGCTCCATCATTTTTTGATTGGGTAAAACTAAAACCAATTTGCCCTCCAATAGAAAGATTATTCGATAGCATATATTCTACATTGGGAAGTAATCTGATTTTTATATTTGTTGGGCCTTCATTTGTTGTTCCTTCTGAAGTAGCTTTCGAACTTTGCCCTGAGAATCCAATTGCTCCACCTACTTTTATTTGAGCACTTAAACTAAAACTAAATGCAATTGCAAGAATTAATAAAATACTTTTTTTCATAAATTTAATTTTAAGTTTTTAATTTATTTATTTTAAAAGTTCAAATTTAATAAAATTATGTTTTGAATAGTATTTTTTTCTATATTTGTAAAATCAAAAAGAAAAAATAATGATAATACAGAATACAAACTGGTGGTGGTTAATTTACAACTCTGATAAATCGTGATGTAAGGAAACCATGCTATATAAAATAACCAGCAGCCCTTCGAAATCACGAAGGGTTGTTTTTTTTTAACGATTAAGAAAATGAAAGCAATAGTAAATACTAAATTTTGGTGGTGGCACATTTTTGTTCGCAATAAAGTTGTGAGGTAAACGTGCTATGCCCAAGTTAAATCAAGGCCTGTCGTTCCCACGACAGGCCTTTTTTGTTTAATCTAAATCAATAAATAATATGAAAACAATTACAACCCATTCATTAACAATGCTTGCCGATACACAAACACCGGTAAGTATTTATTTAAAAATCAGGGATGTATTTCCCGGCTCGGTGTTGCTCGAGAGTTCTGATTTTCACCATCTTGATAACTGTTATTCGTTTATCGGTATGAATGCGATTGCCGATTTTACGGTGAATAATGAGAAACTAACGACAAAAGTTCTAAACCGGATAAAAGAGAAAAAGATCACTAAAACTGACCATCTGGTTGATGAGCTCAACGGTTTTATTCAATCTTTTAAAAACAGTAATTCGGAGTTTTTCTTTAATGGCTTTTTTGGATATATAAGTTATGATGCAATTCAATATTTTGAAACAATAAAATTTAAAAACCGACCGGATGAATCTTCAATTCCTGTTTTACACTTTAGCCTTTTCCGCTACATTATCGCTTTTAATCATTTCAAAAATGAAATTATAATTATCGAGAATTTGTTCTCTGGTGAGAAAAGTGATTTGCAACGTATTCAATCGATCATTAATCAGGGAAAGATTTCGAACTATCCATTTCAGGTTACCGGAGAAGAATCAATGAATATGTCAGACCGGGAATATATGGATAAGGTAAAACAGGCAAAAGCACATTGTAAGCGCGGAGATGTTTTTCAGTTGGTATTATCGCGCAGGTTTTCGCAGAAATTTTTAGGCGATGATTTTAATGTTTACCGCCAACTCCGCTCGCTAAATCCTTCTCCTTACCTTTTTTATTTTGATTTCGGTAATTTCAGGTTATTTGGCTCATCGCCCGAATCACAAATCGAAATAAAAAATGATAAAGCTTATATCAACCCTATTGCCGGAACTTATGCCCGAACGGGCAATGATGCCGAAGATAAAAAGTTATCCGAAGAGCTGGCTAAAGACCCTAAAGAGAATGCCGAACATATTATGTTGGTTGATTTGGCTCGAAACGACCTCAGTAAAACAACCCGCAAGGTGAAGGTTGAGAATTTTAAAGAATTGCATTTTTACTCTCATGTGATTCATATTGTTTCAAAAGTATCCGGTGAGTTGGATAAATCATCCGATAAGGTAAAGATTATAACCGATACTTTCCCGGCAGGAACGCTTACCGGGGCGCCAAAATATAAGGCAATGCAGTTAATCGATTCCTATGAACCCACTGAACGTGGTTTTTATGGTGGTTGTATCGGTTTTATCGGTTTTAATGGCAATGTTAATCTGGCCATTACCATACGCACCTTTTTAAGCAAAAACAATACCCTTAATTACCAGGCTGGGGCAGGTATCGTATCTAAATCGGACGAAAATAAAGAGCTGCAGGAAGTAAATCATAAACTTGGCGCGTTAAAACTGGCTGTAAAAAAAGCCAACAGTCAGCATAAGCCTGAAAACATAATAAATCATGTAAAATCAATTTCTAAAAATTAATGAGGATGAAAGTATTAATCATTGATAATTACGATTCATTTACTTACAACCTGGTGCACCTTGTGCAATCGATATTGCAACAGGATGTGGATGTTGTAAGGAACGACAAACTGGATTTGGAAAAGGTAGCCTGTTACGATAAAATTTTGTTATCACCCGGTCCGGGGATCCCCGATGAAGCAGGGATGTTAAAACAGGTCATTGAAAAATATGCTCCGGTAAAAAGTATTTTTGGAGTCTGCCTTGGTATGCAAGCTATTGCCGAGGTTTTTGACGGCAAATTAAAAAATATCGATGAAGTTTACCATGGGGTAAGCACCGAGATTTTATTAACCCATAAAAACACTCTTTTCGCAAATATGCCTGAGCGATTTTCTGCAGGCAGATATCATTCGTGGATTGTTGATAAAGAAGATCTTCCGGCATGTATGGAAATTACTGCCGAAGATGAAAAAGGAAACATTATGGCTTTATCTCATAAAAGGTATGATGTGAAAGGTGTCCAGTTTCATCCCGAATCTGTAATGACAGATGTGGGAGAACAAATCATAAGAAACTGGCTGTATGGAAAAACAAAAACGGATATTACATTCCCAACCCTGGGAGATAAATCTTTTGATATCAGTGCTTTGTCATCAAAGCTGCTGTTTTGTTAATAAATACTTAAAACGATACTTAAAAACAATAAAATGAGAACAATACTAAATCAATTATTTCAGCACCACACGCTTACACGTGAAGATGCCCGGCAAATTTTAATAAAAATTGCCCATGGTGAATATAATTCATCTCAACTGGCAGCTTTTCTAACGGTTTTTCAGTTGCGTAACATAACGCTTGATGAGTTGCAAGGCTTTCGTGATGCATTACAGGAATTAAGTATCCGTATCGATCTGTCGGATTTTAATACCATCGATTTGTGTGGCACAGGAGGCGACCAGAAAGATACGTTTAATATTTCAACCTTAGCTTCTTTTGTTGTGGCAGGTGCCGGCGAAAAGGTTGTAAAGCACGGGAATTACGGAGTGTCATCAACCTGCGGCTCATCCAATGTTTTAGAATATTTTGGGTATAAATTTTCGTCGGATATCAGTAAGTTAAAAAATGAACTTGAAGGTGCAGGAATCTGCTTTCTGCACGCTCCGGTTTTTAATCCTGCCATGAAAAATATTGCACCCATACGGCGCGAATTATCGGTAAAAACTTTTTTTAATATGCTGGGTCCCATGATTAATCCGGCATCACCCAAAAATCAATTAATTGGAGTATTTAACCTGGAGCTGGCCCGAATGTATAATTATATTTATCAGCCATTGGATGTTAACTACCATATTGTTCACAGCCTGGATGGTTACGATGAAATATCGCTTACCGGTGGCACGCAAATTCAGAATAATAACGGTGTTTCTATCGTGTCTCCCAAAGAGCTGGGTTTCAATACTGTTTTACCCGAAGAGATAAAAGGAGGTAAGTCAATAAAGGAATCAGCACAGATTTTTATGAATATTCTCAGTGGCAAAGGAACTGCGGCACAACAAAATGTAGTAATTGCGAATGCCGGTGTTGCGTTAAAGACAATACATCACCATAAAAGTTATGATGACTGTTTTGACAGGGCTAAAGATTCGCTTATGGGAAAAAAGGCGCTACAGTGTTTTAAAAAACTATTAAATGATTAAAAAATGGATATTTTAACAAAGATTATCAATCATAAGAAAAATGAGGTGTCTGAGCGTAAATCGCTTTATCCGAATAAATTACTCGAAAAAAGTACATATTTTAATACACAGCCGGTATCATTAAAGAAGTATCTGCTAAAATCGGATAAATCGGGAGTTATTGCCGAGTTTAAAACCAAATCGCCTTCGAAAGGTGACATCAATCCTTATTCAAATGTTGCCGAGGTTAGTATCAAATATATGCAGGCTGGAGCTTCTGCATTATCGGTGTTAACCGACCGTAATTTTTTTGGAGGTAGCCTTGAGCATTTAACAACAGCACGCAAATATAACTATTGTCCGATATTACAAAAAGATTTTGTGATTGACGAGTATCAGGTAATTGAAGCAAAGTCTTACGGAGCTGATGCTATACTTCTTATTGCTGCCGTTTTGAGTAAAACAAAGATTCGTGCATTGGCAAAATTGGCAAAATCATTACAAATGGAAGTGCTGTTTGAAATCCATAACGAGCAGGAAATTAAAAAAGTCAGTGAGTTTATTGATATTGTGGGTGTTAATAACCGGGATCTAAAATCATTTGAGGTAAGTATTCGTCAATCGATACGTTTATCAGAATTTATTCCGGATGGCTTTTTGAAAATATCAGAAAGCGGTATCAAAACGGCGAAAGATATTATCGAACTTAAAAAATATGGATTTGAAGGTTTTTTAATGGGCGAAAGTTTTATGAGTACCCGCCATCCCGGGAAAGCCTGTAAAATGTTAATTCAGCAATTGTATCAAATCGAGAAAAATACTAAAAATGAATACAGCCATGAAGTTAAAAGTTTGCGGACTGAATAATTTGGAGAATATAAGGACGGTTGCTTCGTTACCCCCTGATTTTGCAGGGTTTATTTTCTACCGCCCATCGAAAAGGTATATTTTTAGAAATAATCTTTCGTCCGATGTATTTAAGGAAATCCCGGAAACGGTAAAAAAGGCGGGTGTATTTGTTAATGCTACTGTTGAAGAAATTAAGGAGGCTTTTAATCAGTACAAACTGGATTATATTCAGTTACATGGAAACGAAGACAAAGGGTTTTGTGAGCAGTTGTTTTTAAATAACATCCCGTTAATAAAGGCTTTTCAGATTGCTGATGATTTTAACTTTAAAGTGCTGGAAGGATATGAGCCTTTTTGTCAATATTTTCTTTTCGATACCAAAGGCAAATTGCCCGGTGGGAATGGAATAAAATTTCCGTGGGACTTATTAAAAAATTATTCGCTGGAAGTTCCTTTTTTTCTAAGTGGCGGCATCGGGCCGGATGATATTGATGCAATCCAATCATTCCATCACGAAAAGTTATATGGAGTCGATATAAACAGCGGGTTTGAAATAGAACCCGGAATAAAAAATATGAAAGAAATTGAAATTTTTAAAAAACAATTAAACAAAATAAATTATGAATAATAATGTAGACCCGAATGGGTATTATGGCGAATTTGGAGGTGCTTTTATACCCGAAATGCTATATCCAAATATTGAAGAATTACGGCAAAAATACCTTCGAATAATTCAGAGCAATTCATTTATCAGCGAATTTAAAAGTTTGTTAAAAGATTATGTGGGTCGTCCCAGCCCGTTGTTTTATGCTCAACGTTTATCAGACCATTATAATACGCATATTTATTTAAAAAGAGAGGATTTAAACCATACCGGGTCACATAAAATAAACAATACGGTTGGACAGATTTTACTTGCCGATAGGTTGGGGAAGAAGCGTATTATTGCCGAAACCGGTGCAGGCCAGCATGGAGTGGCTACAGCAACTGTTTGTGCTTTAAAAAATATGGAATGTATTATTTACATGGGGGCAGAGGATGTTAGACGGCAGGCATCTAATGTGGCAAGGATAAAAATGCTGGGAGCGAAAGTTATTCCGGTACATTCAGGCAATAAAACACTTAAAGATGCAACGAACGAAGCGTTACGCGACTGGATTTTCAATCCGGTAGATACACATTATATTATTGGTTCGGTTGTTGGCCCGCATCCTTATCCTGATATGGTTACACGTTTTCAATCGGTTATTTCAGAAGAAATAAAAGATCAATTAAATGAAAAAACGGGTAAAAAGGAGCCTGACTATGTACTGGCATGTGTTGGAGGCGGGAGTAATGCTGCCGGAGCTTTTTATCATTTTTTAGGTAATGATAAAGTAAAACTTTATGCTGCCGAGGCTGCCGGTAAAGGAATAGAAACAGGGGAACATGCAGCTTCCATAAATCATGGTTCTGTTGGCGTTTTGCATGCCAGTAAATCATTATTGCTGCAAACCAACGACGGGCAGATTATTGAGCCTTATTCTGTTTCTGCCGGATTGGATTATCCGGGAGTTGGGCCTTTACATGCTTTTCTACACGTATCAGGTAAAGCAAAATACTTAAGCGTTACAGATAACGAAGCGTTAGAGGCAGCAAATTTATTAACCAAATTCGAAGGGATCATCCCTGCCCTTGAATCGGCGCATGCACTGGCATTGCTCGATAAAATAAATTTTAAACCGGATGAGACAGTAATAGTAAACCTTTCGGGCCGGGGCGATAAAGATTTAGATACCTATTTGAAATACTTTAAACTTTTATAACCATGAATAAAATAGATAATTTACTTAACCAGAAGCAATACAATATTTTGTCGGTATACTTTACGGCCGGATATCCCGAATTGAACAGTACAACAAAAATTATTGAAGAACTAGAAAATAGTGGAGCAGATCTTATCGAAGTGGGGATCCCGTTTTCCGATCCAATTGCCGACGGCCCTGTTATCCAGTATAGCAATAATGCGGCGATTGAGAATGGGATTACGCTGGAGTTGATATTCACACAACTTGAACAAATTTCGGCTATAAGTAATATTCCTAAAATTATGATGGGCTATTTTAACCCGGTGTTAAAATTTGGCGTGGAACGATTTTGTGAAAAATGTGTTAAAGTTGGTATTGATGGTATTATAATTCCTGATTTGCCTCTTACTGAATACAAAAATCAGTATCAACAAATTTTTAAAAAATATGACATTCATTTTATCTTTTTGGTGAGTCCGCAAACCTCAAAACAGCGGCTAAGTGAAATTGAAAGTTTGAGCACTGCATTTATTTATGCAGTATCTACCAATTCTACCACAGGTGGAGCCGTTGATTTCGCTAAACAGAAGTCCTATTTTTCATTTTTACGGCAGCATTTAACCAAACCCTTTTTAATTGGATTTGGTGTTAAAGACAGACCATCGTTTGCCAGTGCATGCTCTTTTGCAAACGGTGCTATTATTGGCAGTGCTTTTATAAAAGCATTATCGGAGAAGAACGATGTAAAGAATTTTATTCAGGAAATAACATTGGAAAAATGATTATACAATTAGAAAAAAATATCGGTGAACAGGCAAAAATTAATATCCTGGATTTGTTATCCGAAAAAAAATTAAAAACCAAAGAAGTTGTAACGCAGGTTAGTATTTACCTCGTAGCCATTGGCACAAGTAATTTTGACATTCGTGAAATCGGTAATATGGATGGTGTGAAGGATATCCATAAAGTGGATGATAATTATAAGCTGGTGTCGTCGAAATGGAAGATAAAACCCACTAAAGTAGTGTTGGATAAGGATGTTTCTGTTGGTAGTAATGGGTTTTCTATTATGGCCGGTCCATGTTCTGTTGAGAATGAAAGTCAGGTACATCAAATGGTGGAGTTTTTAAAAGAAAATAATATTCAAATGATGCGGGGAGGGGTTTTTAAGCCGCGAAGTTCGCCTTATTCTTTCCGCGGAGTGGGTATTGAAGGACTTAAGATGTTTTATCGAATTTGTAATGTCCATGGGATTAAAATTATTACCGAAGTAATGGAACCCGAACAAATTGACCTGATGTATGATTATGTAGATATTTTCCAGGTGGGAGCCCGCAATTCGCAGAATTTTAATTTGCTCGATGCATTGGGAAAAGTAGATAAGCCTGTGATGATTAAGCGTGGTTTAAGCGGAACAATTGATGAACTGCTTTATTCGGCTGAGTATGTTTTTAGCGGAGGAAACGAAAAAATAATTTTATGTGAGCGAGGTATTCGTACGTACGAAAAAGCTTATCGCAATACATTTGATATCAATGCAGTGCCGGTATTAAAAGAAAAAAGCCACCTCCCGGTAATTATTGATCCGTCGCATGGTACAGGAGCCCGTTTTATGGTTGAACCCATAGCTCTTGCAGGAATTATGGCTGGTGCAGACGGAGCTATTGTCGAAATCCATAAGCAACCCGAAAAAGCTATGTCTGACGGGCAACAAAGCCTTGATTTTTACGAAGCAAAAACTTTGTTTGAGCGAATGCGGAAAACGTATTCTTTTTCTAAAACCCTGTATAATTGATATAAGCAAGGTGTTGTATTATTGATTTTAAAAAATATTAAGTCTTAAGTATTATCAAAATGATTATTTTCAACCTTTGTAAATATGATCTATTATTAGAATTTTGAAAAGTAATTTTGATAAAAAAAAGTAATATATTTGTAAAACATTTTTTATATTAGATTCGTAATATAAATTGATTATGTCAGTAAAAACAGTAAATAAGTCAAATAATACTTCCTCTAACTGGATACTTAAACCTGAAAAGGATTTTTTTACTCATGACGAATTAATTGATGCATACTTGAAAGGTAAAGAAGAACAAAAGAACGAAACGCAAAAAGTTTTACTTGAGAAATTAGAAAACAATTTAAAAAATGCTCAGTCGATTGTTGAACAAGTTACGGAGAAAATAGGCCAAAGTGGTTTTAAAGTATATAAATCATACCTCAGAATTAGTAATATTATAAAGTTCGATACTGTATTTGATATTGCTATTGATGATTTTATTTCTAACGAATTTGATGAAATCTATAAATTCAGTCGAGAGCTAAAGAAGGAAGTAAATACAGAAACTTTTAATATTAACTTTACCTTTATGCCTCACAATGACAATTTAAATGAGAAAAGAATTGTTAGTGAAGGTTTCATTTTTACTTATGATAAACGAAGATAATTTAGAATACGCTCAACATAACGAAAAAGCATGTAAATATCTAGATAAAAAACCTGAGTTTACAGATTGGGTTATAACAACTGCTTTTTATTCAGCCCTACATTTTGTTAGATATAAAATTTTTCCAATTAACATTAAATTAAATAGTGGTAAAAGATTGAAAATAAGCGATTTTGAACATTACTTTAGAATAAATAATCCTATGGATTTAAGTAAGCATAGTTTATTGTCGAATTTGGTTGAAGAAAAGCATCCTGAGATTGCTGATGATTATAATAAATTAAGAGATATCTCGTGGTCTGCTCGATATAGTAATTATAAATACCCACGAAAAATTTCCAATGATGCAAAAAAAAGACTTGAAAAGATAAAAAATTATTGTACAAGATAAACTAACGAATTATAGTTTTATCATAAATATTAAACAAAATTTTATTTCAAACTATCCAAAATATATTTTACAATAGGATTTGGTTTTTCGGGTTTTACAAACGAACGGGTTTTGTATTTGGGAGGTAGAAATATTTTTCGC
>JBNJFS010000055.1:0-11957 GCA_051747085.1 Bacteroidota bacterium
GTCAAACTGTGCAGGCAGGCTACTAAGTTGGCAATTCCCACTGTCATTGCCTCATTATGCCCAAAAATTTTTTGGGTACATTCTCGAAATGACATTTCAAAGTTGACATGACACTAGCACAAAACCGTTTTTGCGGGAAAATTTGTTGGCGCCTTCCAGTTTTTCGCCGGCAATTACTTTGTAGTTTAAACTGTATAACGGGTAATGCCCCTGTTTGTTAATTCTTTTTCCAGCACAGTTAGTAGCTTGGTTCCGATTCCTCCCTGCTGTGCCTGCGGACTTACGCAAATGGAAAGCAACTCGGTTTGGGGAATGGAGGGTTCAGTTTCGTTTTCGGAACCAGAAAGCGGTGGCACCCCGAATGAATGAATTAATAATGACCCCGGGCAGTTTCAATTTCAATCGTATTATTATCAGTATTTACACGATACACAAGACGGTGGACGCCAGTAATTCTTCGCGACCAGGAACCCGATAATTGATACTTTAACGCTTCCGGTTTACCAAGCCCGGTATAAGGGTGTGCCGCAATATCATTTAATAATGCAGTTATTTTCTTCTGTACCGCGACATTACCACTCTTTTTCCAGTATGCTATATCTTCCAGAGCTTTTATGGAATATATTATTTCCATAAATCTTTAGTAGCTATTTTAACCCCTTTCCCTTGTTTGATTTCTTCTTTAGCCGAAAGAACGCGGTTTACAAACTCCTGATTGTAAGGTTCTTCTTCTTCAACTTCAAACCTTATTTTAATGGCTTTGAAGACAGCTTTAATCGCTTTTATTTGTGATTTATCATCTGGATAAACCTTAAAAATAATTTCATTCATTTTATTATTCTTTTTTACAAAGATAAAAAATTCAATCGGTTCACTTTTGCAGGTTCATGAAAATTCAAATCCGAATCCTTTTTTTACCTTCTGTGTTTGGCATAATGGTTATCCTTTTTTAGTACTGAACCTGACAAAGGTAGAGCAATTTTTTGAATCATCTGTGATGGTGACGAGGTGGTTCTTTACAACGCGACCCAAAGGGATCGCTATGCGGCAATCGCGCAGCAGCGGAGGAAACCGCTAAGCGCATTCTTTTTTACCACCCCGGCTCCAACCATATAGCTCTTTGAAATGGTTAACATCTGATATCCAACCCCTGTGAAATTACGCAGTAAAATTTCAACATGGGGGCAAGCCTCTGACCTCTGACCTCTGATCTCTGTTTTCCGATTTCTTTCTTATTCCAGCATGCGCTCGGTGCCCAGCGACACCAGACTGCGGGTGGTTTTTATGAGAACTGTTCCAGGTTTTACTATTGGTGCAGGCACCTCCTCTAAAATGGTTTCACCGGTTTTAAACGATTGGATTATTTGTTTCATCAACTATTTTTTTGAAGTGGTAATTAAATGCTTCATAAACGTTTTTGTGACTTAAATTTTCTTTGTAATATTCAAATGCACTTTTACCTTTATTTAGCCTTTCTTCTTTATTCTGAAAAACATTTTCAATTATTTCTCTTAAGTCTGAATCAAAATTGTAGAGATATGAATTACTTTCATTACAATATTCAAACTCTGGTCCTTGGTTATTATTTTTGCATGTAATGACAGGTACTCCATAGGCAAAACTATGAACAACTCCTAAGCCAACACTACTCGGTGAAATGTAAGCTATTGCTTTTGAAAAAATCTCTTTGAGATGGGTTTCATCGTAAATTGCAGGTAGATAAGTTATTTGTTCATATAATTTATTTAGTTGTGTCATTTTTTTTAATTCATAAATATGATTGCCATTTCCAACAATTAATAATTTATAATCCGTATTTTTTAAATTAATTATGACCTTTTCAAGTCCTTTACGTTTTTGTATTCTGCCCACATAAAGTAAATACTTATTGCCCAGGGTAAGCTCAGCATTGTTAATTTTTAAAGTATTATATGCAATCAATATCTTTTCTGGTAAAACACCTGATTTTATTAAGTTTTCTCTTCCTTTTTCGGTGTATGCCACATATCCGACAGATTTATTTATGATTGATTTTCTTACAAAGTTTAAAATTCTACTATTGTTACGGTTTATACCTTGTCCCCAGAAAATCCATTTTTTTTTGCTGAACAAGAAAAATGGCAACCATGTATGAGGTTTTCTAAAATTTAAAGTGGAAATAATGATATCGTAATTACGAATTATGAAAATATTAAAAAAAGTTAATGAGATTTCTTTTGGTAGTTTTATGTTGAATCCTTTCCTGTTTTTAAATTCTTGGTTATCACCAAATTTTTCTCCAGAATGAATTATCAAAAAATCTTCAAACATTCTCTGAAAATATTCATAAATAAATTTCCTGTAATGTGGAATGCCAAATTCTAAAAGAAGTAAGCATTTTTTATTTTTTACTGATTGTATCATAAGCTATACTAGTACTTCAATTTTATCTCAACTGAATTTCCTCCAAATACTTATTTGATAATGGTGAAGTGTATTGTAGATTATACAAATTTTCATTTTTTACTCGTTTTTAATTAATTGATTTTGACTGAAAGAGATTAATAATGCTAACGAAGCAAATAACCAACTTGCGCTATATAAACCACCACTAAACATATTTTGTGTAAAACTTTGAAGAAAAAGTGCTGCAATCCAGGAATATTCAGGGAAGTTTTTAAAAACATTTAACGCAGCTTTAAAACCTTTTATTATCAAAAAAATAAAAGGAATAAAACCTATTAATCCAGTAGTTATTAGTACTTCAAGAAAAATATTATGCGGATGAAAATTAAAAGTGGTATTTTCAAGGCTGTTTCCAAAAAATGGATTATTCCAGAATTGTTCCAAAGAATCTGTCCATTGAATAAGTCGAATGGTTGAAGAACTACCTGATTCAATATCTGCTCCAATATTCATAAACCGGGTTATGATTCCACTACCCATTTTTTCTGCAAAAATAACTATTAAAAACCCTAAAAAAACTATCATTAACGAAATAGCCAATTTTTTCTTTATTGAACGAATTTTATAAATAAGAAATAAAAATGGAACAGCCAAAGCAAAAAGTGACCCGCGTGACGCTCCCAAAAAGAAAGGGATGGCCGAAAGTATAATAGTGATAATAATAAAATATTTTTTTCTTTTGTTTATGTTCTTATTGGTTATGAGATAAATACTTCCCAGCCCAATTCCCAGAGCCCCTGTATATGAAAGCGCAAGGGGTGAAATATAATTGGCATCTTTTGAAATTGCGTATGATATCCGGCCAACTGTTCCTATTATTGACCGATAATATATAAATGTTAGAACTGACAGTATTATTGTGGAAAAAAGTATAGCGTGAAATATTTTTTGATAACTTTTCTCATCGAGTTTTGTCTGACTTATAAATAAAAACGGGAAAAACACAAAACCTGAATAGTACAATAAAAACTGTGTTTCAGAAATGTGAAAATGATTTCTACCTGTTAGTTGTTCGTAAAAAATTCTGGTAAAATATAATATAGAAAACAAAATGAAAAGTTTTACCGGTGTTGGAAAACTCCGTTTGCCTTTTAGCAAATAAGCGAACATTAAAAAAAACAAAATTAATAATCGTAAGGGAACTGTTAAAGAGCGCGATGCTCCGCCCCCTATATTTGTCCAGGTGATTAGACCAACATAATACCCTGAAAACAAAATAAAAAAGGCAAGATAAATTGCGAATTGTGATATTTTATACTTCGTTACTTTCATTCAATAGTAATATAGAAATCTTTCAATGTTTAAATAATTCTAAGTGTTTTTTTAAAATAATTTCAGAGGAATAATTATCTTTAATCGTTTCTAAAGCATTCTTGCTATACAAATTAATCATTTCTTTGTTCTTAACGAACTTCAATAAGTTAATGCTAATGTCATCGGCATCTCCTTTAGTATAAAGACCGTTAATGCCATGTTTTATTAAATCAACAGATCCCGATATTGGCGTAACAACCGAAGGTATACCACAAGCCATTGCCTCCAATAGGGCATTAGACATGCCTTCACTTTTTGAAGGCAAACAAAACAAGTCTGCCATTTGATAAAAATCTTCTGGTTTATCACTGTGAACAAAAAAATAAACAGAATCTTTATATCTCTTATTTGCTATTAAATTTTTTAGAGCATTAATTTCTAGTCCATTTGAACGGTCTGGTCCTAAAAACACAATTTGAATATCAGGAACATTATGCTTTTCAATTAGTTGAATAAAGGCAAATAATAAATTTTGCGGTTGTTTACGAGCCGAAAGGCCGCCAACAAACAAAATTGTAAGGACATTATCAAGTTTATATTTTTTCCTTAATTTATTTTTCTCATCTAAACTAACCGGTTTAAAACGATTAATATTAACTCCATTGGGAATTTTAAATATTTTTTCATCAGAAACACCATTCCTTTTCAGCATTTCTGATATTTGTTCGCTAATGGCGATATAACCATCTAATTGATTGATATTTTTTAATCTTGATTTTCGAAGGCCTAATATTTTAGAAAGCCTGGAGTTATTTTCGATTCCTCCTTTATCTCCTGTGATTTTGCAAAATACTTTTACTCCTTTCTTTTTAAACCATAATGCTGGTCTAAATGAAGTTTCATAAGCAGCTAATACATGCACAACATCGAACTTATATGCATTTTTATTGATCCAAATTTTTGCTTTAATTAGAAAGATTATTGTACCAATTATGCCAAACCTTTTCAAGTTACTAATATAAAAATGTTCGTTAAACAGGTCATATTTTTCTTGTTGTTTAAAACCATGAGCCAGCGATATAGAAAAATCATCACACGCACATTTGGAATTATATAAATTGTATGCACTTATGCCTGGCCCCCAATAATGTTGACCTGAACCATGCGGTGCCCAAAGTAAGATATTCATTATGATTAGTTTTTAATTGTAAATGAATGTATTCTATGTATCGACCAATACAAGTAGTAAGTCAACCTTCCTTTAGTTATGACATTATTTAAGAAATTAAATGTCACTTTTTCTATTTTAATTGAATTAATAAGATTTTCAAATTCATCTCCATAAGATAATACGTTGCTATTTAAATTAAAATTAGTCATACATGTATAAAAACCCATTAAAGCATAATATCTATTTAAATCTTTGTTTAATTTGTACTGCCTAACAACTTTTTTTATTGGCAGAAAAGAACCATAATGTCTTCCACTTTTTTTTATTCCAGGCATAAAAGCTTTAAATCCTCTTTGTAACCCATAATGAAAACTTTGCTTATTATTTGGGTTGGGGCAATGCAATACATAGTGTTTAAGAATATTGGCTCTGTAACTTGGAGAACTGTTTATATCTTTTCTATCTGTGAATATATTATCTGAATTTAATATCCATTTAGTTGTTCGGTCAAAAATATTTAAACCAGCAATGTAATCATTTGTATAATAATCAAATACTGGAACTATAATTTTAGATGCTTTAATTTTTTTGTAGTGTTTAATTACTTCGTTAAAAAAATTATTTTTAGTAATTACCATATCTCCATCAACTTTTACTAAAAGGTCATATTCAGTATGTCGTGTGAAATATGAATACATTTCATTATGAGCTTCTACTTTTCCTTTATTTTCAATTAATCGAATGTCATAGTTTGTGTAAGTTTGGTTTTTTATAGAGTTAATACTATCCTCTTTTTCATTTTCAATTGTTGAAATATGAACAATCAATAATTTAAAGTCTTGCTTCATTGTGATCTTTTTCATTTTTGCTTTGAAATTAATGCGAACAAATCAATTTTATCTCTTAAAACGTATAGCATTGAGAAATAGGTTAAAATTCCTAGTGATATTATTAGCAAAAAAGAAAGAATATTTTTTTCATTTATCAGAGAGAAAAAATTAACAACTAAAATAACCGAGGACATTAGAGTTGTACTTAATATTATTGGATATATTTTTTTTAAAAAGACAAGTATTTTTAGGTTCATTTGTGATGCACTAAAATAATATATTGGGAAAATTAATAGAGTGTAAATTGTTATATAGGCATATACCATACCAATAACTCCATTTAGCTTTAATCCTACATAAAAACCAATGGCATACAGTGGGAGGCTAATTAAATTAATTTTAAGTGGGATGTCTGGTCTGCCGGTGTTTAAATATATAGTGCCGTTTACAGTAAAAATTGACTGCGGAATAGCTACTAATGCCAGCAGCGATAGAATTGGAATCATTGGTTCCCATTTGTCGCCAAGAACGATTAATACGAAGGGCTCTGATAAAATTGCAATTCCAGCTAACATTGGAAAGGTGATTAGAGCAATTGTTTGAATGACTTTTAAATATACCGAACGAATAACGTTAATGTCATTTTTAATGCTTGAAAAAGAAGGGAATAACACGTCTTTAATTGTATTGCTTATGTTGCGTATTGGGAACAGCATAATTTGATAGGCCATATTGTAAATACCCAACGACTGCTGGCCAATCATTTTACCAATCATTAAATTATCGAGATTGCGCATCCAATAGGTGAGAAACCCATTGGCAGATACATTTATGCTGTATCTCCATAGTTTTTTTATCACTTTTATGTTTAGGTTGAGACCCGGACGATAACTTGACACAAAAAAAACAATAATGGTACGCAACGTCATATTCATTATTGTACGCGCTACCAGACTCCAGACTCCAAACCCATAATAAGCTAATGCTATGGCAATTAAAGACGAAATAAGTAGTGATGTATTTTCAATTACCGCAAGGCGTTTAAAGTCAATGCGTTTCTTTAATTCAACTAGATTAACCAATCCAAAAGATTGAATAAAGAAAACAACTGAAAATACTTTAGTAAGGTTCGTTAACCGGGGTTCATTGTAAAAACCTGCAATAACAGGAGCTAAGAAAAAAAACAGGGTAGTAAGGAATATACCCGTTATCAGGTTTAATACAAAAACTGAATCGAATTCATTTTTTGATGGATCCTTGTCATAAATGAGGGCATGGCCAAATCCAAAATCTTTAAAAAGTAACCCCAGGTTTGAAAAAACAGTAATCATGGCAAACATGCCGAAATCATCAGGTGAAAGTAACCTGGCCAGAATTACAGAGAAAATAAAATGAAGTGCCTGGGCTGCAATTTTATTCAGGAAGGACCATTTAAAACCCCTAAGGGCATTTGTTTTGAATGTACTATTCATTTATTTATCCCAAAAATTAAGAGGTTTTTGGCCGTAGGTTAAAATTTTCTCTTTTTCTATTTTAAGAACTTCATTTATTTTATTCTCTATGTTCTTGCTAATTTTAACATCGTAATTAATTGTTTTGTGTGGAACTCTTATTCTACCTGCATTTGATATTTTTTTCAAAAGATAATAAATGGTTTGATTTCTTTTTAAACTTACCACCCAACCTTTCTCCATTGTTTTTCCTTCGCTTGCATTTTGTCTTCTAAAGGTGTTTCTATCGGTTTGTGGTTCAATTTCAAGAAAATTACAAATCTGATTGTACACTTGTTGTGGATTTTCTTTTAGATCTTCGAAAAATAGGAGCAGGATATTTTTATCATCGAAATATTTTCTGTAGTTGTCCAGGTGTGTCCAGTATTTACATGCTTCAAGGAAAAGTGGATATTCAAAAATAGCTTGCATGAATTTTTTTGGCATTAGAGGTACATCAATATCACTTCTTTCTAAATATTTCTTTTTATACCAATGTCCGCTTGATAATGTTTGTCGCCAGACTGACTTAAGCCGGCTTATGGGTTCACGCACAATGTAAATTATTTTTGCACTGGGATTGTAATTAAATATTCTTTGTGGTATTTCAGGAATTAAAGTTGTTTCCGAATAAATAGGTGATGCTTCCCCTATTATTTTTTCGTCATTCACTTTTTCAAAAAGACTTTCATACCAACTTAGTCTATCAATATAATTACTAAATGAGAAAAACCAAGGTTCTTTTGGGTTTGACATAAAAACATTTGGATTTAAGTTTAACATGTGCCACAAACTGGTTGTACCACATTTGGAGGCGCCAATGATAAAAATATTAGCTTTTATATTAGTATTCATTGTCTCAAAAAATGATGATATTACTATTTAGTTTAAGTTGTAATTTAGAATACTTTTCAAATATAAAAAAATGGTGATATGGATTTTCTATAACTCTATATGAATTAGTGAGTTTTGTGTCGTTAGTGATAAAATCCTTTTTTATTTTATTTAACGAAAATCCTTTTTTATTTATTTCCCAATAATGTTCTCCATCAAAAATATGATTTTGGTTTTTGATTCTAGGTTTTGGAATGCTAAAACTGAACTGTCCTATTTTGGGAATATAAAATGAATAGTGCCATAATTTTTTAGCATTCGGCAAGCTTATAATAATATTTTTCCTTGATACCCTTACAAAATCATTAAAAGCTTTTAATGAATCATGATAAGGTAAATGCTCAAGCATTTGAAACGCACAAACACAATCATAAGAATTATCTTCGAATGGTAACTGAGTGGCAGAAGCTACATGATCGGGCTGTAGTTCCGGGTCAATATCTACTGTTTCAACAGAAATTTCGTTGGAATTTAAAACATGTTTAAATAAACCAGGACCCGGTCCGATTTCAAGTACATTCAAAGGATTACTTTTAATTACTTCATCAATTTGGTGCCATATACTTATCCACCGAGCTTTTTGGAGGTATTTATTAAACTGGTAATGTGTTTTATTAACTTGTTTTTTCATTTAGATGAATGAATTTTTTTTTCTAAGACTTATACTTTCCGCTGTCGCATATTTGCAATTTGTGCTTTGTTTTACAAAAACAAAAGATTCTTGGTTTGATCTTAACCCCCTTCGGCAATCCGACTAACCGGGTTGCCTTGTCCCCCTCTGATAGTCCATATTTTCAACAAATCCGCCACGTCGGCTTCTGTGCGGGGTACATCTCCCGGTTGCATGGGGAGGCCCGTCAATAGTAATTCGCCGGGCAGGAATTCTTTTTGGGCGGTTTTGCCGAGTGCCTCCTTGAAATATTCTGCGAATTTCACAGGGTAAATTTTTTCTATGGCGGCGAGGTTGTGTAATATTATTCTGTAACAGTCAGTGGTTTTGTAAACTTGCAATATCATCATTTTGAAATTATTTTGCCTTTCCTCGCAAGTTTTTAATTCGAAGTCCGTTTTTTGTAAGCACTGAAAAGTTTCCTTTTAGTTTATTTAAGTTTGAGAAAATAGTTTTAACTGCGAGCAATAAACGTTCATTACGCGGTAAATCACTTAATCTTATTAAGAAGCTTTTGGAATTATGACTTCATTTTTGATTGCATCGGCGGCAAATAATAAACAAGCAATTATATCGTCGTTCGTCAGTTTTGGATATGCCGCTAATAAATCTTCAACGGTGTCGCCTGCCGCCAGTTTTTCCAGAATTAAATCTACAGATATCCTTGTGTTGATAATTGTGGGTTTTCCGAATAACTTACCGGGATCTGATTCAATATGTAAATTCCAATTTACCATTTTAAAGTTTATTTCTTTGTTTGAAAATACAATTTATAAAGTTCAAAGTTACAAAAATCAAAAATAGGATTTGTACCATTTTATAAACTTCTCAATTCCAGCCTTCACTGGTGTACCCGGTTTATAGCCCAAGTTTTCAACTAAATCGGTTACATCGGCTTCTGTGCGGGGTACGTCGCCGGGTTGCATGGGGAGGTATTCTTTTTGGGCAGTTTTGCCGAGTGTGGTTTCTATGGCGGCGATGTATTCCATGAGGGGGACGGGGGAGGAGTTGCCGATATTATAAACCTTGTATGGGGCAGGGGTTTGATTTATTGGCTTTTCATTATCCGGCGCACTCACCTCCCCGTCTGAATTTACCACCTCCCTCCGCCTATCGGCGGAGTACTCCTCCTGAGAGGAGGAGAAATTCGTGCCCTGAACATTTTTTTGTGCAGGGGGATTATCTATTACACGAACTACTCCTTCTACAATATCATCTACGTAGGTAAAGTCGCGAACCATGTTGCCGTTGTTGAATACTTTTATGGGCTGGCCGGCGAGGATGGCTTTGGTAAAGAGGAAGAGGGCCATGTCGGGTCGTCCCCAGGGGCCGTAAACGGTAAAGAAGCGCAGTCCGGTGGTGGGCAGGCCAAATAGGTGGCTGTATGTATGAGCCATGAGCTCGTTGCTTTTTTTGGTAGCGGCATAGAGGCTTATTGGATGATCCACATTGTCGCTGGTGCTAAGCGGCATTTTGGTGTTGTTGCCATACACGCTGGAGGAACTGGCATAAACCAAATGTTTGATGTTATGGTGGCGGCAAGCTTCCAGAATGTTGATAAACCCCATAATGTTGCTGTTGATGTAGGCATGTGGGTTTTCCAAACTGTAGCGCACCCCGGCCTGGGCAGCGAGGTTGCACACCTTGTCGAATTTTTCCTGTTCAAACAACGCATTAAGCTGTTCTCTGTTTTCAAGATTCATGCGCACAAAGCTGTAGTTGGGATAGGTTGTGCTTTGTACTTTGGTGTGCCATTTTTCTGCCTCCCGGGAGATGCCGGTTTCTGCGAGGCGGGCGTATTTTAATTCTACGTCGTAATAATCATTTATATTATCAATACCAACGACAGTGTCTCCTCTTTCGAGGAGTCGTTTGGCGAGGTGAAAGCCGATGAAGCCGGCAGATCCTGTAACTAATATTTTCATAATTTTCTGAGTGCTAAGTTGTTTAAGTTCCCTTCGTCGCAAGCTCCTCGGGAAGTCGTGCCACGAATGTTGTTTTGTGCAGGGATATCCCTGCTCTTAATAATGTTAGGTACAGGATTCCGCGAGGACGAAGGACGAAGCGGTCTCATTCCCCTTGCACCTATAATATTTCGTAGAGATCTTTCCATTCCGGGTTTATATCTTCTATAAGTTTTATCTTCCTGGTCCGGTTTCCTGCTTTTAACTACCGTTCCCTTTCCCTTGCATCGATGATGCTGTCGAACCCTTGATACCAGACAAGCTTGTCGGCGTTGTAACGGGCGGTGAAAGCATTGGGATACTTCTTGCTTCGGTGACTTTCCATTCGGCTCTTCAGGTTACTGGTTACGCCGGTGTATAAAACTTTGTTGTTTTTGTTTGTTACTATGTAAGTCCATGCTATTATGTTTTTTCGTGCAGAAGGTGCTGATTGTTTTTAAATTCAATGGGCAACGATAAGGAAATTATAAGATTGATAAATTGTTACAGGTTTCAAGTTCCATGTTATGGGTTTCAATGTTTTAGTTTTTGTGGTTGTTTGTCACTCTTCATAATGGTACTTACACGAAATAATTTTGATAGTTTCTTCTGTAGCTTTATAAACAAGCCGATGTTCCTTATTTATTCTGCGGGCCCAATGGCCACTGTAATCATGTTTTAAAAGTTCCGGTTTACCGATCCCTTTGCCGGGATTTTTTGCTGCTTCACGTATAAGGTTTGTTATTTTAATAAAAAGCTTTTTATCTGTTTTGAGCCAGGCGATATAATCTGAATAAGCCCCGGGTGTAAAAGTGATGTTTCTCATTTTTAAGAAAGGGCTATGAATCTTTCAAAAGTTTTTCAACGTGTCGGTCAAATTCTTCAGGAGTGAACCTGACCGTTGGTTCCTGAGCCAGGTTTTCGAGCAAATGTTTTCTGTTTGCCTGGTTTGCATTCAAGTAGTCTGTTTCGTCTAATTCAGTAGAGATAGTAATGGTAACATTTTTCCCCTCAAACATCTTTTTAATATTCTGAAATAATTTTTGATTAAATTCAGTGGGTTCTATTTTAAATATTGCTTCCATTTTTTCAAATTTGATTTCAAATTTAACGAATAAAAGTACATTTACAAAATACGGAGATGTTTCGCATTAAAATCTTTGATTTTATTCCACAGGGTGAAACCTGCAGATCCTGTAACTAATATCTTCATTTAAAACACGAATTTTACGAATTATACACGAATGGCGCGAATTTAGT
>JBNJFS010000056.1:0-11889 GCA_051747085.1 Bacteroidota bacterium
CCATAAAACGAGTAAAAGAACTTAAAAATAAACTGTTATGCAAATAAGTATTATCGGATTAGGATTAATTGGAGGTTCGATGGCTATTGACCTCAAAAAACGAGGATTTGCCAAAAAGGTTATAGGAGTAGATACGAGCAAACTACACTTAAATACCTCTTTAAACATGGGTATAATCGACCAGGCTTGTACATTAGATGATGCCATAGATAATAGCGATTTAATAATTTTTGCTATCCCGGCCAATGAAACCATACGGCTTTTACCTAAAGTACTCGACCGGGTAAGTCATCAGATGGTAACCGATGCATGCTCTGTTAAAGGAACCATATGCGAGCGCGTAAAATTTCATCCTAAGCGACAAAATTTCGTGGCCTCCCACCCTATGGCCGGAACTGAAAACTCAGGCCCTTGGGCTGCTCAATCAGGAATGTTTGATGGAAAAGCAGTTATTTTTTGCGATGCCGAAGACAGCAGCGAAGAAGCACTCTCAACCATAAAAAAGATGTATGAATACCTGAATATGCGGCCGTTATATATGAATGCATACAATCATGATGTCCATGTAGCTTATGTATCCCACATATCGCATATCAGCTCTTTTGCCTTAGCACTAACGGTTTTAGATAAAGAAAAGAATGAAAAAAATATCTTCAACCTGGCAAGTGGAGGTTTTGATTCAACAGTACGTCTTGCAAAAAGCTCAGCAGATATGTGGACCACCATCTTCGAAAATAATAGTGAGAATGTAATTTCTGTATTAGATACTTACATCGATAAATTGAATGATTTTAAAACAGCCATTAACGAAAGTAATTCAGATAAGATGAATGAACTGATTCAAAAAGCAAACCGAATAAAAAAAATTTTATAATTATGGAATCAACATTAAAAATTAAACAGAAAAATGAATGGAATATTCTCGCGAAGGAGAAACCTGTCATTATCTCAGGACCCTGCAGTGCAGAAACAGAAAAGCAGGTGATTGAAACAGCAAAAAGGTTAAAAGAAAACGGAGTTACTATTTTTAGAGCAGGCATCTGGAAACCACGAACACGCCCAAACTCATTCGAAGGAGTTGGAACTCCCGGGCTGGAATGGCTTAAACAGGTAAAAGCAGAAACTGGAATGCTAATTTCGACCGAAGTAGCCAATGTAAAACATGTGTACGAATCAATAAAAGCGGGTATTGATATGATATGGATTGGTGCACGAACTACAGCTAACCCTTTTGCTATTCAGGAAATTGCCGATGCTGTCAGAGGGATAAAAATACCTGTTTTAGTCAAGAATCCTGTCAATCCGGATGTTGAATTATGGATTGGTGCCATAGAACGTTTGTATAATGCAGGGATTACAAACATTGGTGCTATTCATCGCGGTTTCTCTGGTTTTGAAAAAAGTATTTACCGGAATGTACCCCAATGGCAAATTCCTATTGAACTAAAAACCAGAATACCGCAAATTCCATTAATTTGTGATCCAAGTCATATCGCAGGGAAAAGAGCTTTACTAAAAGAAATCTCTCAAAAAGCAATGGATTTAAATTTTGATGGTTTGATGGTTGAATCGCATATTAACCCTGATAATGCTTGGAGTGATGCAAAACAACAAATTACCCCAAAAGCACTAAAGAAGCTTTTAGATGACTTGATTATCCGGCAAGAAGTACCTCCCGGGATATCTTATGAAACACTGGATGATTTGCGTTTTAGAATTGACCGGTGCGATGATGAACTATTAGAGATGATCGAAAAAAGAATGAATTTGGTACATTCAATTGGTTTATATAAAAAAGAAAATAATATGACTATTTTACAATCCGGGCGGTGGGAGAAAATCTTAAAAAGAAATATAAAAAAAGGCTTAGAAAAAAACTTAAAGACTGACTTTGTTACCAAAATTTTTAAAACCATCCATCAGGAATCGATTAATGAGCAAACAAAGATCATGAATTATAAGGCTGAGACTGAAGCTGAGGCTGAGGCTGAGGCTAAGGCTAAGTTATAATTTTTTACTCCAAAAAATTATTTTAATCTTAACTCATACAAATCGGTACGGCGGTCGCGCATATTTTTAACGCTTCCGTATCGGTTTAATTCAGCTATCAGATCCAGATCTACATCAACGACCAGAATCATCTCGGTATTTGGTGTAGTTTCTGCTTTTATACCATTGATAGGAAATGAAAAATCGCAAGGGGTAAAAACGCCGGATTGAGCATACTGGATATCCATATTGTGTACCTTGGGCAGGTTTCCAACAGCGCCGGCAATAGCTACATAACACTCATTTTCTATAGCCCGGGCTTGTGCACAACTACGAACTCTGGAATATCCATTTTGGGTGTCGGTTAAAAAAGGTACAAATAATATTTTCATTCCCTCCTGTGCAAGAATCCTCGACAATTCGGGAAATTCAACATCATAACAAATAACTACTCCAACGGGTCCACAATCGGTTTCGAACACCTCAATCTTCTTTCCTCCCTTAACGCCCCAGTATTTCATTTCATCAGGTGTTACATGAATTTTCTCATACTGTTCATACGTTCCGTTACGACGCACTAAATAACCAATATTATATAACGCATCACCGATTAAATAAGGCATACTTCCGGTAATGATATTTACATTGTAACTAATGGCCAGTTTTAAAAACCGTTCTAACATCTCATCGGTATAGGTTGCCAGCTGCCGAATTGCTTCAGGTTCTGACAAATCATTATATTTAGCCATTAATGGTGCATTAAAAAATTCAGGAAACAAAGCAAAATCACTTTTATACCCCGAAACAGCATCAACAAAAAACTCTACCTGTTCAAAAAGCTCGTCAACGGTTTTGTATTGTCTCATTTGCCATTGAATCAATCCCAACCGTACTACGGATTTTTGGGCAGAAAGCTTTTTGGTTTTCTTCGTATAATAAATATTATCCCACTCCAGTAAAACAGCATAGCTCTTGGATTCATCATCACCAGGCATATAATCGGTTAAAATCTTTTTTACATGAAAGTCATTGGCTATCTGAAAGGTTAATGTAGGATCGTATATCTCTTTTAATTTTACCTTCTGAATATACTCTTTGGGTGAAAGATCCTTTTCATATTTATGATAATAAGGGATACGCCCGCCAAAAACAACAGCTTTTAAATTAAATTTCTCACATAATTCTTTTCGGGCATCGTATAATCTGCGTCCTAACCTTAACCCACGATACTCCGGTTTAATAAACACTTCGATCCCATAAAGCACATCGCCTTTAGGGGTGTGGGTATTAAACGTGTAATTTCCGGTAATTTCTTTATAGGTATGTTCATCGCCAAAATGGTCATACTTAATAATTAAGGAAAGGGCACTACCTACGACTACACCGTTAACAACAACAGCAATCTGACCATCAGGAAATACCTCCAGTAATTTTTGTAAATGCGATTCTTTCCAGTAAGCACCCGGCCAGTTCGGATAAGCTTCCATCATAGATGCTTTAAGTTCTTTGTAATCATCTATTTTTAGATGTCGTAATTCTACTGATTGTATTTCTTCCATAGTATATTAAATCAGGATATCAAAAGTCTAAAATTACACAATAAAGTATTATCCTAAATAAAAAGATAACGTTAAAACGATCAGCATTTTCTTTTTACAACAAACCAGGGGTTTAAAAGCTCTTTTTTATTATATATGAGGGGTGTGTGTTCGTCTTTTTCCATAATTTCACATCCGCCATATAAAGCAATAGCATGTCCGGCAGCTGTGTCCCATTCCATCGTTGGGGCAAAGCGGGGGTAAATATCTGCCCTTCCTTCGGCAACCATAACAATTTTTAAAGAGCTACCCTTGGAAATAAATTCGATTTCTCCGTACTGTTTTTTTAACGTATCGATAAATTCATCTGTTTCTTTATTCATATGCGAACGGCTTCCCACTACAGTATATTTATCTTTTTTGCTGAAAACAGGAAGTTTTTGGGATAAATCGATTAATTTATCAAAGTTCAAATCATCAATATCCAAATTAAATACCGAGGTTTTAAAAGCACCAACTTCTTTTAATGCAAAATAGAAATCATTCAGACATGGGGCATAAACAACTCCTCCAACAGGAAGTCCATGATAGATTAATGCAATATTAACCGTAAACTCGCCATTTCTTTTGATAAATTCTTTGGTTCCATCCAGAGGATCTACTAACCAATAATACTCCCATTTCGATCTTTCTTCGTAAGCAATCTCCTTACCTTCTTCGCTAAGAATTGGAATATTGGTTGATTTAAGTAAATCTACAATTATCTCATGCGCACGTTTATCTGCAAGCGTTAATGGAGAATCATCTGATTTAATCTTTATACCAAAATCTTCGGAATGATAAACATTTAAAATTTCTTTTCCTGCCTTAAAAGCAGCTTTTACAGCTACTGTCATTAATTCTTTATAGTTTATCATAAAAAATATTTTTAGAGATATATTAAATTTAAGATAACAACGGTTACTACCATATAAATCAACGTTAATGGAGCACCAACCCTGAAAAAATCTTTAAAAGAGTATCCTCCCGGACCATAAACCATTAAGTTTGTTTGATATCCATGAGGAGTAATAAAATTGGCTGCGGCAGCAAAGGATACAACCAGAACAAAAGGAACGGGATTTAGATCCAGGTTTGCAGCCATTGTAAGCGAAATTGGAAAGATTATGGCTACCGCTGCTTTATTGGTTATATAAGCAGCCAATATTGCTGTTATAAAATAAATCCCAAATAAAAGACCTATTTTACCTAAAGGCAAAAATGCAGTAATAACCAAATCAGCAATTAAGTCAGCAGCTCCAGATTTTATCATTGCTGTTCCCAAAGCCAAAGCCAGAGCAATAATCATGGCCAGGTTATAATCCACTGCTTTATAAAGCTCTTTGGGGTTAGCAATTTTCATCGCTATCACAACCATTAATAATACAACCAATCCCATAAATAAAGAAACAATGTTAAGTGCAGCCAGTAAGATGGTTAGGACAGTTCCTCCGAGTAATGTCCAAACCTTGTAAGTTTCAATTTTTTGGAAATCCTTAACTTTTGAAATAAAATAGAAATCCTGGGTATGATTTGAACGGCTGATAAAATCGGCCCCGGTAAAAAGGAGTAAGACATCACCGGGTTTAATGACAATATCTCCAATTTTACCCGAAATCCGTTCTCCGTTCCTATGAACAGCAATGACAGCAGCATCATATTTCGCTCTGAAACGAATCTCTTTTACGGTTTTGTTTATCATGGATGAGTTGTGAGAGATAACAATTTCAACCACTTCGGTTTGTTTCTTTTTATAAAGCATTCCTACCGATGGAAGTCGTAAACCAATATCTGAGTTAATCATCTCAACAATGGTATCGGTATCACCTGCAAAAATTAACAGATCATCTTTTTGAAGGATTACATTAGGTTTTACCGATGATATTTTAAATGATCTTCGTATAATTTCGACCAGAAACAACCCTTTTAAATTTCGTAAATTGGCTTCTTCTATCGTTTTACCAATTAATTTTGAATCTTTCCGAATTTCAGCTTCTACCAAATACTCTCTGGTACTGGCAGAAAATTTTTCAATCAAATCTAATTTATTGGGCAATAATTTTTCGCCAAAAAACAATAAATAAAAAAATCCGATAACAATCATTGGAACACCCACATATGCAAACTCAAAAATATTTAATGACTCCATTTCCGGAAAAATCTTTTGGTCAATTACCATCCCGTTTACAATAAGGTTGGTTGATGTTCCGATAAGTGTTGCGCATCCACCCAGTATGGCAGCATAGGACAATGGCATTAAAAATTTTGATGGAGAGATATTGTTTCTTTTGCACCAGTTATTTACATAAGGCATCATAACTGCAACAAGAGGTGTGTTATTTAAAAAAGCGGAAAAACCAGATATAATTATAGTCATTCGGCTTAAAAACCCCCGATAACTTCTCGCCGATTTAAATATTCGGTCAAAAAGAATTTCTACAACCCCGGTCTGCCTGATGATATCTCCTAAAAGTAGCAATAAAATTATAACTGCTAATTGTTCGTTTGCAAAACCACTTAAAATTTCGCGGGGAGTAAGAATTCCGAAGAAACCCAGGGTTACAGCTGCTATCACAAAAGTAAAGGTGGTACCCAGCAACTCTTGATATAAAGAAAACAGTATAAATAAAATTACGATAAATACTACAATTAATTCAAATGTAATCATTATATCAAGTTGGTTAAACAATAAAAAGCTTTATTAAGTAATACTAACAATACTTAATAAAGCTATTCATTAAATTTGTTTAGTCATTTATTCTTTCTCATTTTTCAAAAAAATGCTTTCACAACAAAAATAAGAATAAAGGACTATTGAACAAAGATTCGTCAATTTAATTCTATCGTTTAATAATTTTAAATGTTTGTAAAGGCTTACCTGTCCGTGTTAAAATTTTCAAAAGATATTGTGCAGAAGTTAATCCGGATAAATCAATTGGATAAGGACCTTCGGGGGAATCCCAATTTTCTTTTAAAACAATTCTTCCATCCAAATCATACAATTCAATCATAGCAGACCTGACTTCATCCGATTCAAGGGAGACAAATATATAATCCGTTGCAGGATTAGGGTAAACTTTTATCTCCACATTGTTTTCCAAAGGATTATCTACAGATGTTATTTCAAAAAATCCCTGATGAAATCCCTGAGTAAGAATATATGCAGATGATTCGAGGGTCTCAATTGCAATTTCGCCTAAAGTCCAACTAATACTATAGTCTGAAGATTCAGAATAATCGCCTGTTGATGCAATAACCTGAGAAGAAATACTTTGTCCAAAGGAATATTCGCCCAAAACACAAATAGCAAAAAAGATGATGAACTTTTTCATGATTTCGGATTTTAAATTTTTATAAAGTTTAAAGATACAAAAATATATAGCTAAATTCAATATACCGTTACATGCCAAGCCTGTTTTTCATTTTATCATTCATATGATTAAAAAGAACCTGAGGCGGTAAGCTGCGCCAGTTAAGGTTATCAAATTCTTCGCTAAAAGCAATATAATAATCAATATTATTATGGACAAATTCATTTTTGACATGCGGTTGAAAATGAATTCCTGCTATCCATCCATCTTCGATATCATCAAACCACTCCTCATAATATGAATCATCCGAAGCATGAAAATTTAAAATATTCTCACCCACTAAAATAAACTTGTTTACCCCATTATTTATTAATGGATCAATAACCTCCCGTTTCAAAAACATTACATCATTATACAAGGTATCATTCCACTCACCAATAAATTCAATAATTGTAAAGCCCTTATCATAATCTGTAAACAATATTTTAAGATATAACGTTTCGGAGCCAAAATCATCCCACTGAGGGTGAATAAGATAGTTATAAACTGAATGGGTAAACTCAAATTCACTGTATACCCTTCCAAAAAAAGGAGAACGCTCATCCTCGGATGCTATATAAAATTTACGCCATGAATAGAAGGGCTCAAGGAGATGCATAATATTTTACCTCAATTAATTAAAAATTATTGTTATTCAATAAAAATAATCTTTATTTTTACGCTGTATTAAAACTTTAAATGATGAAAAAAACACTTTTTTTAATATTGCTGATTTTTCAATTTACAAGTTTTTTAAAATCACAAAATAAGCAAATAATAGTGGATAATAACAACCATTTCGCTATTGATATTTACAAAAAACTACAAGACAATAATAGCAATTTAGTCTTTTCTCCTTTCAGTATTTCTTCAGCAATGGCCATGACTTATGCAGGGGCTGAAAATAAAACAGCAAAAGAATTTCAAAAAACACTCTATTTTTTAGAAGACAAACCATTATTTCATCAGGAATTCAGTAATCTTTTTCAGGAAATTGTAGCCGATAAAAAAAGCAGTGTGGAATTCTACAATGCAAATTCCTTATGGATACAACAAAATTTTAAATTAAAAGAAGAATTCCTGGATATTAATAAAAAATATTATTCGTCAGCGCTTTTTTATACAGACTTTTATCAACCCCAAAAAGCAGCGCTGAAGATTAACGGATGGGTTGAAAAAAATACACGGAACAAAATCACCGATCTTATTCAGCCTACGGCATTAGGTCCGGATACAAAACTTGTACTGGTAAATGCATTGTATTTTAAGGGAGGTTGGGATAACCCTTTTAAAAAAGAAAAAAATACAAAAGAGAAATTTACCATCACAAAAGATGAAGAGGTTACCACTACCTTCATGAATGAGCAGATAAAAACCTGGTACTACAAAGATTGTTTAAAAGAAATTATTGAAATTCCGTATGCCAATAAAGATTATGCCCTAATGATTATTTTACCTAAAAATTACCGGAAATTAAAGTGGGTTGAACGGTTTTTATCGGTTAAGTGTATGGAAAGATATGAAAAGAAAAAAGAAAAATATAATGTAAAAATATCTATTCCTAAATTTAATGTGGATAGTGAATTTAACTTAAAAGATTTATTTCAGGAACTTGGCATGAAAGAAGCTTTTACCGGTGACGCCGATTTCTCGGGAATGACAGAAAAAACGGAATTATTTATTGATGAAGTAATCCATAAATCCACCATTGATGTGAATGAAGAAGGAACAGAAGCTGCAGCTGCAACAGCAGTAGTTATGAGAAAAACGGCCGTATTGATAGAAAATGTTACGTTCAAAGCAAATCGTCCTTTCATTTATGCCATTAAAAATACAAATGACGGAACCATATACTTTTTAGGGAAAGTGGTTAATCCAGAAAATTAAATAAACACTACTAATTTTTAAATTAATGATGATGAAAAAAATCTTTACTTTATTAATCTTAACAATAACTACATTCCAGTTATTTAGCCAATTAGCAAAAAAAGCTCCTTTAAATGAAGATTTCAAAGAGTTTATTAACCAAAAAACAAAACCAACCGGTTTTATTCCTTCGCCAACAATCTATGTTTTTAGCGATAAGATAAATGATGAGATTGCAAAATTTGTTTTTCCTGAATCGTATGATTTACGAGACGAAAATTATGTTACTTCGGTCAAAAATCAGGGGAATGCCGGCCATTGCTGGTCATTTGCTGCGTTGGGAGCAATTGAATCGCGAAGTTTAGTGTTAGGGTTTAACGAGAATGATCTTGACTTATCCGAAAAAAATATGGCTACCTGCCATGGTTTCGTATGGGAACAAGGAGGTAATCAATCCATAGCTACTGCTTATTTATCAAGATTACAAGGACCAATACTTGAAACGCAAGACCCTTACGCTGATGATAACTTTAATTGTACGGATAGTGGAACAACCCCTCAATTTTATGTGACAGAATCAAATTTTTTACCACGAAATGCTGAAGTGGTAAAATATATGTTGATGCATTACGGAGCAATAGCTGTTTCTTATCGCCATGAAAGTTCTTATTTTAACTCAACTAATAATACCTACTATTATTCAGGTAGTGAGGGGCCAAATCATGGTGTATTGCTTGTTGGCTGGGATGATACAAAAGGAACAGCCGGAGGTACCGGTGCATGGATTATAAAAAACAGCTGGGACACCGATTGGGGTGAAGATGGCTATTTTTACATGTCTTATAATGATACCCATGCTCTCAGGAATGCTACCATTTATCCCACACGACAAGAAATTAATGAAGTTGATACCCTTTTAATGTACGATTATTTTGGAGAAGTTACTTCGTATGGTTTTGGTGATTCTAAGGATTATGCATTAGTAAAATATAATGTTTCCGAAGAACATTCGTTCAATAAAATTGGTACTTATATTGGAGCTTCTAATTCATATATCAGTATTGAGGCTTTTAAAACAAAAACCGGCGATCTGCTAACGGATACCCTGGCTAAAGCATACGATTTATTTGTTGAGCATCCGGGTTATCATACCTTCAATGTTCCTTTTACAACTTCCGGTGATATATATATTAAAATAAGTTATTATAGTCCGAATGACAAATTCCCCATACCGGTAGAATTTGAAATTGAAGATTATGTATATCCGGATATTGAGAGTAACGTTGGCTGGATTAGCAACCATGGGGATGAATGGGTTCCTGTTGGAAGTGATACTGAATATCCCTTCGATCTATGTATCAGAGCCTATGGAACGAAAAAAGATATCAAAGCCGGTTTTACAACCGACTATACAACGACTTGCATAAATTCAGACGTAGTTTTTACCGACCAATCGGCTGGTAATGTAGAAAATTATTCTTGGGACTTTGGAAAAGATGCAACTCCTGCCACAGCTGATACCCAAGGTCCACATACTGTTACCTATGCGAGCGAAGGGTTTAAAACCATTAAACTTATCGTTGAAAATGCAACAGGTATGAAAGATTCGGTTATCAGTTATAACTACCTGAATGTTAGTAGCGAAATAAATGTACAAATAAGCCCTTATGAAAGTTATAAATTAGCAAAAGGAGATTCTGTTGAGTTGATTGCCCATGGTGCAGATACCTATCACTGGTATCCCGAAGAACTAATTGAGGGAAATATAAACGATGCCAAGGTAAAAGTATCTCCGGCAACAGATACTACCATTTATGTTCTGGGGACTTTAGGCAGTTGTAACAATACAGATTCTATCCGGATTATTATTACTCAGGCTCCGGAAAATGATGATGTTTGTAATGCAATTGATTTAGACCTGAATGAGGAACTGGGTCCATTTACAAATGCTAATGCAACGGTACAGGAAAATGAACCACATCCTCCGCTGGGAGGTTGTAACCTGTCGGGTAACTGGTGCGAGGGAGAAGGATTAGAAAACAGTGTCTGGTTTACGTTTACCGCACCCAATTCCGGAAGAGTAAAAATTGAAACCAGTGGATTTGACAACCAAATAGCTGTTTGGGATGCCCTTGATTGTGAAGATATCACAAGCGGCAATGATACTTTATATACTCTTTTAGCAGCCAATGACGATCATGATGCCCCTGATTATTCTGCCACCATTGATGAAGTAGCTGATTTAGAGCCTGGAAAATTATACTGGCTACAAATGGATGGTAGCGCAGGTGGTGAAGAAGGTGAATGTACAATAAAAATAACCGAAACCTGGCCGGTATCCATTGATAAGGTTAAAAATCCGGATTTCAATATTTACCCGAATCCAAATACCGGACAATTTAAAGTTGATCTTAACAATTTACATAACCTGAATGAAAACATTAAAATTCAGATTATTAACACCGACGGAACACTCTTAAAACAAATAGACGGTGTTGATAATAAAAAAGAATATGACCTTTCAATTGAACGAAAAGGATTATTTATGATCAGAATTATTTCCCGTGAAAATCATTTTACATTACCTGTTATCGTTAACTAATAAAATATTATATTAAATAAATAAAGGGTATCCATTTTACAGATACCCTTTATTTATGTATTTTTATATCATTAAAAATAATATAAATGATAAAATATTACCTTTCATTATTATTTGTTGTGCTCTTTTATTCCATAAAAGCTCAGGATTTTAATGAGTACTATTTTACCTTCGACATCAGGGATAAAGCTGAGTTAAAAGAAATAACCCGGGTTATTTCCATTGATAAAGTAACCAACCATACCGTACATGCTTATGCCACAGACAAAACCCTGGAGAAGTTTAAACAATTAGGGTATAAATATACATTGCTGGATAAACCCGGAGAAGGAGCAAAAGAAGAACTTGCTACTACTATGGCAGAAATGCAAAATTGGGATAAATATCCGACCTACGATTTATATGTTGAAATGATGAACCATTACGAAACAACCTACCCTGAAATATGTAAGGTGATAAATATTGGTTCTACAGTAAATGGCAGAGATTTGCTGGCATTAAAAAT
>JBNJFS010000057.1:0-11761 GCA_051747085.1 Bacteroidota bacterium
AATTTGTGTTATTTCTTTTCGGTTATCGTGCAAAAGAATAATATCGCCGGGTGATATCTTTTGAGTTAACTTCCGGATTACATTTTCCGGCTTTTTTATGGTGTCGAGCGAACGTAAACTCCAACCAATGGTTTGGTAATTTAAACCCGCAATTGCTTTTTTTAACGGAGGGTTGGTCACTCCATAGGGTGGTCTGAAGAGCTTCACCCTTTTTCCTGTTTGTTGGCAGATAAGTTCTGCATTTTTCACGATATCCTTTTTCATTTTTTTTGCCGGAAAAAAATTGAACCATTGGTCGTGCGACCAGGTATGATTTCCTATTAAATGGTCTTTTTCGTGAATTTCAGTAAGGATATCATTATTTTTTTCAATGTTTTTTCCAATGCAAAAAAAGGTGGCTTTTATATCGTGTTTATCTAAAATCGTTAAAACTTTACGCGTATATTCATTTGGCCCGTCATCAAAGGTAAGGGCAATTTTTTTTTCGGTTGTATTGGCTTTACAAATGGTTTTAAGGTATGCCTGGGAACAGATATTGAACGAACAGTAGATTAAATGTACGAGCAGCAGTAGGGTGACTACGGAAAAAAATATCCCTTTCCATGGAAGAAAGAGATAAACCAGGACCAGAACAATGATGTAAAGAACAAATGTGGTTCTTAGGTTAATCATTGGGTTAATAAATATAATGAATGGTCGATATTTCTGAAATGATTATAAACCAGTACGTTTTTAATCGGCTTATCGGTAAAAGATTCTTTTTTAAAGCGGGCTGCTTCGGGTACTTTCTGGTGTTTTATTGCTTGTGCAGCCAGCCACATACCAAATGACCCGGCGGTATGGTAATCGCCCGATAAATGTTTAAAATAAGCATAATTGGTATCGAAAATGTTATCGGCTAAATGATAATAAATATTATCGGTATCAATATTTCCGTTTGCACCTAATACCACTAAATCAATTTCATCCTTTGTCAATCCATTTTCAGCTAGAAATTGGTCAATCTTATTTTCAATTTCCTGATGATCTTCAGGTTTATAGATGGTTTTGATATTTTTGATTTTAGCATAGGTGCCGGGTTCTTTTTTGCCGGTTAAAGTAAAAAAGATAACCCCTTCGCCCACAATGGTTCCCTGGGTTTTATGATATAAAAGCTCAAGGCTTTTTATTTTTTCATTTTTTACCCATCGGGTTTTCTTAATGATGGAATGATGTTCGGGTGTAATTTCGTCGAAACCTCCTACAAGAGCATTTTCTGCATCGTTATCATTAATTAATAACATGGCATCCAGCAGTGCACTTTCGAAAGAAAATCCGCGGTGCGAATAGGTATTGTTGTAGTTAAAGCATTTTAATGCAATCGCAACCTGCCCGCTGATAGTATTGTGGGTTGATTGAATAAAAGCAGTAGGGGCGAGGAATTCTTCGTTGCTGTCAATTACCTGGTTTAAGAATTTTTCGGTATCGCCAACCAGTCCTAACCCGGTTCCGGTAATAATAGCTCCAGGATTATCAATTTCGGCATCGCGTAAACTCATTTTCGATGCACTGATGCCCATTTTTATCAGTTTGCTCATTCGTCTTAACTGTATGGGCGAAATAAATTCTTTATAATTAGGTTCGATACACGAAAGAAAATCATGCTCGTGATTAACAACCTCATCTAAAAATTTGCTGTTATCTGTTGTATGTTGTGGTGATATATTTCCTATGCCTTTAATATAAACTTCCATACTAATACCTTGAAAAAATTAATGCTGAATTATTTCCTCCAAAACCAAATGAGTTGGATAAAACATGGTCAACTTTTACATCTTCCAACAACTCGGTTACCGGGCTAAAGTTAAGTTCTTTCATTTGTTCCGAAAAATTCAGATTGGGGAAAATTAAGTTATGAGTAATAGCCAGTACAGATAAAACAGCTTCGATTCCCCCTGCGCCGCTGGTTGTGTGTCCTGTAAATGCTTTGGTAGAGCTTATTTTAGGAAGATTGTCGCCAAAAAGTTTTTCAATGGCTCTTCCTTCCGAAAGATCGTTATTTTCGGTTCCCGTACCATGTGCATTAATGTAGTCTATTTGCTCCGGAGTTAGTCCGCTTCTGTCCAGCGCTTCTTTCATAGCCATATATGCACCTTTTCCTTCGGGAGTAGAAGCCGTTTGATGGAAAGCTTCGCAGGAGTTTCCATAACCTGTTAATTCGCACAAAACTTTTTTACCCGTTGCTTTTACTACATCTTCTGATTCAATAACCAGGAATGCGGCCCCTTCGCCCAGATTTAATCCTTTTCGGTTTTCGTCGAAAGGTTTGCAGGGCTCGCGGTCCAGAATCATCAATGTGTTAAAACCGTTCAGGTGATATTTGGTTAATGATTCAGTTCCGCCGGCAATTACACGGTCCAGTAAATTATTTTTAATCATTCGGGCACCCAGTAATATTGAATTGGCAGCTGATGAACACGCGGTGCTTGTTGTTGACACAAAATCTTTTACACCCAGAAAATCGGCTATTCTTTCGGTACTGTCGCCACAATCGTGTGTTTCTATATATTGAATATGCTTATCTGTTGTTAGTAAATCTTTATAAAAATGTTCACTTTTATCCATCCCGCCGACGGTAGTTCCTGAAATAAGACCTGTGCGGTATTCTTTTATATCAGATATTTGAGCTTTCTGAACAGCCTCGTGAGCAGCAACAAGGCCAATTAAAGTTGCACGGGTATACGGTAGGTTCTTATCTAATCCATACCAATCCATTAGCTCATCGTTCGAAAGCTTTACTTCAGAAACAGGAATGGTACCTTTATGATTCGTATTCAGATATTTTATCTTACCAATACCTGATTTTTTTTGGCGTATGGCCTGCAGATTTTCTTCCACATTTCTCCCAATTCCTGAAATTATACCTATCCCTGTGACAAAAACCCTTTTTGACATATCTTCTTCCTTATCGACGTTAATCTGTTATTTCTTGTTTTCTTCGATATACTCTGCGATTGTTCTAATTGAGTAGAATATTTTTTTCCCGTCTTTCGGATCTTCAATTTTTATTCCATATTGTTTTTCCAACAATACAATTAATTCTAAAGCATCAATAGAATCAAGTCCTAAGCCATCGCCAAACAATGGGTCGTCTGTGTCAATATCATCAGGCTCAATATCTTCTAGATTTAATACCTCAATAACTTGTTCTTTAATTTTTTGAATAAGCTCTTCCATCTCTATTTTTACTTTATTAAGTTTTTAATGATTTCGGGTTTAAAACTAATATTATCTTTTCTATTTTCCTTATTTTTTTCTACTAAAAACATCATGGCTTTATATTTACCATCAATATAATCAGCATATCCGGTAATACAAGCATCCATTTTATCTTCATCTAGCAGTTCATTTACATGTTCAGTAATAAAATCAGGGTTAAAATCTTTTGTAATAAAACAGGCATTTTCCCCCTGAAATTTATTTCTGATACAAATTTCTCCAATCATAACATTGGGTAATGTATAAACAAAAACAGCCGGACTGGGAAAATAGTTTGATTTATCTTTAATGGTGTCAGTATATTTTGTGTCGGTATCAATGGTCGAGTGTGTATTTTGCAGTATTACACCAACTCTTGCAGGGTCAATATTTTTAATATTTTCCTTGTCTTGCATTAAAATTTCCGACCCAAGAAATGCTATTTTACATAAATTATCCATCTTAAAATATTTAGGATATTTAATTTGATAATGTTTATAGATGGATTTCATCAATTTTCCGTATTCGAGATTATCAGTATCTTCGTATTCGGTTTTTCCGTCAACAATTACTTTGCGGTTTTGGATAATACAATATTTGGTAATGATATTTTCCATGGGTAAAATCTTAATCGTTATTGATTTGGGAAAAATAAGCCGCTGCATTGCTTCCGCCAAATCCCGAGGCTGTTTTTAAGAAATTATTTATTGTTGTTTCTTTATATTCGGTAATAATATTTAAGGGTTTGCTTACGCCATGCTCTGAGTATCCTAACGTTTTAATCAAACAATTTTCTTTAATGGAATAAATTCCTGCAATGGATTCTACAATTCCTGCAGCTCCCAGCGTATGTCCCCAGTAAGCTTTTAAGCTGTTTACCGGAACATGCTCCAGCTCAGCCCAGGCGATGGCTTTCGATTCCATCTCGTCATTGTATGGAGTGGCTGTTCCATGGCCCGAAATGTAATCAATATTTTTATCCGTTTTGTTTGCATCTGCTAATGCATTTCTTATGGCATAATAAAGACCATCCCCGGTTCTTGAAGGTCCGGAGATATGATTTGCATCGTTTGTATTTGCCCCGCCCCGGAAAATTATTGGGTTAGTCTCTTTTACATGCTTTTCTTCGCTTGATAAAATAATAGTCCCCGCACCTTCGCCCAGAGTAATTCCATCCCGGTTAGCATCAAAAGGCCTGCAGGGTTGTGGGCTTATGGCTTTAAACGACTGAAATCCTGAAGGCGTAAATTCAGAAATGATATCACCGCCACAAACAATTGCATTTTTGTATGTTCCTTTTCTTAGTAACTGTGCGCCTGTTGTTATGGCTGTTAACCCCGATACACAAGCGTTGGATATTATAACCGGAGGAAGGGGGGAGTTGAAAAAATTGCTAACGATTTCTCCCAGCTTCCATAAATGAATTCTATCTTTTCCAAAAGAAAGGTTGTTTCTTTCTAACAGGTCAATATTTCCTTTGGTAGACGAAAAAATAAAAATGGTTTCGTCCGATTCCGGGTTTATATCCGTTTGTTTTATTGCATCATCTATTGATAAAATCATTAATTGCTCCAGGCGGGTATAATCCGCAGGATTTCCAATATGGCTAAATTCATTATTTAGTCTTTCAGAGTCAACCTGAGATACTTGTAATGGGATTTGGGTAATTTCGGGGTCGGAAGTCTCCTTTATCCCTGATACTCCTTTTTTTAGTGCATCAAAATTTTCTTTGGATGAAAATCCGAGCGATGTGATGATATTATTTGAAACGCTATAAATTGTATTCATTGTTTTAGTTGATTATTCAATGAGTCCCATTTTCTTTTTCCATTCGCTAAAAAAAGGCGGTGGTGTAAGCAATAGTTCCCGTTCGGGATTTAAAAAAACCTGAATGCTTTCACCCATTGCTGCCACCTGATTATTTTTTTTGTTATATATGGTGTATTTAAAATGGATTTTCGCGGCCTCGTGGTCAATGTACTCTGTTTCAATAACTGCAGTATCGCCATATTCCAATGCGCATTTATATTCGAAATCCAGTTTAACCAATGGCGTAAGCAGCTTGTTCTTGTAAATATCCAGATAGCTTATTCCATATTGATTACCAAAAGATTCTCTTCCGTCTTCGAAATATTTTGCATAATTCCCATGCCATACAATGCCCATGGAATCAACTTCACTAAACCGTATGATGATTTCTGTTGTATTGATTAATTTTTTCTTCAAGGGTAATTTATTTTTAATAAAATTTCTATTTTGCATTATTTATTTTATTATATCCTATTGCAATTAGAAGCATAATTGCAAAGAAAAAGATAAGTTTGAAAATTTCGGGTAAAACAGCTACAATATTTCCATTTCGCAGGAATATATCGTAAAAACCATTTAAGCCCCAATATAACGGCGAAAATTCGCTGATAATTCTTATGGTATGTGGCATGATATAAACCGGAACCCAGATTCCTCCGAGTGCAGCAAATATAATAATGGAAACGGCCCCAAAAGTCGACGCCTGTTCATGCGTAGTTGCTATTGTTCCTATAGCAACACCAAAACCGGTTGCTGCAAGTCCTGAAGCAATGGCTAAGGCTATAAGGGCTATTTTATGCGGCCCGATTTCAAGCTGAGGTAGCCCCATCGCAGGCAGTAAATATATTCCTACCATTAGCATTAGAATAAATTGCAACATGGCAACGGCCAGGTATATAAATATTTTGCTAAACATTACCGTAACATAAGAGCCGGGCATTGTTTTTAGCCGGACAACACTTCCTTCATCGCGTTCTTTGATAATATTTCCGGCCAGCGGTAATACAATAAAAAATATAGCAAACATTGTCCAGGCAGGGACATTATGTTGTACTGAGTTGGGTAATATTTCATCTTCTGTAGTAGACGCATATATTTCTTTATAGTTTATGGTCTGGAAATTTTCAAATTCTATTGGATCCTGGTCGGGAAACATCCCGGCAAGGGTAGAAGAAAAATTTTGGAAAAATAATTTTATTTCCAGCTCGGCAGTAAATTCTTTTAAAGAACTCATGAGAGTGTTTTTAAAAGATTGGCTTGTCGCCGGGTCGATATAAATTTTAATGTCAATGGAGCTTTTACGGGTTCTTTTTTTGGCTCCCGGGATATTGAGGCTGGTAAAAGATTTGTTGATTAGTGCTTTTACATTTTGCCTGATTGCCTCGGTTGCCCTTTCCGGAATTACAATCCCGATTTTGTATTTTCCCTGAGCAACGGCTTTTTGCGCCATATCCTCAGTAATGAGTTCTCCATCCATTCTTTCAACAATCTCAAAGAAATCAGATTCGTATAAACCATTACTAATAGCAGCACCCAGGCTGTCGTTGTCGTTGTTTACCAAAATCATGGAAATGTTGGCCTCTTTTATCGACTTGAACGTAGCATCCTGAATGAGGGTCATAATAATGATAAGAAATAAAGGCATAATGAAGAGAATGGCCAACCCTGCACGGTCTCTTATCAATACTAAAAACTCTTTGTATATAGATGATATTAATCGTAACATAATTTTCTTTTTTATTCGTCGCGTAATGCGCGTCCGGTTAGTTGCAAAAATATACTTTCAAGGTTCGTATATTCTTCATTACTTTTGATAAGCTCTTCAGGTTGTCCTTCAATAATTATTTCTCCTTTATCAATAATGGCAACTTTTGAGCAGAAATTTTCAGCTTCTTCCATATAATGCGACGTATAAATAAGTGTTGCCCCTTCTTTATTGATATTTCTCAGATGATCCAGTATTACATTTCTGGATTGCACATCAACACCTACGGTTGGTTCATCCAGAAAAATAATTTTAGGTTTGTGTAGAATGCCGGCGATAAGGTTTATTCGCCTTTTCATTCCTCCTGAAAAAGTTTTTATCTTTTTTCCGGCATTTTTTTCCAGTCCGAAAAGCTCGAGGCACTCATCAATTCTTGATTTCAGCTTTTTGCCTTTTAATCCGTAAAGATGTCCAAAAAATGTTAAATTTTCTCTGGCTGTAAGGGTAGGGTAGAGCGCAATATCCTGAGGAACTACGCCAATAATATTTTTTATGGTTTCAGATGCGTGTTGGTAATCCATACCATTGATAAAAACATTTCCCGAAGTGGGAGCAAATAATCCACATAAAATGGAAATGGTGGTTGTTTTACCCGCTCCGTTGGGACCCAGCAGACCAAAAATTTCACCTGTTGAAATATCCAGGTTGATATCATCAATTGCTGGTGTTGATGATCCTTTATAAATTTTTGTAAGATGCTTTATTTCAATGATAGGTTTATTATTATGCATTTTTTATCAGTTTCTTCAGTTTTGTAAACAGTTGTTCTTCCCTGTCAGCAATGTCGAGTAATAAATTAGCAGCCGTATTATATCCGTCCTTATCTGCTGATCTTCCCTTACATATTTTTGCTGCCATGGAAGAAAAGTCTCTCCACATATCTCCAATATCGGTCATCTCCCGGGATAGTTCGTTGTAGGCATCATTCTCCATTATTTTTGCGACTTCCTGTAAAAAGGCTGCATAAATAAATCGGAATCCGGCTCCTCCGGTACCAATTTCTTCCAGCATCCTTACTACTTGTGCTAAATGAGAGGATGCTTTTTTGGGACCAAATTTCTCAGGCCATTTTTTCATTCTTTTTGCCATGTATCTTATTCCTTTTACCCCAAATAATGGTACCGGAATATCGAGCATATATTTTGTTGTTTGCTTTATACCTTTTTTTATGGCCGATTTTAAATCTATTTCTTCAGGAATGCTTATGGGGTAATACATTTTCCCGTTCGGAGGAAATGCTCCTTTGGCATATCTTACTCTTTTTAATTCATCATAGGTTAACGTTGTAGGATATTCTATAACCGGATCGCTGATAAAGTATGTATCTCCTTCTTTTCCGTATACCGTAAGGTTGTGTGCATTAAAATGGAAACGATAGGCAGGAGGGAAGTAAGTAAGATGAAAAGCTCCGGCCTGAACTCCTACAGGAAGTCCTTTGTTAAGTGTATTATCCAGCTCATCCATAGCACGTTTGGGTTGTTTCCTGAAAGTTTGTTTTTTCATTTTTATCCCCATTCGTTTGGCGGCTTTTGCAAAAATCATCCCCGGAATGGTTCTGAATGATGTTGCTGCTATACTGTCAATTTTAATAAATGGCATATGGGCAAAGAACAGTCCACTTCCAATACCAAAAATTAATGCTTCATTAAGTTTTAATCCATGATAATTAAGTAATCCTGCAATTACTCCGTTCTCGCAGTGGCCCGAAGGTATGTGTTTATAATCTAATTTCATTTTTTTTAGGTTTATTCTTCTGGTTTGTAATTAACTAATTCATCAACAGGTATTTCAAAGACTTTTGCATAAACTTCTAAATGCTTTGGTTTTAATTTTTTAAAACCTTTAGGTTTCAGGTGTCTTCGTACCTTCCATTTCGGTAACTCAACATAATCGGCCAACAGGGATACATTCATTTGGTTATTTTCCATATAGTATAAAATCGGGCTGGCTTTACCGGCTTTAATCTTCTCGATAGCTTCTTTTACGCGTTCCTGTATATCCTGCCAGGCAATATCATTAACTATATTTTTGGGTTCCCAGCCCTTGCTAAATGTTTTTACATATTTACCATTTTCATCCACAGCGTATTGCACCTCGCGTGAAATACCTGCAGTGATTCCTTCATCTTGGGGGACATTTTTTTTCTTCATGTCGATAAAACTTAAATTTCGTTTAAATAAATTTTCATGGTACAATCGGCAATTAATTCGTCATCGCATGTAATTTTTGCCGAAATTAACGTGGTATTAAAAACTTCATGTTCAACATTCACTTCGGTGAAAATTGTTTTTCCAATTTCGGGCAGATTGTGTATGGTTAATTTTTGTACAGCACCAATATATCCCGTAGGGATTTTTTTATCCTGATTACTGTATGAGAATCCTACTCCCAGGGCTGCTGTTTGAGCAATATTTTCTATTAAACCGGGCTCGTGTAAAAAACCATCTTTACAAAAAATATTTTGTTCATAAATATGGAAACTCCCGACCGTTTTTCCCCCTTCGGCTACATGTAATTTTTCTACCATAACCATGGGCGGTCTTTGGGGAATAAATTTTAAGATGGTTTCACCATCGGCTATTACATGGTCATATATTCCCATAATGGTCCTTTTTTATTTCGTGCACGTAATCTGTTCGTTATAATTGTTGTATCTTCATCAGGAAAAACCCACCGGCGCCCTGTTTGTTTTGCCCGCTGTTTTATGCTGTCGTAACCAACCTCTTTCGACAGGTAATATTTGGGTTCAAGCAAATCATCTTCTTTATCAATAATCCCTTCTTGAATGGCGTATTGCTGAAGCTTTGTCCCCGGGTAGATACGCATTCCTAAATAGGTAAAAAATACTGAGTTTTCAATATGTTTTGAGTTTTCAAATGTTTCGTCTACCGTTTGGTCTGTTTCACCATATCCTCCTAAAATCAGAAAGTGGGCATAATCAATTTCCAGTTTATTACAAAGTGCAGATTTCTCCAAAACATCATTTACCGTAAAATTTTTGCCATAGGTTTTAAGGGTAGTATCCGATATGGCTTCGGTACCAAATTCAACATGTTTGAGTCCCGATTTTTTTAGAATTTTCAATAAATTTTCATCTAAATGGGTAAATGTAAAGTATCCTCCCCAGTTTATTTTAATTCCACTGGCAATTATTTTTTCTGCCAGTTCATAATTGTAATTATTGCTGATATTAAAAACAGAATCGGTAAAAAAAATGTAATCAATCCCTTTTTGATAATATAGTTTTTTTAGGGTATCGACAATCTTGTCGGTATTTAATGTTCTTACTTTTTTTCCTTCTATCAACGGATAAGTGCAGTAAATGCAGTTATACGGGCATCCGCGTTTGGTTTGGACGTTTAGCATTCCGCTTTTTTTCCAGTAAAAGTCCAGCAGTTGGTCTTCGAAATTTAACGCCAAATCGCTAAAATAACTTTCATTTTTATTAAAGATACATTGGCCGTTTTTTTGGTATACCAACCTGCTTAATCCTGAATAATCAGTGTTGTTTTCAAGGTTTTTAATGAGCTTCAAAAGGGTATCTTCACCTTCGCCATAGATTCCAAAATCGGGTTTCAGGGTGTTAAACATGAGCTCGGGAAAGATAGAAAAACCCGAACCTCCAATGATGATTTTAGCATCCGATACCGATTTTATTTGTTCTATGATTTTTTTGTATTGAGTAACAAAAAATTTCTTGTTTATGGAATTTACATCATCGATATTACGGAAGGAAACGCCAATATATTTGGGTTTTATTGCAGCGATTTTTTCTTTTAGTTCTTCAAGGGTATTGAAATTTAAATCAAAGATAGATATATCAAAATCGGGTAAAAATTCTTTTAAATAAGTTGTAAGATATGATAACCCGATGGGGTAAACAGGATAAGGGTCTGCATATTGATTGGCTGATATGAAAAGTATTTTATTTCTCATAATTAATTTTCATTTTCCCAAAATTGATAATAGTTGAACCATTGCAAAGGATATTTTTTTAAAATTCTTTCAAACTCATGAGCATATTTTTCCACAAAATGTTTTAGCTCTTTATCTTGTTCTTCAGGATTTGTATACTTTTTTATATACATGGGTTTGGTAGCAAAAAAATGGTAATGTTTTTTTGATTCTTTCATAGCAAAAGCAAAGGTAACCGGCACTCCAAATCGAGCTGCAAGATAGAATGGTCCTGCCGGGAATAAAGCTTTTTCACCCATAAAGTCGACACTAAAAACTTTGCTGTTGTCAACATATCTGTCGCCGGCCATGGCAATAAGCTCTTTGTTAAGTAAGGCCTCACTAATAGGTATGATATGTGAAAAATCAGATTGCAGAGGAATAATGTTTACATCTTTGTTAACCAATACATTGGATAGATATTTTTTGATTTGTTGATGTTCGGCATCAAGCATTAGAACATTAATTTTTGTTTGTAATCTTTCTAATAGCTGGCCTGCAATTTCAAAATTTCCTATATGTGCATTTACAATAATTCCACCGGTTTTGTTTTTAGCCATTTCCCGCAAATGGTGTTCTCCATCAAAATTATAGGAAAATTTCCCTTTTAAGCCTCCAAGAATGGCAAATTTATCAAGTAATACCTGACCAAAAACATAATAATTTTTATAAATGGATACGACGGACGTTAAAGGCGAATAGTGTAGAATATTCCGAAAGTAATAATATAGTGGTTTAGCGCTTGATTTAGCAAAAATAAAATAATAGAAAGCAACAAATCTTAGAATAAAATAAGCAAAAGGCAACCCCAGGTATTTAAGGGTAAATACAAAAATTTTATATCCTAATATATTTCCGCGAGATTGTCCCTTCCATGATGGCATTTAATAAACCCTCCAAATTCAATCATAAAATATCTTAATTCGATTTTGCATGTTGTATGATATATTCATAAAAATCCTGAAGTGTTTTTATATTTGCAAAATCTTCACCTTT
>JBNJFS010000058.1:0-11485 GCA_051747085.1 Bacteroidota bacterium
TCCTGGTAGCTGTAATCCACCCCGATGGTTAATTTATCTTTTATTCCTGCAGTAAATCCAACGCTGAATCGTTGTGGTATTTCAACTTTGTAGTTTGTGTTTTCTTCGTTGGTTATTGTATCATATCTACTTCGATAATTCGCTAAATAATCAATTACACTTATATCAAATAAATTGTAGTTTTCAGTCATTAATACCGACTGCTCATTGGTTGCATTAAAGTTTATTTTATTAGAATAGGTAAGTCCTGCAACATAAAAATATTTCTCGCCAACTTCTCCATAATATTGTAAGCCAAAATCGAAGGTTATTTTTTCCATTTTAATTTTGTTGACGATAACTGTTGAGTAACTTTCGGGTGCATTTAAATAAGCTTGATTGTATTGTTCGGATGAGCCAAATAAATAATTAAAATTAAATCCAACCGACAGTCCTTTAAAAATATTGAATGAGTTTGTCAAAAAAAGTTGGGTAATTCCGCCATTTCCATAATAATTATACTTCATATCAACACTGTCAATAAACTCGTAGGCATCGGTTTTATTAATATTATATCCGATTTTTGAGTAAGGAGTTACCCCTGCACTCATATACCACCAATTTTTAATTGGAAAAGAAATAGCCAGATGGTCAAAAGCAAAGTTGCTATACGTTAAACTATTTTCATTTGATTTAAGGTTTTTGTGAATGCCGGAAATCCCAACGTCAAAAATAAACGACATGCTGTCTTGTGAGCTTAATGAAGCCGGGTTTAGGAAGTTAATGTGATTGTTTGAACGTAGTCCTGTAGATATCCCCCCCATTGCTTTGTTTTTGGTAAATCCCCCTCTGTCAATTTCCCCTATCCCGAATCGTGTATAGGGCGAATTGGTAAGGCTTTGTCCTAAAGTTTGTACTAGAGAAATAATGATAATTCCTATTGTTAAAAATGTTTTTTTAGTCATGCTTTTCTATTGTATTCTAAGATTCTGTTTAGTCCGATAAAATTTAAATTCAAGTTTACAAAGATGGTATTTTTTAGCTTTTTATCAAAAAAAATAGCATCTCCACCTGTTAAAATTATTTTTAAATTGTTAAATTTTGTTTTTAAAGTGTTTATATAACCGTCAATTTCAAATATTAACCCGTTTTGTACTCCTGAAATTATAGCGTCTTGTGTATTGTTTGCAATTAAATGATGTTTATTGTTTTTTTTCATTAATGGTAACCTGTTTGTATAATGATGCAAGGCTTTAAATCGCATCTCCAGGCCTGGAGAGATACCTCCTCCTAAATATTGATTTTGGTCATTGACAAAATCAAAGGTTAGTGCGGTACCCGCATCAATAACCAGAACGTTGGTGTTGGGGAAAATATTGTTTGCTCCAATAACAGAGGCTAAACGATCTTTGCCCAGTGTATTTTTTGTTTGATATAAGTTTTCTATAGGTATTTTGGTCTCTTCGTTTAATTCAATAAAATATTCAAATTTTGATTGCAGAAAGGTTAAAAAAGAATCCTCTAAATTACGCACCGTAGAAAGTATAACGTGTTTAATATCAGGATATTTTTGGGTAATATCCTCAATGTTCTGTATGCTTAATGTGGTAAAATTGAAAACTTCTATAATCTCTCCTCTGCTGATAACAGCAAATTTGTTTCTGCTGTTTCCTATATCGATCGTAAGGTTCATGAACATAATTTATTAAAAATCAGGCGTAAAGATATAATAAATTATCAATTTTTACGGGTTCTTTATACATTAATTTTGATGATTGTTAATTTGTTGAAAAATATCGATAGCTTTTTGTATACTATCAATCTTTTGGATACTTAAAGTTAGTTTGTTATTTATTTCTTTCATTTTTATCGATTGTGGATTTTTTTGCAGAAATCCCAGGATTTTAGCAAAAACCGGAGATTTATAAAATGGAGAATCCTGATCGCTGATAAAATAGGCAACCAGTTTATTGTTTTTAAGAATTATTTTCTCAACACCTAAACCTATTGCTAGCCACCGAAGTCTTACAACGTTCATAAGCTCTGTGGTTTGTGGTGGTATTTTTCCAAAACGGTCTTTTAGTTGTGCTTCAAAATTTAACAATTGTTCTTCTGTTTCAGTATTGTCTAATTCACGGTAAAGCCTTATCCGTTCGGAGATACTGCTAATATAGTGGTCGGGGAACAGAATTTCCAGATCTGTATCGATTTGGCAATCACTGATAAATCTTTGTTTAGTTATTTGCTTTTCGGTTTCTTTTTGTTGTTCCGATTCGTATAATTCCCTAAACGAAGTTTCTTTTAGCTCTAAGATTGCTTCGTTTAGAATTTTATGGTAGGTTTCAAATCCAATATCGGTAATAAAGCCACTTTGTTCGGCACCTAATAAATTTCCGGCTCCTCTGATATCTAAATCCTGCATGGCAATATTAAATCCACTACCTAATTCGGAGAACTCTTCAATCGCTTTTAATCTTCGCCGGGCATCCTGAGTAAGAGAAACAAGGGGGGGAGCTAAGAGGTAACAAAAAGCTTTTTTATTGGATCTCCCCACGCGTCCCCGTAGTTGGTGTAAATCACTTAGCCCGAAATTTTGGGCATTATTAATAATCATTGTATTTGCATTGGAAATATCAAGCCCCGATTCAATAATTGTTGTAGCAATTAATACATCGTATTCGTATTGAATAAAGCCGAGCATTACTTGCTCAAGTTTTTTACCCTCCATTTGTCCATGTGCCACAACCGTTCTAACATCAGGGCATAATTTATTGACCAGTTTTTCAACCTCTTCGATATTTTGTACCCGGTTATGAATGAAGAATACCTGCCCGTTACGTTGAAATTCATAATCAATAGCTTCTTTTATAATGTCTTCGTTAAAAGTGTGAAGTTCTGTGATAATAGGATAACGATTGGGCGGGGGTGTGTTGATGATCGATAAATCACGGGCCCCCATCATGGAAAATTGTAAGGTTCTTGGGATGGGTGTTGCGGTTAAAGTGAGGGTGTCAACATTAACTTTTATTTTTTTTAATTTTTCTTTTATGGAAACACCAAATTTTTGCTCTTCATCAATGATAAGCAACCCCAGATCTTTAAATTCAATTTCTTTTCCTACCAGTCGGTGGGTGCCAATAATAATATCAATTTTCCCTTCGCCCAGCTTTTTTATAATTTCTTTTTGTTCTTTTGCTGATTTAAGTCGGCTTATGTATTCAATATTACATGGAAAATCCGCTAATCGTTCGGTAAATGTTTGATAGTGTTGTAAAGCAAGAATTGTAGTAGGAACAAGAACAGCTACCTGTTTGTTGTCGGCTACAGCCTTAAAAGCCCCACGTATAGCAATTTCTGTTTTTCCAAAACCAACATCCCCACAAACAAGTCGATCCATAGGTGTTTCTGATTCCATATCTTCTTTAACTGCCACAGAAGTGGTTAGTTGATCGGGTGTATCTTCGTAAATAAAAGATGATTCAAGTTCTTTTTGCATATAAGTATCCCGGGCATAGGCAAATCCTTTCTGTGCTTTACGTTTAGCGTATAACTGAATTAGCTCTTTGGCAATGTCTTTTACTTTTTTCTTGGTATTTTGTTTAAGCTTCTGCCAGGCCCCGGTTCCTAATTTGTAAATTTTGGGTGGTTCGGAATCTTTTCCTTTGTATTTGCTTATTTTATGTAAAGCGTGTATACTAACATATAGAGTATCCTGATCTTTGTAAACCAGTTTTATGGCTTCCTGGGTTTTGCCGTTGATTTCAATTTTTTCTAAGCCGCCAAATTTCCCTATACCATGGTCTATATGTACCACATAATCCCCAGGATGTAACCCTGTCAATTCGCGAAGGGTTATTTGTTCTTTCTTTTTTAAACTGTTTTTAATCTTAAATTTATGGTAGCGACCAAAAATCTGATGATCAGTATAAAAACAAACATTGATATCGTGATCGATAAATCCTTCATGGAGTGTTTTTAAAACCGGTTTAAAGCTTATTTCTGGATTTATATCATTAAAGATATTTTCTAATCGATCAATCTGTTTTTCATTGTCTGAGAGGATATAGGTCTGGTAACCTTTTTCAAGACTGGAAGAGATGTTCTCGGTAAGAAGGGTGAAATTTTTGTTAAAAACTGGCTGGTGGGCAATATTAAATTTTATCTCGTTGCTGTTGAAATAATTATTCTGTCCAAATTCAATGTGTTGTGACTCTTGAATAAATTGTATTAATTGATTGGATGTTATAATAAGGTCTTCACGGTTTTCTTCGGATAGTTTGGCATAAACCTGCGAAGCTTTATCCCCAATAAATGACAGGTTATCTGTCCAGATGATGGTATTTGGTGGTAAAAAACTGAAAAAAGATTCGGTTTGTTTTAGTTCCTTATTTTCTGTTACAGGATTTACAATTTTAGGGACAATGGAAATTTTTTCGAATTTTTCCTTTGATAGTTGATTCTCAATATCAAAGGAACGGATTGACTCAACCTCTTCGCCCCAGAAATCTATACGATAGGGTAGATCGGATGCATAAGAAAAAATGTCAATAATACTTCCACGAATAGAATATTGCCCCGGTTCATAAACAAAATCAACATACTGAAAATGATATTCCTGCAAAACTTCTTCAATAAAATCAATACTCACTTGTTCTCCCACGCTTAAATGCAGCGTTGATTGGATAAGGTTATTCTTGCCAATCACTTTTTCAATCACAGCTTCGGGGTAGGTTGTAACGACAAGGTTTTTATTGTCAGCAAGTTGTGTAAGAGTCTCGGAGCGGAGTAATAAATTAGCGCTATCTTCCTCACCATATATGACGGATCGTTTATAGGAAGTAGGATAAAAGGCTGCTTCGGTTCCCAAAATATTAGAGATATCATTATGAAAATAAGCTGCCTCTTCTTTGTCCTGGAAAATAAAAAGGTGAGAGTGGTTCCTGGCGTTTATAATTTTGCCGGCAACAAGACTCTTGGATGAACCTATCAACCCTCTTAAAAAGATATGCTGATTTGCACTATTTAAGAGGTGCAAAATTTGATTAACCTGAGGATGGTTGTTATAAAATTCCAGAATTTCCTGGAGTGGTATAATTTTTGGGTTCATAAAGTAAAAAGGCAGTTGTTAAATCAACCACCTTGTGCATCATAAGATTTATCTAATTTAAAATTACTTATATTTTTCTAAAAACTCTTCAGCTTTATCTACCATTTTTGTTGATCCGGTATAAAAGGGTACGCGTTGATGTAATGAATCCGGTTTAATGTCTAATACTCTTTGGTGTCCATCAGTTGCTTTCCCTCCGGCTTGTTCGGCAATAAAAGCAATAGGGTTACATTCATAAAGTAGTCTTAATTTCCCTTTAGGGGTTTTGGCTGTTTCCGGATAAATAAATATTCCTCCTTTTAAAAGGTTTCGGTGGAAGTCGGCTACCAATGAGCCAATATACCTTGCCGAGTAAGGTCTATTGGTTTCTTTGTCTTTTTCCTGTGAATATTTTATATATTTTTTTACTCCTTCGGGGAAGTTATTATAATAGCCTTCGTTTAATGAATAAATTTTTCCTTCCGGGGGCGTTTTTATTTCGGGATGAGAAAGGCAAAATTCTCCAATTCCTGTATCCAGCGTAAAGCCATTAACACCAATCCCTGTAGTATAAACAAGCATGGTAGATGAACCGTAAATAATATATCCGGCTGCTATTTGTTTGTTTCCTTCTTGTAAAAAGTCGATGAGTTGAGCTTTCTCTCCCCGGGGAGAAATACGACGATAAATAGAAAAAATCGTTCCTACCGAAACATTAACATCAATATTGGATGATCCGTCGAGCGGATCCATACAAACGATATACTTCCCATCCAGCGACAGTTCATCTTCAAAGGTAATAATCTCCTGATCTTCTTCAGAAGCAATCCCGCAACATTCTCCGCTATCTTTTAAGGCAGCTGTAAACTGCATGTCGGCAAATATATCCAGCTTTTGCTGATTTTCGCCCTGGATATTTACATTTCCGGCCTCGCCTAAAACGTCTACCAACCCGGCTTTATTCACTTTTTTATGCACTACTTTTGCAGCAATACCAATATGATGTAAAAGGTTAGATAACTCTCCCTTGGCATAAGGGATGTTTGCCTGTCGGCGAATGATAAATTCGTTGAGTGTGGTTATATTGTATCCTTTCATTTGAAAACTAAGGTTTTGGTTTTGCTAAGCCCAAGAATGCCCGATAAAATTAGTAGCATTATTTACAAAAATAGTTTTAATTTTATGAATAAGAATAAAATAATTAAAAAAACAACGTATTAGAAACTTTATTTAAGTTATCAAGGTTTAAAAGATAAGAAATGCTAAATTTGTAGGCTTTGCTTATTATAAAAAATGTGCAAAAATGATTGTTTACAAATTTGGTGGAGCTTCAGTTAAAGATGCCGGTGGGGTGAAAAATCTTTTCCGAATTATAAAGTCTGTTTCTGATAAATTAGTTATTGTTGTATCTGCATTTGGAAAGACAACCAATGCTTTAGAAGAAATTCACAAACTATCCTACGATAATTTATCGTTAAGCAAAGATAAAATTAAAAACCTGTTTTTATATCATTATCGTATAATGGACGGACTTTTTAAAGACAAAAGTCATCCTGTATTTGAAATCATTAAATCTCAATTTGCTGATTTAGAAAAAAATGTTGAAAATAAGGCGTATCCTACATTCGATCAAAAATATGATCAGATAATTTCTTTTGGCGAGATTTTTTCTACAAAAATTATTAGCGAATACCTTGCAGCGTCAGGATTTTCTAATCAATGGATTGATATCAGAGAAAATATTGTTACCGATTCCACCTTTCGTGATGCTAAAGTTGATTTGAGTTTGTCTGAAGATAAAATAAAATCAACGTTCAACTTTAATAATATTTCTTCATACATAACACAGGGTTTTATTGCAGGAACAGACAATGGATTAACCACGACCCTGGGCCGTGAGGGTTCTGATTATTCAGCTGCTTTACTTGCTTACTTTTTAAATGCCAGGGAAGTAGTGGTTTGGAAAGATGTGGAAGGAGTTTTGAATGCCGATCCTCAGTTTTTCGCCAACACCCACAAACTAAATAAGTTATCGTATCAGGAAACAGTAGAAATGGCCTACTTTGGGGCTAAAGTAATCCATCCTAAAACCATTAAACCTTTACACAATAAAAATATACCGTTAAAGGTTAAATCTTTTATTAATCCCGACAGGGAAGGAACAGAAATTCAATGTTTCAATGAATATGAAGAAGATCTGCCAATTATTATTTTAAAAAAACAACAGGTACTGTTAAGTCTTTTTCCAAAAGATCTGTCATTTGTTATTGAAGACGAACTAAGTAAGATATTCAGTTATCTTTCCGACCATAAAATTAAAGTAAATTTAATTCAGAATTCGGCCATTAGCTTTTCGTTTTGTTTTGACAATACAAATAATAAGGTACAAAAATTAATTGAGCATCTTAAGGAGGATTTTAAGGTGTTGTATAATGATAATTTAGAATTGCTAACGATCAGACACTATTCTGCCGAAGTAATAGATGAGATTACGAAAGGCAGAAAGATCTTTGTTGAACAGCGAAGCCGGCATACGGCTCACTTTGTTGTGAAATAATCTATAATCTTATCGGCAATAAATTCAGAAAGTTTTATATTCGATTCGTGGGTCCACCCGGCAATGTGCGGTGTTAGTATTACCCGATCGCTTTTTATAAGATATTCATAGGTTTGTGGAATATTTTCCGTTGAATGCAAATGCTCAAAAGATGTTTGTTCGTATTCTAAAACATCTAATGCTGCTCCCTTTATTTTGCCGGATTTAATATTATCTGCCAAATCATCCGTTTTTAATACTTTTCCCCGGGCTGTATTAATAAGGTATATGTTTTTTTTAAATCGCCGGATAAAGTTATTGTCAACCATGAAATATGTCTCGTCGGTTAAAGGGACATGAAGGCTAAGAATGTCTGTCTGGTTAAAAATATCTTCCAGTGTTTTTTCCGTTACAAAGTCGTCAGAATAGTTAATCTTATATTTATCATAAGCAATAACATTAGCCCCAAACCCTTTTAGTCGCTGTGCAAAAGCACTTCCCATATTTCCATACCCAATGATGCCTACCGTTTTATCTTTAATTTCAATACCACGGTTTCCTTCTCTGTTCCATAACCCCTTTCTAACCTCACCATCAGCTTTTGATATATTATTGAGCAGGCATAATAACATGCCTAATGCATGTTCTCCCACAGCATCTCTGTTTCCTTCAGGAGAGTTAAAACATTCTATCCCTTTTTTTTGGGCATATTCTATGTCAATATTTTCTAAACCGGCGCCTACTCTGCCAATAAATTTAAGATTTACTGATTTGTCAATAAAAGCATTATCAATTTTTACCTTACTTCTTATAATTAGTCCATCATATTCAGGAATTATTTTTAGGATTTCATTATCCTCAATATCGGGCTTATAATCGCAAAGAAACCCCGCTTTCGTTAATTTTTCAGGTAATATCTTATGGGTCGAATCAACGAAAAGAATTTTTATCTTATTATTGGGTACTTTCATTGTTAAAATATACTTTAAATGCCGGTTTATAGCCTTTGATTTCTCCAAGGTTATTATATATTTCGTACGCCAGCATGATAGAATGTACTTTTTTTATCATGGTATTCTTTTGTTTGTTATAGTACCATGCCTCTTCGTATTGCACTTTGGCAATATTGTTGCGATCAAATTCAGGATCTTTTTCCAGCTCTTTAATATCCTCAATGGTTAACGCTGTGTCTGAAAAAAAATCATAGGGAGTAAGCTCCTCTGCATAAACCGCATCAAAAATATAATTTACAAAAGAATTTTTATCCAGTTTTCTTAAACAGTAACTGGTCCACTCGTCATTATCAGGATTCTTGATAACAACATTGTTAATGATGGTGTCTGCAATAACTTCATAATTTTCAGGTTGATCTGATTCAACCCGAATCGTTTCTTTAGGTTGGTTCTCGCATCCAAAGAAAATGAATAATAAGACGGCAATAAAAGATAACTGTTTCATATAATTTTGTTTAAAGTATTAAGGTCTGTTGAAATATAATCTCATTCCTTTTTTATCTTCATTAAAATTCCCTTCTTCAAAAACAACGTTCCCATTGACAATCGTATGTGTAATTTTAGATTTAAAAACCTGGCCTTCGAAGGGAGACCAATTGCATTTATAGAGTATATTATTCTTTTGTACAGTCCATGGGTTGTTTAGGTCAACCAGCACCAGGTCGGCATGGTACCCCTCACGAATATAACCTCTTTTATCGATTTGGAAGATATCCGCAGGAGTATGACACATCTTGTTTGCAATTTCTTCGAGTGTTATTTTTTGCTGATGATATAATTCTAACATCGAAACAAATGAATGCTGCACAAGCGGTCCTCCAGATGGCGCTTTGAAATAGCTGTTTTGTTTTTCTTTCCATGTATGCGGTGCATGATCGGTGGCCACAACATCAATCTTATTATTTTTTAATCCCTCTAACAGCGCATCCCTGTCTTTTAATGTTTTTATTGCAGGGTTCCATTTAATGCGTGTGCCATATTTTGAGTAGTCTGAATCTGAAAACCACAAATGATGAACACAAACTTCAGCCGTAATTTTTTTATCTTTAGAAGGTATGCTATGGTTTAATAAAGTAAGTTCTTTAGCTGTACTCAAATGTAAAATATGTAAACGGGAGTTGTATTTTTGTGCTAACTCAACGGCTAATGATGATGATATGTAGCAAGCCTCTTCACTTCTTATTTTAGGGTGGTACTCAACAGGTACATTTTCGCCAAACTGTTTTTTAAATTTTATGATATTATTATTTATCGTGGTTTCATCTTCACAATGGGTAGCTATAAGTAATGGAGATTCAGCAAAAATACCGGACAGGGCCTTTTTGTCATCTACAAGCATATTTCCGGTCGAAGAACCCATAAATACTTTAACTCCACATACCTCTTTGGGGTTGATTTTTTTTATCTCGTTAAGATTATCATTGGTAGCCCCAAAATAAAATGAATAGTTGGCTAACGATTTTTGTGCTGCCAGATTATATTTTTCCGCCAGCAATTCCTGGTTTGTCGCTTGAGGTATGGTATTGGGCATCTCCATAAATGAAGTAACACCTCCTGCAATTGCCGCTTTCGATTCCGTATAAATATCGGCCTTATGAGTTAGTCCCGGCTCCCTGAAGTGTACTTGATCATCAATGATGCCGGGGAAAAGATACTTGCCTTTACCATCGATTACTTGTTTAACGGGACCAATATTTTCATCCTTAGCCGAAACTATTTTGCTTATTTTTCCCTGGTCAATGAGTACATTACAGTGTTTTTGGGTGCCTTCATTTACTATTATTATATCTTTAATAAGAAGATCCATATGTATATATAATATATAAAGTTTTATATTTCTTTTTTATAATTTCTAAAAAAGCTATTGACCTTCATTTTAATAACTCCCCAAACAGCTTCGTTAAATATTCCACCACTCATTTTAGATGCTCCTTCTTGTCTCTCTGTAAAAATAATGGGAATTTCTACAATATTAAACCCAATTTTCCAGGCGGTAAATTTCATTTCAATCTGAAAAGCATACCCTTTGAGCTTAATTTTGTCTAGATTAATGGATTCCAATACTTTTCGTTTATAGCATTTAAAACCAGCTGTTGTATCTTTTATTTTCATACCGGTTATTAATCGCACATAATATGAAGCAAAGTAAGACATAAGCACTCTACCCATTGGCCAGTTAACAACATTAACGCCGGATATATATCTAGAACCGATGGCAAGGTCTGCTCCGCCCTCGTAACATGCTTTATAAAGTTTTACCAGGTCGTCCGGGTTATGAGAAAAATCAGCATCCATCTCAAAAATAAATTCATATTTATTGTCTAAAGCCCATTGGAAACCCCTAATATATGCGGTTCCTAATCCTGACTTGCCCTCTCTTTCAATTAAGTGTAATCTTTCAGGATAATCATTTTGCATTTTTTTTATAATATCCGCAGTGCCATCAGGCGAATTGTCGTCTATAATTAATAACTCAAAATAGACACTTAATGAAAAGATATGATGAATCATCTTCTCAATATTTTCTATTTCATTATAAGTTGGAATGATTACTAGATTTGTAGACTTATTCATTTTTAAAAAGTTAATCGTATTTTATATAAAGCGAAGATATAACAATTATTTCAAATAACTGATTTTATAGTGATTTGAGCATAAAATATAAAATTTATTTTTCTATTAATCAAGGGGTTGTAATTTTCGAAAAAAATAGATTAGAAAATCGGTAGGTTAATTAAAACATAAATGTATATTTGCACTCCCAATTCGGGAAAAAAGTTCTACAAAATAAGATAAAAAACTTCGAAAAAATATTTTTAATATTTTTGTAAAAAGATTTGGAAAATAAGATTTAAAGTTTTTATATTTGCA
>JBNJFS010000059.1:0-11473 GCA_051747085.1 Bacteroidota bacterium
ACATAACCATCGGAAAACATATAAATCACGTCATCTTTCTGAAGCTGAAACTGGTGATTGGTAAATTCTTTGTCCATTTTAACGGCATGAATTCCAATGGGCATTTTATCGCCTTTTATTTCCAGCAACTCCCCGTTTCGAATAATAAATACCGGATTATAGGCCCCTGCATATTCCATTTTATGTGTTTTTTTATCAATGGAAATTAACGCCATATCCATGCCGTCTTTTGAACCCGAATAGCCATACTCCTGGTGTAACGATCGAATAATGAAATCCCGCAAACGGTTTAGAATTAAGTCAGGTGTAGCTTTAGAGCTATTGTTAACAATTTCGTTCAAAAATGCCACGCCCAACATACTCATAAAAGCTCCGGGCACTCCATGTCCTGTGCAATCAGCGACAGTAACAATGATTTTATTTTGCCTCTCGGTAGCCCAAAAGAAATCACCGCTGACAATGTTTTTCGGTTTCATAAATACAAAATGCTCAGGCAATAATTTTTCCAAATAATTTTCCTGCGGCAGCAATGCACTTTGTATCCTTTTAGCATATTCAATACTATCGGTTATAATTTCGTTCTGATGAGCAATCTGGTCGCGCTGTTTGGTTACAAAATCCCGTTGTGCTTCGATTTCATCCTTTTGGTTTTCAATTTCTTTTTTCTGTTGCGTTAAAATAATATTGGTTCTCTTTTTACGCTGGTAACTTTTATAAATGAAAATTGAGAAAAGAAATAAGAAAATAAATCCACCAACAAACACCCAGGTATATATTTTTTGCTTTTGTAATCTTGCCTGTTGCTCTGCTTCTTTCTGTTTTTGCTCAAATTCTATTTGCCGTTGCATTTTATCAAACTCGTACTGCAACTCTAATTCGTTAATTTTCTGATTATTCAGACTGTCTTTTAATCCGGTGTATAGTTTATAATATTCGAGTGCTTTAGCATGATTCTCTGTATTTTCATAAAGCTCGGATAAAGCCAGGTAAGCTTCTTTCACATCTTCTTTTAAATGCTGTTTAATGGCAAAACCAAGGCTGTTTTTTAGGTCTTTGCCTGCTTCGTGGAGGTTTCCATTGATTAAATCTATCTTGCCCAGATATCGCAAAATAGAAGCTATTTCGGTATCATCGTTTAAAGAATCTTTTAAAGCCTTTGCCCGGGTTAAAAAAGACGTTGCTTTATGATATTCTCCGGCATCGAAATATATTTTACCCAATGTACTTAATGAGTTGGCGACACCCAGCTGATTGCCTGATTTTTTATTCATATCAAGAACCCTGTTACTGTATTCAACCGCCTGGTCAAAGTCGCCCATTTCGTAATACACATCACCAAACTCTTTTAAACAAAGGGTTACACCTACACGAACCTGGTTGTCTTCTTCTATCTGCTGATAAATATCAAGAGACTGATTAATATATTCAATACTCTTGTCATAATTTTTCATCATTTTAAACAAACGGGCAATATTTAAGGCCGACCACGCTATTCCCTCATTATTTTGAAGCTCTTCGTATATCTCTAAAGCCTCAAGGTGCTGATTAATAGCCAACTCGTAATTACCAAACAAGCGGTAAATACTACCCAGGTTGGTAAGGTTTCTTGCAACCTCCTGATCGTTCTCCATCTCTTTGTTAATGGATAAAGCCTGCTGGTAAAATTTTAAAGCCTGTTCATACTGACCCATGAGCTGATAGGTATTTCCCATACGGTTAAGCGCAGCAGCCTCTCCTTCAGCAAAATCATAGGTTCTGCTCAGCTCCAGTGATTTTTCAAAATGCTGAATAGCTTCTGAAAAATCATTTTGAACATAATGTGCGAACCCTGCCAAATACTCTGATTTATTCCACAATTCGTAATCGTTCGTTTCTTTGCTGATTTTTATAGCAGACAACGCATAAGACAGGGCTTTATCCGGGTTTCTGCTCCTGTTCGTTTCTGAAAGGTCTAACAGCTGCAAAACATTTTGCCTGGCTTCTGCTTCATTGGTATATTGGGTTAATGTATCGTTGGTGTAGTTAGCTGAAACTGCAACAGTTGCAAAAAGGGCAAATAGTATGGATAGACGTAATCGCTTCATTTGTTCCGGGTATTTATTTCTCTATAAAAGTAAAATTCTTTTGGCAAGTACGCAATCAATTCTAAAATGAAATTAAAACAACCAGCTAATAAATGGGTAATTACAGAAAATGTTTTCTGCTGCCAAAGCGCTATGTGGCTAAAAAATACATTAAATCAATCATCCAGCCATATCGGTTTAGGCTTAGCTTTTGGTTTGCGGCCATAAAACAAATCGTCCATCCATAAAGCGAAACGCCTGAACAGGTATGAATTGTTAATCCCCCAACGAATGGCATTATGCATCAGATTATCAGGATGGGCATACGGGCAAACGGCGATACACCGCCCACAATCGGTGCCAACCGTAGCCCAGTAAGTAAAACAACTTTCTGAATTAATTTTCCAGCGTAATACCCCTTCGGTATTTTTTCTGTTATCGAAAGAGATCGCGTGCGAAGGACAGGCATCGGCACACTTTTTACAAATATTGCAAAAATCAATCACCGACGAATAATCTCTTTTTTTATCTGTTATCACAGGCATATCTGTAGTTACAACAGCAACCCTTACCCTCGGCCCCAATTTGGGTGTCATCAAAAGTCCCATTCTGCCAATTTCGCCCAACCCGGCATCGCGGGCAACCAACGGGCAAATCAACTCATAATTACCGTCGATATGGGCACGGGCTGAATACCCTAATTTCCGGATAAAAGAGGCAAGCTGAACGGCCATCGTTCCCGAATTCAAATATTGCTGACCGGACTCCATGACAGCAGAGCCTTTTGGCGCTGCCTGGATCATTTCGTGATTCATTTCAACAGTAAGTGCAATGGCATAGGAATGTTTATTTTGTATTTGTTTCCCATACAACGCTCCTCGCCCTTTATGCGAATATAAGTGGTAATCTTTTAGCTGTGTAATACCTGCTGAATGAGCGCCCAGCTTTTTTAACCAGTTTTTGACCAAACGACTAATTTTTTTTGGATCTACGTTCTGCTTTATTTCAGCAACCTCTCCGTCTACCAAAGGTTTTAAGGCCTCTATCGTTTCAAAGTTAGCATCTGCCGCAGCAAAAGTATAGGGGTGGTATAAAATGGAATCCGGAGAAAGCAGGCCGGGTTTTTCTCTAAACTTATCGTCCGGTGATTTCTTTTCAGGATTTTGGGTATAGTATTTTTCAAATAAAGCGGTCCCGGGTTTTAGTTCATTCCTTGAAAACATAACATCCCGCTCATCATGCTTCTGCTTAGGTGTAGGAAACGGTTCCTTAATTTTAGGATTTACCGGCAATAAAAGCAAAAGGAAAAACAAATACACGCCAGCCACTAAAACCACAGATATTATCTCCTTAAGGGGAAAATCGTATAAATAAATCAACAAAAAAGGAATAAGCCAGCCAACCGATAATAATACCGAAACCCTGAAAGCCCGGTATTCTTTCTCATAGAGCGAGACAAAAGCTACATAAATAAAAACGAATGAGCCTGCCAGCCCGGTAATTAAAAGCAAAAAATCAATCATATACTAAAGTTTAATTGCACTATAAAATGCAATAAATGACAAATATAAGATGATTTAATAAAAATTAGGTTTAAAGCCTCTGATATTAAATTTCTTTAACCATAATCCATGCCGGAGAGCCATCAGCATAGTATCCTGCCCTTGTTTTTTCGATCTGAAAACCCTTTTTTTTATAAAGATGAACAGCAGCCACATTTTTTTCGCTCACTTCAAGGGTTATTATTGGGATATTATTTTTTCGGGCTAACCGTTCTGCATACTCCAATAATTCTTTCCCTATTCCGGTTCCGCGGGCTTCGGGAGCAATAGCTAAAGAGTAGATTCTATATTTACGGCTGTTCTTGCGAATTTGGATGATTAAATAAGCAATTATTTTATCCGGGTTTCGGACTACCACAAACTCACTTTTCGATTTATGAATAAAATAATAAAACTGATGCTGCAAAAAAGCATCACTAAAAAAACACTGCTTCTCCAATTCTAAAATCTCGTTTAGGTCACCGGGTTGTGCTTTTTCAATTTTTATATTTCCGATCTCAGTCATTGCGAATGTTTTTGTTCCAGTCGTATGACAAATTCACGCAATATCCGTCCGTATAACTCATCTCCCAAAATGGCATCCTCCACACCATAATCAATATTCGGATTGTCATTTACCTCAATAACCACACACTTGTCATTTACCTGCTTAATATCCACTCCGTATAATCCTCTTCCGATTAAAGATGTGGCTTTAATAGCCGTACGAACAACTACTTTTGGAACCTGATATATGGGAATGGTTTCATAATTCCCGGAACTTGATTTTCCTGATGATTTGTGATTAAAGATTTGCCAGTGCCCTTTAGCCATATAATATTTACAGGCATAAATAGGTTCTTTATTTAACACTCCTATACGCCAATCAAATTCGGTAGGAATATATTCCTGTGCCAACAAAATGGCTGATTTTTCAAATAGGCTTTTAAGGATATTTTCAAAATCTTCTTTACTATTTACTTTTTTTACACCATGAGAAAATGAACCATCAGGAATTTTGATAACAATAGGTGATCCCAGCTGACTGGAAAGCTGTTCGAAGGAGTTTTTATTTGAACGAAATAAAAGTGTAGCGTTCGGTGTTGGAACGGCCTCTTTATCAAGCAATTCTTTTAAATATACTTTATTGGTACATCGAATAATTGATACCGGGTCATCCATTACAACCATATCAACTTGTGCTGCTTTTTGTGCCAGTTGAAATGTAATATGATTTAGTTCGGTAGTTTGCCGGATAAACAACGCATCAAATTCCATTAATCGTGTACTGTCATCTGCAGTAATTAATTCGGCATTAATATTCATTTTCCTTGCGATATCCACAAATTTGTTTAATGCCCTCCGGTCGCTGGGAGGAAACTCTTCTGAAGGATCGAAAAGTATGGCTAAATCGTAACGGTAAGGCTTTTTGGCACGTGGCTCACGCCATACTTTTTTACTAAAATTGTCCAGTGCACTGGCAAAGTAATCCTGCTGTTTATCACTCAATTCAGAAATAGGAATATTTTTAATCGATTCAATTTGATTTTTATCACTCGTGTTTAATGTAACCCGTAAAACAGGACAATGAAACTGTTCAAAAAGATAACGGGCAACTTTTTGCAAACCCTCTTCCTGGCATGTTCCAAAATAAATATCAAATTGCCACAATCCATTATCCAGATTATTTTTTTTGATGTATTGATAACAAATTTTTTGTAATGATTTATCCAGCCGGATTAAAGCTTCTGCGTTTATGCGGTTAATGGTTTCTACATCAGGAATAACCTTGTGTCCGCGTGCCTTTGCAAGTAATGAACAGTAATATCCTTCTGTATTATAGCTCAGGTCGTTACTTAAATTGATTACCAAATGAGATTGACTGCTCAGATATTCGTTTTGTAGATAATCTTTTGCCGTTAAGATACTTTGCGTATCATAAAAAGGGGTCCACTCATCGAGGGAGTCCAAAATGATTAATAATGAATGCATATGTGCTTTTAAGAAACATCACAAAGTTAAAGAATTAATTGATTTCAATTCTTTTTTACCTCATTTTTATGATACACATCCAATGCTACCAGCATAGCCATAAAACCCCACACCGGAACCGATGCTTTGTCGGTATCGAGAAAGTTATTTAAAAACCCGTGAATAAAATAGGTTGACAACCCCAACAGGATATACAGGGTAAGTTCTTTTATTTCTTTCGACTGTGTTTGATGATATACGTTGTATCCGGTACGGAAAGCCATAAAAACAACCAGTAGGATAGATAACATCCCCAAAACTCCTGATTCGGCCAGCGGACCGAGGTATTCGCTATGGGCATTACCCAGGTCGGCAAAGTTGGTGCTGATAATGGTACGGTCGTACGAAAACTGAAAAGGAGCATACTGAAACATATAGGTTCCCGGGCCCCAGCCCCAAAAGGGCTTTTCCTTAAACATCCGGACAGCACTTTTCCAACGATTGAGCCTTTCGAGGTTCGAAGCATCAGACGAAATATTTACCATCGACTGCACATGCTCGGAAAACTGACCGGATGATTCTGCTTCGTTTTGTTCCAGCTTCCATAAAATATCCTGCTGAAGCACGAAAAACAAACCAATTACGACGAATCCTGCAATAATTACCGTTTGTATTTTTATGCGCAGCTTAATCAAAACCCATAATCCGATAGCCGCAAACAAACTCAGCCACGCAGCACGGGTATATGATAATATGATACCAAAAACAAACACAAGAAATACCAGTCCGGTTAATGATTTTTTAAGCAACCCTTCGTTTTTTCGTTTTAAAAAATGAAACAAGGGAAATATAAACATCACCAGCATAGCACCATACGAGGTATGGTCGCTAAAAAAAGGCCAGACCACCCAGTTCGAAGCCTTCTGGTTATCCAGTCCATATCCGGAAAGGCGATAATTGGTATAGCCAATCACTATCACCAGGGCAGAAATGTAAAGCCAGTGAAACGCTTCGATGTTTTTCTGGTTTTTAAAAAGCTGTGTAGCCAGAAAATACATGGGAATAACAAACCAAATCCTGGATAAAAAAAACTTAAACGATACTACCGGCAGGGTGCTGGTAAAACTGGTAAGTAAAATCCACCCTAAGTTGATATAAATGGCAATCGATAACGGATGAGCCAATATTTTTTTATCAAAATACCCGTCGAGCAACAATTTGCAAATAAATAAAAATAAAATGCCAATGAGCAAGGGCTCGGTAGGTAAATACAGGTTAAACGGAATGGAAGGAATAATATCGTCAAGCCTCACCGACAAGGGGGTAAAGAATACTACTGCCAGCAAAACCTTGTCCAAAGAAACAAAGCCGGCAAAAACAAACAACAGGATAACCGGCAAAAAAGCAATGTAGTATATATCCTGAGCTATAAAAAAAAGGTTTACAGCAACAAAAAGAATAGAAACAGCATAAAAAAGAATCTTGTTTTTACTCGTTTGCAAGATACCGGTTATTTAATTTTCAATAAATCTTTGTACCGCTGGATAAACAGCATCAATAAAACAGCAAACAGAAACGCTGAAACGGTAGAAACAGCACAAATGACCCATCGTACAGGATACGATTTTTTCTCGGCCGGATAGGCATTGGTTACCATAAACTTACGGGGCAATTGCTGGTTGGCATTAACCCGCGCTTCGGCAAGCTTTGACCTTAACCCGCTGAGCCGTTGATTTTCATTCGTTAGTTGAAGCGATAAAGAGGCATATTCCGGGCTACTTAGATGTACTTTCTTTAACGCTGACTCCAACTCCTGAACTTCCGCTTTTGCCAGCTTATATTCCTTATCAACCACTTTAAATATCTCAACGGCCACGTCGTTTTGCATTTTATTAAGGGTCGAGTCCAGCAAGGCTGCAATGGTATTAGCAATATCTGCCGCCATCTGCGGGTCGGTATCCATTACTTCAATCTCAACCGCCATATATTCGGTGCGTTTAAACCGGATATTATCCGAATATTCTTCGTGCAATTTGGTCATCGGGTATTCGCTGTCTGCATCAATTTGATAATGATGCATTAAATCAAATTTTTCGATAATATTAAACCGGATATCTTCGGAATACAACGTTTGAATCAATTGTTCGGTAGCCTCCTCATCACCAAAATTCATAATATGGTCATCCGGATCGATGAGCTCGCTGGTGGTTAAAGCATGCGAAGCAGCTACCTGTGTTTTTGGGTAAAATATTACCGACGATTTAAACTTAGGGGTGATAACCAATGAAACAATTACCGATGCAATGGCTGCAATTACCGTAATCGTAATTATCGGCCATTTATGGTTGAAGATAAAACGAATAATATCCATGGAGTTAAAGTTATATGATTGATTTGTTGTGTCCATTCATCTATAATTCTCTGATTTCTAGATATTTTTTCCTGCCTAAGGTTATGTAATACAAATACACTACAAATAACGGAATGGCAATATATATCAGCTCGTTAACCATCTTATCCAAAAAAACATCGAATACAAAAAACAGTATCAAAACGAGATAAAAAACAGGGAATAACCATTTTCCTAATGTAAAGCCGCTAACTTCAACACTTTTTGACTTTTCCTCAGAAACCTCCAGCTCCTTTTCCGGACTGCCCATCCAATCTATCTTAAATTTTAACGTATGTTCCCCCGGCTCGAGTTCAAGTTCTTTTACCGCCCCGTTTTCAATAACATCTCTTTTTTCACCATCGATATAAATTCCGAATTTGCGGCCCCGGTTTTGCCACTCTTTGCGGCGTGAAATAATGAGCTTTGCCATATGAATATTGTTAACTGATTATTTTAAATAGTTATGCAAATATACGTACATCACTTTACGCGATTTCCCATTTCTTTATTTCTATAAACTTTTTCCGCCCAAGCGTTGAATAATATAGCGATACTAAAAATGGTGGAATAAACAAATAGAATAGAAATTTTACCTCAACATGGAAAATATGCTCTAAAATAACAACTATCCCCAATATTCCAATCAAATACGGGATCAAATACCTTCCCAGTTTATAACACGATAATTCAATGGTTTTGGATTGGTCACCAGACAGGTCTGCTTCAAATTCAGGGCTGCTCATCCAGTCCATCTTAGCTGTCACGGTATGTTTGCCTGGTTCCAGTTCAAACGCTTTAATCTCTCCGTTACCAATATGGTCAACCTTTTCCCCGTCAATATATAATTTATATTTCCGGGCCCGATTATTCCACTCCTTCTTACGCTTAACAACTAATTTTGCCATACGTGTTTAAATCGTTTTTATTAAAAAATAATTTTTCTTTCCTTTTTGGATGAGAATATATTTATCGTTTAATAAACGGTCGGAGGTTACAGAAATTTCCTCGTTAGGGATTTTTTCTTTATTAACACTTACGCCACCTCCTTTTATCAGTCGTCGCAATTCTCCTTTGGATGGAAAAACCTGTGTTTCAACCGCCAGCAAGTCCAGTACATTTACCCCGGCATCAATTTTTGCCCGTTCGATATCAAACATAGGCACCCCTTCGAATACCGAAAGGAAAGTTTTTTCGTCCAGGCTTTTTAACTCATCGGTAGTCGCTTTGCCAAACAAAATATTGGAAGCTGCCACGGCAGTATGGTAATCCTCTTCGGAATGAACCATGACGGTTACTTCTTTTGCCAGTCGCTGTTGCAATATTCTGCGGTGAGGCTCTTCCCGATGCTGCTCTATTAACGAATCAATTTCGCCTTGTGGAAGCATGGTAAAAATCTTCATGTACTTTTCGGCATCCTCATCGGAAACATTGAGCCAGAATTGATAAAATTTATAGGGCGATGTTAATTCCGGGTCTAACCATACATTGCCTTCTTCGGTTTTGCCAAATTTATTCCCATCGGCTTTAGTAATCAGCGGGCAGGTTAAAGCAAAAGCTTCACCCCCTTCTTTGCGGCGGATAAGTTCGGTTCCGGTCGTGATATTTCCCCACTGATCGGAGCCACCCATTTGTAATTTGCAGTTTTTGGTTTTATACAAATGCCAAAAATCGGTTCCCTGCACCAGCTGGTATGAAAATTCGGTAAACGACATGCCTGTTTTTGATTCTTCGCCAATCCGTTTTTTTACCGAGTCTTTGGCCATCATATAGTTTACGGTAATATGTTTGCCGATATCTCTGATGAACTCAAGAAAAGAATATTCTTTCATCCAGTCATAGTTATTCACCATTTCGGCATTATTTTCTTTTGCTGCACTAAAGTCGAGCAGCTTTTCCAGTTGTTTTTTCAGACAATCCTGGTTATAGCGAAGTGTTTTTTCGTCGAGCAGATTTCGTTCCTGCGATTTGCCCGACGGGTCGCCAATCATTCCCGTGGCGCCACCGACCAAAACCAACGGCTTATGTCCTGCAGCCTGAAAATGTTTTAACATCATTACACTTACCAGGTGGCCAATGTGTAATGAGTTGGCTGTAGGGTCAATGCCAACGTATGCAGCAGTCATCTCTTTATCAAGCTGCTCTTCTGTTCCGGGCATGATATCGTGTAACATGCCTCTCCATTTGAGTTCCTCAACAAAATTCATTTATTTAACTATTTGAGCTTTTCCAAAGCTTAAAACCTTGGAAAAGCGTATTTTTATGAACTATTCTTTTAAATTTTTGTCAGTGCATGGTCTAAATCGTCAATAATATCTTCGGCATTTTCGATACCTACCGAAAAACGAACCAACCCGTCGGTAATATACGCTTCTTCTCTTGCTTCTTTCGATATTCCGGCATGGGTCATTGATGCAGGATGCTGTATTAATGACTCAACACCACCTAAAGAAACGGCCAACAGTGCCAGATGCACATTATTCATCAATGTTACGCCGGCATCGTATCCGCCTTTAAGCTCAAAGCTAATCATGGCTCCGGGCCCTTTCATCTGTTCCTGGGCCAGGTCATACTGTGCAAACGATTTTAATCCCGGGTATTTTACCCACGCTACTTTAGGATGATTTTCAAGAAAATCGGCTACTTTCATGGCATTTTCCTGGGCACGGTCTACACGCAGGCTTAATGTTTTAACACCGCGACTAACCATATATGCCTGATGCGGATCCATATTTCCTCCCATCATCGTCATTGTTTTACGAAGCTTTTGATAGACTTCGGGGTCTTTGGCAATTAACGCACCCCCCACAATATCGGCATGGCCGTTAATAAATTTGGTTAACGAATGTAAAGCCACATCAGCACCTAAATCCAACGGTTTTTGTAAATACGGACTGCTAAATGTATTGTCTACGACAACAATAATTCCGTGTTTATGCGCAATTTCCGAAGCTTTCCGGATATCTGTAAGCGTAATGGTCGGATTGGCCGGGGTCTCCAGATATAATAATTTAGTGTTTGGTTTAATCGCTTTCTCAATCGATTGTACATCGGAAGTATCCACAAAAGAAGACTCAACCCCAAAGCGAGAAAAATGACTTTCCAAAACCCCCCGGCTGGGACCATAAATCGCACTGGTGCACACCACATGCTCGCCCTGTCCGAGGAAAGTCATATATGCCGTTGTAACGGCAGCCATACCGGATGCTAAAGCGATTCCTCCACATCCGTTTTCCAAATCGGCTAATTTATCTTCCAGCGCCCCAATGGTCGGGTTTGCGATACGGGTATATATAAATCCTTTTTCACGTCCGGCAAATAAATCAGCCCCATGTTTGGCATTGCGAAAAGCAAAAGTAGATGTTTGATAAATCGGCGTTACGGCACTTCCCAGTGCATCGTCATAATCGCCGGCATGTATCAGTTTTGAGTCAAATCCTAAATTTTTAGTATCCATTGTATTTATTTTTTAATGATTATTATTTGCTTAAACTTTAACACTATAATTG
>JBNJFS010000060.1:0-11432 GCA_051747085.1 Bacteroidota bacterium
TCGGACATTATTAATACCCCGTTTAGTATTTATGATACTTTCGTTATTGAAGAAAAATTTGGATTTAATAAAACAACACCCAAACTTTTTATTACCGATAAACTTAAAGGATGGTTAATAGCCGTTATTATTGGAGGAGGACTGTTAGCTTTAATCGTTTGGTTTTATCAAAAAACAGGGCCTGATTTCTGGATATATGCCTGGATATTAGTGAGCATATTCATGATTTTTATGACCATGTTTTATACCAGCTTATTATTACCTCTGTTTAATAAACTAAAACCCTTAGAAGAAGGAGAACTAAAAAAGCAAATCACCAATTTTTGTCAAAAAGTTGATTTTCAGCTCGACAATGTATATGTTATGGATGGCTCAAAGCGAAGTAGTAAAGCGAATGCTTTTTTTAGTGGCCTGGGGAAAAAGAAAAAAATTGTTTTATTTGATACCCTGATAGATAAATTAAGTCCGGAAGAAATTGTATCGGTTTTAGCGCATGAAATAGGACATTATAAGAAAAAACATACGTTAGCCTCCGTTATCTCTTCGGTTTTGCAAACCGGAATTACGTTCTATATTTTATCATTATTTGTTGATAACCCTGATTTATCAAAGGCTTTAGGTGCAGAAGAAGCAAGTTTCCATCTTGGACTGGTTACTTTTGGTTTTCTTTACAGTCCTATTTCTACACTGATTGGTTTATTTATGAATATGATCTCACGTAAGAATGAATATGCAGCCGACCAGTTTGCTGCAGAAAATTTTGACGGGAAATATCTGCAAAATGCCTTAAAAAATTTATCGGTAAATAATTTATCAAACCTAACGCCACACCCGGCCTATGTCTTTGTTCATTATTCTCATCCGCCTTTATTAAAACGATTACAGTTTATTGATCAATTTAACCCGTAAATAATTATGAATGCTGAAATTATCACCATTGGAGACGAACTATTAATAGGCCAGGTTGTTGATACGAATGCTGCCTGGATAGCCAATAAACTGAATCTGTTAGGAATTGATATTTTTAAAATTACTTCTATATCAGATAAAAAGGAGTCTATATTTAAAGCCTTAGAACAAATAGATAAATCTACAGATTTGGTCATATTGACCGGAGGATTAGGCCCAACGAATGATGATATTACTAAAATAGCACTCGCCAATTATTTTGGTGTTCAATTAGTAATGAATCAAGAGGTGCTTGAAAATATAAAAGCTTTTGTAGTAAAACGAAAGGCTGATTTGAATGAAAGAAACAAACAACAGGCTTTAGTTCCGGAAAGCTGTACGGTGATTCAAAATCCAATTGGTACTGCACCCGGAATGTGGTTCGAAGATAATGGCAGAATAATTATTTCAGTGCCTGGAGTCCCTTTCGAAATGAAAGAAATGATGAATAACCATATTCTTGAGGAACTTAAGAAACGGCACCGGGATTATTATATTTTACATAAATTTATTTTAACACAGGGATTGCCCGAATCAAAACTAGCAGAGATACTGGAAGAATGGGAAGAAAACTTCCCCCATGAATTGTCAGTAGCCTATTTGCCTTCGCCCGGCATCATTAAATTAAGAATAACCGGTAAAGGAAAAAACAGGGATTATATTGAGAAAATGATTCATAGTAAGGTAGATACACTAGAAAAAATCATTCCAGAATATATTTGTGGATATGATGACGACACGCTGGAAGAAAGTTTAGGGAAACTGTTAAAACAAACAAATACTAGTGTTAGTGTAGCTGAAAGTTGTACAGGAGGTAATATAGGACAATTAATTACCTCGATTCCGGGGTGTTCAGCGTATTTTAAGGGAGGTGTTATTGCTTATTCGAATGAAATTAAAGAAAAAACTTTAAATGTAAATAAAAGAGATATAGAGATTTATGGTGCTGTAAGTAAACAAGTAGTTGAAGGTATGGCACGAGGTATTTTGAAATTATTCAATACCGATTTTTCTATTGCCACCTCGGGTATAGCCGGACCAGCCGGAGGAACCAAGGAAAAATCGGTAGGAACTACCTGGATTGCTGTGGCTGATAAAAATACGGTTATCTCTCAAAAATTTGTTTTTGGTGATCAAAGAGATAGAAATATCCAAAGAGCATCGCTTACAGCTATTAATATGCTACAAAAATGGATAGGAAGTAAAAAAAAATGATTTTTAAAGAAAATAATTGCCAATATATTTGAATAATTAAATAAAAATCACGTATTTTGCGTTCTGTTTTTAGAATACGATAAAAAAAAAATTAGATAAAAATGTCACGAATCTGTCAAATTACAGGAAAAAAGGTTATGGTTGGGAATCATGTTTCCCACTCTAAGAGGAGAACTAAGCGAAAGTTTTATCCAAATTTATTGACAAAGAAATTCTATTTTGAAGAAGAAGATCGTTGGATAACGTTGAAAGTTTCAGTTTCGGCTATTCGAACTATCAATAAAATTGGTTTGAAAGCAGCCTTAGAAAAAGCGAAAGAAAAAGGTTATATTAACAAGTTTTAAAATAGGGAGTGTAGATCATGGCAAAAAAAGGAAACAGAGTTCAGGTAATTTTAGAGTGCACTGAACATAAAAATTCAGGTCAACCAGGGACTTCTAGATATATATCGACCAAAAATAAAAAAAATACAACGGAAAGACTTGAACTTAAAAAGTATAATCCCATATTAAAAAAAGTAACCGTTCATAAAGAAATAAAATAATTGAATTATGGCAAAAAAAGCAGTTGCAACATTACAAAAAGGAGCTGGAAGAAATTTAACCAAATGTATTAAAATGGTTAAAACGGAAAAAGGAAGTTACCAGTTTATCGAAGAAATGGTAAACAACGAAAAAATAAAAGATTTCTTTGCAAAAAAATAAACACGAATATATTTTACTGATATAAAAGCTTTCTTCTATCAAAAGAAAGCTTTTTTTATATATACAGTTTATCAAATTATATTAAATTTACCGGCTGATATACATTAATTTAGAAAACAATAAACCCATGGGTACACTTGGAATATTTTCGAAAGAAAAGAAAAAAACGTTAGATAAAGGATTAGAAAAAACAAAAGAAAATGTTTTAAAGAAATTATCACGTGCGGTTATCGGAAAAACGAAAGTAGATGATGAGGTACTGGATAATTTGGAAGAGGTTCTTATTACCTCCGATGTAGGAGTTGATACTACCCTGAAAATTATTGAACGTATTGAAAGTCGTGTATCACGTGATAAGTATTTGGGTACGGAAGAGTTAAATAATATTTTAAAAGAAGAAATCGCTGCTTTATTGGAGGAAAACAATTCTACCGATATTGATTTATTATTTAATTCAAATAATAAACCCTATGTTATTATGGTTGTGGGAGTTAATGGAGTTGGAAAAACAACAACCATTGGAAAACTGGCTTATCAGTTTAAAAACATGGGGAAGAAAGTATATCTTGGTGCTGCAGATACTTTTCGTGCTGCGGCTGTTGATCAGCTTACCATTTGGGCCGAAAGAGTTGGGGTACCGATTGTAAAACAAAAAATGGGTTCTGATCCTGCTTCTGTTGCTTTTGATGCATTATCTTCAGCTAAATCAAATCATGCTGATGTGGTAATTATTGATACCGCCGGAAGATTACATAATAAAATCAATTTAATGAATGAGCTGTCTAAAATAAAAATGGTGATGAATAAAGTTGTTCAGGATGCACCTCATGAGATTTTGTTAATATTAGACGGTTCAACCGGGCAAAATGCCTTTGAACAAGCTAAACAGTTTACTCATGCAACTGATGTTACTGCTTTAGCCTTAACAAAACTTGATGGAACAGCTAAAGGAGGGGTCGTAATTGGTATTTCTGATCAATTTAAGATTCCTGTTAAATATATTGGTATTGGTGAAAAAATTGAAGATTTACAAGTCTTCAATAAAAAAGAATTTGTCGATTCTCTCTTTTCTGATTAATTCGGGTTTTCTTTTATATAATTAATAAACAGAGTATTTGGATGAAAACAAAACAGAAGAATAAGCACATTAACATGATTACCCTGGGCTGTTCAAAAAACCTGGTTGATTCCGAATACCTAATGAAACAATTAGTCGCAAATGGGTTTTCGGTAAAACATAACTCCAATCAATCCTCAGAAATTGTAGTAATCAATACCTGTGGATTTATCAACGATGCTAAGCAGGAGTCAATTGAAACCATTCTGCAGTTCGAGGCATTAAAAAAGCAGAATAAAATAGAAAAAATAATTGTTTTCGGATGTCTCTCTGAGAGATATAAGCGTGAATTAGAGCAGGAGATCCCATATGTTGACCATTATTTTGGGGTTTATAACCAAAAAGAGTTAATTGAGTCTATTGGCGGTCAATATAAATATAATTTAGTAGGTGAACGGTTGGTTACTACTCCTAAACATTATGCTTATTTAAAAATTTCAGAAGGATGCGATCGAAAATGTTCTTTTTGTGCGATTCCGTTAATCAAAGGAAAACATAAATCCAGACCCGTTGAAGATATTGAAGAAGAAGCGAAACGATTAGTAAAAAACGGAGCAAAAGAGCTTATTCTTATTGCCCAGGATTTATCGTATTATGGGTATGATTTATATAAAACTTCTAAACTTGCCGAATTGGTTGACAGGCTTTCAGCGATAAAAGGGCTTCAGTGGTTGCGGTTGCATTATGCATTTCCTGCATTATTTCCCAACGATGTTTTGAGCTTGATGCAAAACAAAAAAAATATTTGTAAATACCTGGATATCCCTGTGCAGCATATTAGCGATAAGCTGTTAAAAATGATGCGACGAGGTCATACTCAAAAAGATACCTACCAATTAATTGAAAAAATCAGGACAGAAGTACCTGCTATAGCCCTTAGGACAACATTGCTGGTGGGCCATCCGGGAGAAACAGATGAAGATTTTAATGAATTATTGGAATTTGTGAGGTTTGCGAAATTTGAACGACTCGGAGTTTTTACCTATTCTGAAGAAGAAAATACCTGGTCGGCAAAGCATTATAAAGATGATATTCCTTTTTCGGTAAAACAGGCACGGATGGAAGAGTTGATGGAAGTACAACAAGAGATATCTAATCAGCTGAACCAAAAGGCGATAGGTAGATTGTTTAACGTTTTAATTGACCGTAAAGAGGGGAAATATTATATTGGACGTACCGAATATGACTCACCTGAAGTGGATAACGAGGTGATGATTGATTCTGCCGATAAAAAATTAAGAACAGGCTCCTTTTATACGGTTAAAATCATAAAGTCTGATGACTTTGATCTTTATGGAAAAATACATCCATAAAAAAAGCCACAAAGATTTTGTGCTCTCTGTGGCTTGTGAAAAATCGAAAATATATACTAAACCAATAATTTTGCCGCATTAATAGCCGACTCATAATCGGGTTCTTCTCCAATTTCAGGGACATATTCCACATACTTAACGATATTCTCTTTATCGATTACAATAACACCACGGGCGATTAGCCTCAATTCTTCAATCAAAAAACCATATTTTGATGAAAAATCCAAATCTTTATGGTCTGATAAAGTGATCAGATTATCGATTCCTTCAGCACCACAAAATCTTTTCAGGGCAAAAGGCAGGTCGTTTGAGATAGCCAGAATAACAATATCATCGCTTAAGTTTGCTGCTTTTTCATTAAATACATGATTTTGCTTTGAGCAGATACCGGTATCAATAGAAGGGAATAATGATAAAATTTTCACTTTTCCCTCGAAATCAGAAAGCTTTACAGGTTCTAGGTTATTGTTTAAAACCTTAAAATCAACTGCTTTGTCATTTACTTTTGTTTCTTTTCCCAGCAAAGTTACCGGGTTACCTTTAAATGTTACTTTTTTATTATTTTTTTCCATGGTTAATCTATTTTTATGAATTAAAAAAAACCTTACTTTATAACAATAAAAGTAAGGCTTTGTTTATGACGTTTAGTCCTTTTTTGGTCGTTTTTCTTTGGGTTTTCCCTTTGGTAATTTTTTACTACCTCCCGGGGTAGGCGTAATTACAATTTCATCCTTCTCTTTATCATAATCAACGTTTAGTATTTCGCCTTCTTTAATGGATGTTTTGATAATCACTTCTGCCATTGGGTCTTCAAGGTATTTCTGAATAGCACGTTTTAATGGTCTTGCGCCAAAATTCACATCAAAACCTTTTTCTGTGATATAATCTTTAGCATCTTTACTAATTTTAACCGAATAGCCAAGGTTATCAACCCGTTTATAAAGTCCTCTTAATTCAATATCAATAATTTTATAAATATCATCTTTAGTAAGCGAATTAAAGATCACCACGTCATCCAGTCGGTTTAAAAATTCGGGTGCAAACGAGCGTTTCAGTGCATTTTGTATTACACTTTTTGTGTGGTGACTGGCCGATTCTTGTTTTGCCCGGGTTGAAAAACCAACGCCCTGGCCAAAATCTTTAATTTGGCGGCTTCCAATATTTGATGTCATGATGATAATCGTATTTCTGAAATCCACTCTTCTGCCAAGACTGTCCGTTAGTTGTCCTTCATCCAGTACCTGTAGTAATAAATGGAAAACATCCGGATGAGCTTTTTCAATCTCGTCAAGTAATATTACAGAATAGGGTTTTCTGCGTACTTTTTCGGTTAATTGTCCGCCTTCTTCGTAGCCAATGTATCCGGGAGGAGCTCCAACCAGTCTTGATACAGAAAATTTCTCCATATATTCGCTCATATCCATTCGAATCAGGTTATCCACAGTATCGAACAAATAAAGCGCCAGAATCTTTGCTAGTTGTGTTTTTCCTACACCTGTGGGGCCTAAGAAAATAAACGAACCGATGGGTTTATTGGGATCTTTTAATCCCGCACGATTTCGCTGAATAGATTTAACAATTTTACCAATCGCCTCATCCTGGCCAATTACATTTTTCTTCAACTCTTCGCCCATCTTCATTAATCGTGCCCCCTCGGCTTGTGCTATACGCTGTACAGGAACACCGGTCATCATTGCGACAACCTCAGCAACTTCTTCTTCCGAAACTGTTTCTCTGTTTTTAACCAGTTCTTTCTCCCAGTTTTCTTTCTCTTTTTCCAGGTTATCAATTAATTTTTTCTCGTTATCTCTAAAGCTTGCGGCCTTTTCAAAATTTTGATTTTTTACCGCAGCTATTTTTTCGTTTCGTATCTCTTCGATCTGTTTTTCCAGTTCTATGATACGATTAGGAACCACAATATTTGAAATATGTACACGGGATCCTGATTCGTCCAGTGCATCAATAGCTTTATCAGGTAAATGACGGTCGCTGATATAGCGCATGGTTAACTTTACACATGCTTCTATTGCATCATCTGTATAAGTTACATTATGATGGTCTTCGTATCTTGCTTTAATATTATGCAGGATTTCAATTGTTTCTTCATCAGATGTAGGATCAACCATCACTTTCTGGAAACGGCGTTCCAATGCGCCATCTTTCTCAATATGCTGACGATATTCATCCAGGGTAGTCGCTCCGACACATTGAATTTCGCCACGCGCCAGCGCTGGTTTTAACATGTTCGCAGCATCCAGAGAACCTGTTGCTCCACCGGCACCAACGATGGTATGAATCTCATCAATAAATAAAATGATATTGGTTGACTTGGAAAGCTCGTTTAAGATAGCTTTCATTCGTTCTTCAAACTGGCCGCGATATTTTGTTCCGGCAACAATTGATGCTAAATCCAGCGTAATTACACGTTTATCAAAAAGAACACGGGAAACTTTTCGCTGGACAATTCGTAGGGCTAAACCTTCAACAATAGCCGATTTACCTACACCAGGTTCGCCAATCAACACCGGATTATTCTTTTTCCTGCGGCTTAATATCTGCGCTAAACGCTCAATTTCTTTTTCTCTGCCAACTATCGGATCTAATGTATTGTCTTCTGCTGCTTTGGTTAAATCAATCCCAAAATTATCTAAAACAGGTGTTTCTGATTTCGATTTTGGTCCCGGCTGCGATGAACCTTGACTTCCTCCTTTTCCCGAACCAAAAGGAATTTCGTTTTCTTCATCTTCAAAATCTGCTTTTGACTCCGGAACAATCGATTCCATTTCTGTTCTGATGGTTTGATAATTAATGTTTCGCTCTTCGAGAAACTGAGTTACCACACTATTTTCATCTTTTAATATAGCTAATAATAAATGACCAGTATTTACGGTAGGACTATTAAAAGAACGTGCTTCCAGGTAAACAAGCTTTAAGGCCCTTTCAGCTGTCTTAAAAAGAGGGATATTATCAGTATCTGACAGTTTTAAATGTTCATCTGACTTTATCCTTTGTTCTATTGCTGATTTTAGTTCTGCTAGATTTATATTTAAATTTTCAAGCAAATTAATAGCAATCCCTTCGCCTTCACGTAAAATACCCAACAGCAAGTGTTCGGTACCAATATAAGCATTCCCAAGCCTAACAGCTTCTTCTTTGCTAAAGCTTAAAACATCTTTGATTCGTTGTGAAAATTTTGCATCCATAATCTTTATTTCCAAATAATAATAATATTCTATACATTAATAAAAAACAAAATTAATACATAACCCTTTAAAATTAAAAAATAATCATTCATTTCTGCTGAAATAGATTTGAACAATACCAAATTTTAATTTTTTGGGGTTGTTAATTAACTAGTAAAACAAATTCATTTTTAACTTGTTCAGACACCTTTTAAAATAGTAGTTAACCCTTATCATTATCGCAAGTTTTATGAACAATTAATTGTTGAAAAATCATAAATTATAACCCTAAAATATTCGTTTATAAACGGCTATTTTAGTATTTTTGTATGATTTTAAAGAAAGGTTCAAAATTAAATTAATACATTGAAGATATGGCAGAAGAAGAAAGAATTCTTAAAATAAATATTGAAGAGGAGATGAAATCGGCCTACATTGATTATTCAATGTCGGTTATCGTTTCAAGAGCATTGCCCGATGTAAGGGATGGTTTTAAGCCGGTACACCGTAGAGTTTTATTCGGAATGTCGGAACTTGGGATTACCCCCAATAAATCGCATAAAAAATCAGCAAGAATTGTAGGAGAGGTGCTGGGTAAATACCACCCACACGGAGATTCATCTGTTTATGAAGCCATGGTACGAATGGCTCAACACTGGTCTTTGAGATATCCTTTGGTTGACGGACAGGGTAACTTCGGCTCTGTTGACGGTGACAGTCCGGCTGCTATGAGGTATACCGAAGCCAGATTACAAAAGATATCAGAAGAAATTCTGCGTGATTTGGATAAAGATACCGTAGATTTTCAATTGAATTTTGATGATACGTTAAAAGAACCTACCGTTTTACCCACAAGGATTCCTAACTTATTGGTTAACGGAGCATCAGGAATTGCTGTGGGAATGGCAACCAATATGCCTCCACATAATTTATCGGAAACCATCGATGCCATTATTGCTTATATTGATAATGAGGATATTGAAATTGAGGAGTTGATGCATCATATTAAAGCTCCGGATTTTCCCACCGGTGGTATAATTTATGGTTATCAGGGAATAAAAGATGCTTTTGAAACCGGCAGAGGAAGAATTGTTATACGTTCAAAAGTAGAAATCGAAACGGAGGCGAATGGAAGAGAACGGATTATTGTTACCGAAATTCCTTATCAGGTCAATAAAGCAGAGTTAATAAAGAAAACTGCAGAAATGGTGAATGATAAGAAAATTGAGGGGATTTCGAATATAAACGATGAATCGGACCGAAATGGAATGCGTATTGTATATGATATTCGAAAAGACGCCATTGCCAATGTAGTATTAAATAAACTTTACAAGTATACTCAACTGCAAACATCTTTTAATGTAAATAATATTGCATTAGTTAAAGGAAGACCTAAAACACTCAATCTTAAAAATTTGATTCAGAGCTTTGTAAGTCATAGACATGAAATAGTTATCCGGCGAACAAAATACGAATTGGATCAAGCAGAGAAAAAAGCGCATGTACTTGAAGGCTTATTAATTGCTTTGGATCATTTGGATGAAGTGATTGCGTTAATCAGAGCCTCAAGAACTCCTGAAGAAGCCAGGGAAGGCTTGATGAGCAAATTTGAGCTTTCTGAAATTCAAGCTAAAGCTATACTTGAAATGAGGCTCCAAAAGTTAACGGGATTAGAGCGAGATAAGGTTAAAGAAGAATATACAGAACTAAAAAAATTAATTGAATATTTAAAATCTATTTTGGAAAACGAAGATTTGCGTATGCAAATTATTAAAGATGAGTTGTTTGAGGTTAAAGAAACCTATGGTGACGAAAGAAGAACAGAAATTGTTCCGGATGAAGGTGAATTTAATCCTGAAGATTTTTATGCTGATGAAGATATGGTCATTACCATATCACATCTGGGATATATTAAAAGAACACCCGTTACCGATTTTAAAACGCAACATAGAGGAGGAGTAGGCTCCAAAGGAAGTACAACCCGGGATGAAGATTTTCTGGAACATATGTTTATCGCCTCGATGCATAATACGATGCTTTTCTTTACGGCTGCAGGAAAATGTTTCTGGTTAAAAGTTTATCAAATTCCCGAAGGTACCAGAAGTTCAAAAGGCAGGGCAATTCAAAACCTTATAAATATTGAACCTGATGATAATGTTAAGGCTTTTATTAATGTTCGAAGCCTCGACGATGAAGAGTATATCAGGAACAATTACATTGTAATGTGTACCAAAAAAGGTATTGTCAAGAAAACACTTCTTGAAGCTTATTCACGTCCAAGAGTAAATGGTGTTAATGCAATTACCATTAAAGAAGAAGACCACTTGCTTGAAGCCAAATTAACCGACGGGAAAAGTGAGATTATCCTTGCTACAAAAGAAGGGAAAGCAGTACGGTTTAATGAATCGAAAGTAAGAGCAATTGGACGAACCGGTTCCGGAGTAAGGGGAATTACATTAAGTAAAGAAGATGATGAAGTAATAGGCATGGTTTGGGTTGAAGAATCGGATAACGAAATATTAGTTGTTTCAGAAAAAGGATTCGGTAAACGATCTACCATTGATGAATACCGAATCACCAATAGGGGAGGAAAAGGAGTAAAAACACTGAATATTACGGAGAAAACCGGAAAAATGGTTGCCATTAAAGGAGTTAACGATGATATTGATTTGATGATTATCAATCGTTCCGGCATTACCATCCGGGTTGCCGTTAAAGATATAAGGGTTACCGGACGTGCAACACAGGGTGTAAAACTCATTAATTTACGGAACAATGATATGATTGCAGCTGTTGCCCAAATTGAAAAAGAAGAAGAAACGGAAGCTCTGGAACAGCATAATGAACAAGGAGAAGGAGATGAACCCTTAAAAGATGTTAAAGAATAGTTGAAAAGTAGAAGTGAAAATTTGACATAAATTATATTTGTATTACTTTTGAAAAAAATTAATTT
>JBNJFS010000061.1:0-11357 GCA_051747085.1 Bacteroidota bacterium
GTCTGGTTTGGGGCAATAAGATCGTTTTGCTTTTTTAAATGATAGCTGTCTGAAAATATTGCATCAACGGTTTTGACTACAAGGTCAGCTCCGGCTATCATTAACCGGTCGTGCAGGTCGCCGGCAGTATCGTTTTCATAAACAGGAACTTCTTGCTGTAAGATGATGTTTCCGGTGTCTATCTCGTGGGTTAGGAAAAAAGTGGTTACACCGGTTTTTTCTTCACCGTTTATGATGGCATGGTTTATTGGTGCAGCTCCTCTATAATCGGGGAGAAGAGATGCATGAAGGTTAATGGTCCCTTTAGGAGGCATCGACCAAACAATTTCGGGTAACATTCTAAAAGCTACTACAATTTGTAAATCAGCCTGTAAATTGTTTAGCTCATGCAGAAACTGGTCATCTTTAAATTTTTGAGGTTGAAGAACAGGGATATTATTCTCCTGTGCGAAAATTTTAACAGGTGATTGTTTAACCTTTTGTCCTCTTCCGGCAGGTTTATCCGGATTGGTAACAACACCTACTATATTATAACCTTCCTCTATCAGTTTTTTTAACGGAGCAACCGCAAAATCAGGAGTTCCCATATATACAATACGCAGTTGGCTTTTATCCATTTCTTTGCTTATTTAATTATCTTTGGACAAATTTATTATATTCTTTTAAACTTATGGAGTTAATGGGTATCTATCTTTATAACAAATATTATTTAACAAATGAACAACAAATTTAACTGGCAGAGTTTTATCAGCATCGCTTTATTATTTACTTTTTTAATCATGATGTTTTCGGGAATTGTATTATATGTTGCTCCCGAAGGAAGTTTGTCGCGATGGATTGGATGGGGGGTTTTAGGTCTCTCTAAATCTCAGTGGGAGCAGCAACATACCATATTTTCTTACTTGTTTGTTATTTTTACCGTACTCCACATTTTTAAAATAAATTGGACCTGGCTTTGGTCGTATTTTTTTGTAAAAAAATTAAGGTTTGTTTTTTATAAAGAAATATTGGTTGCTTTAGCTATAACAATAATTTTTTTTACCGGAACATTAACTAATATTAATCCATTTCGTTTTGTGGGCGAAGCAGGAGAAACAATTTCAAAAAGTTTTGGAAAGAGTGTTGAGCGTCCTGATTTTTCCGACCCTGAGAAAATGAGCATTGAGCAATTTGTTCAAGAAGTTTTTAATAGTACTTATGATGATTTTGTTGAGGTAACAAAAAAATATCAACTGGAAATTGAAAGCAAAAATCAAACCATTCAAAATTTTTGTTTGCAGAATAATTTAACTCCCAATGAATTATTTCAACGATTAAAAGCAGAAGAGAATTTTAATCGTTAATACGTTCAATTATTTATTCTTAATTTTTCGGGGATTTATTTTCACCAGTTCGAGGGTATGTCCCATTTTTTTTTGCTTGGTTTCAAGGTAAAACCTGTTGTGTTCGTTGGGCTCAACCTCAAGAGGTATATTTTCTACTATTTCCAGTCCGTAAGCCTCAAGCCCTTTTCGTTTTATAGGATTGTTTGTTAGCAGCTTTATTTTTCCAAGCTGCAGATCTCTTAATATACTTGCTCCAACCCCATAATCTCTCTCGTCATCTTCAAATCCCAGTTCGATATTAGCATCCACCGTATCCATTCCTTCTTCCTGAAGTTTGTAGGCTTTAATTTTATTGAATAGTCCGATTCCACGTCCTTCCTGGTTCATATAAACGACAACACCTTTGCCGACTTTATCTATTTTTCGCATGGCTTCGTGGAGTTGTTGCCCACAATCGCATTTTTTAGATCCGAAAATATCTCCGGTAACACAGGATGAGTGTACCCGTACAGGTACAGGTTCATCTTTGGTCCACGAGCCTTTGATGAGTGCAACATGTTCCAGCCCGTTGGAAATTTGCCGGTATGGAATAAGATCAAAATCACCAAATTCTGTAGGTAATTTAACACGAACGCCTCTTTCAACCAAACTGTCTTTTTCGAGCTGGTATTTAATAAGATCTTCGATAGTGATGATTTTCAGGTTGAATTTTTCAGCAATTTCAAGCAACTGTGGCATTCGGGCCATGGTACCATCTTCGTTCATAATTTCAACCAATGCGCCTCCGGGTTTTAGGCCGGCTAACCTGGTAAGATCGACAACGGCTTCTGTATGTCCTGCTCTGCGAATTACCCCTTTTTGTTTGGCTTTTAGTGGGAAAATATGTCCCGGACGGCCTAAATCTTCTGGTTTTGTTTCAAGGTCGACTAATGCTTTAATGGTTTTTGCCCTGTCCGAAGCTGATATTCCGGTTGTGCATCCATGGCCAATGAGATCTACGGAAATTGTAAAAGGGGTTGCATGTAAAGCGGTATTATTACCAACCATTAATTCCAGGTCGAGCTCTTCGCACCGGTCTTCAGGCAAAGGGGTACAAATTAATCCTCTGCCGTGGGTAGCCATAAAGTTTACAATTTCGGGAGTTATTTTTTCGGCTGCTACAACAAAATCCCCTTCGTTTTCTCGATCTTCATCATCAACAACTATAATAACTTTACCTTCTCTTATATCTTCAATCGCTTCTTCTATTGTGTTAAGCCTGCTGCGTATATCATTATTACCGGACATCTTTTTTTATTTAGAATCAATAAATATTTTGCAAAAGTATAATAAGTGAATAAATTTCCCTAAAAAAAGATTGTTTAATATTTTAAAAAATAATATAAAGGCAGTTTTTCAACCGTAAGTAGCTGTTTATTTGCGTTTAACCCGTTCCCAATTTACCGATTGATCTTTCTTTATAAAACGAATTAAACCTAATACTACCGAATAATTCATCATAAACAGATAATAGGGAGCAAAAATCCATTGAAATTTAATGTTTTTATTTTGTAGTATAAATCCAATGAGTGCAAGAAGATATAAAAATATTTGCATTAAGAAAAAATAGATATAAATGGGATTTTCGGCCCTGAAAAGTAATATGAAGTTGGTGATAAATACAAAAATAAGGGCAAAAGGGATAATTAACCATCGTAGCACTTTGTGTGAAAAGTATTGAAATGTTAACAGAGGGTGCTTAAAAATATTTAAAAGGGAGGTTTGTCTGAAAAATGTTTGAAACCCCCCGTAAGCAATTCTGATTTTTCGTTTAAACTCCTCCTGTATATTGACCGATGCATCTTCTGTAGCATAGGCATTTGGAGCATAGGCTATTCGATAACCATTTCCGGCAATTTGCATGGATATGGTAAAATCATCTAATATAGTATCATCTTTAATGGGTTTATAAAGCGCTGTTCGTATGGCAAAAAGTTCGCCAGCAGCACCCAGTGCTGAGTTAATATTCGATTCGAAGGTTTTTATTCGCGATTCATATTGCCAATAAATGCCTTCACCGGCATCTACGGCACTACTTTTTTCTCTGGTTTTAATTCTTTTCTCTCCGGCAACACATCCTACCTTTGGGTCTTCAAATTCATGGATAATATTTTTTATCGCATTTTTATTTAACATCGCATTAGCATCCGAAAAAATAACAACAGGGGTTTTTATAAAATTCATTCCGCGGTTAATGGCTCCGGTTTTCCCATTCCTTTCAGATTGATGATAGACGGTAATTGCAGAAGAATATTTCTTTAATTTATCAACCGTTTCATCATCAGAACCATCTGTGACCCAAACTTGATGTAGTTTTTCCTTAGGATAGTCTAACGAAAAGGTATTCTTTACTTTTTGTTCAACATAATCGGATTCATTATAAGCTGCGATAAATAAGGTTACTTCCGGAAGATTAATTGCCTTCTTGTGAATTGATTTTGATTGAAATAATTTAATTAAAAAATTTGAGACCCATAAAAGTAAAGGATATCCAATATATGAATAAACGATGGTGAATAATAATATCCAAAAAACAGTTTTCACAAAAAGCTATTTAATAAAACGTAATACATTTTTTGTAATAATTTCTAAATCAAAATTCCCGGCAGCCAGATGAAAAGCATTTTCACCGATAGCCTTCTGATAGTCTTCATCCTTAAAAACCTGATTTACAGCACCTGCAAACTCGTCTGCAGTATTTGCAATAAGAATATTTTCTTTATCCGTATAGGGTATTCCTTCTGCTCCAATAGAAGTTGAAATAATTGGTTTTTTTAAGGCCATTGCTTCAATAATTTTAACTCTTAATCCACTCCCCGAAAAAAGAGGTACAATTAATGGACCGCTATTAAGCATAAAATTATAGGCATTATCAATTTCTCCCATAAATCGTATACCCTTTTTGGTTTTTAAAGACTGAATAAGCCACCTGGGCGCATTTCGCCCTGCAATGAATAACGCTGTTTTGAATTCAGATTCAAAAATTTTATCCCAACAATGATTAATAAACCACATTAATCCGTTTTGGTTAGGTATCCAGTCTAATGCACCGATAAAAATAATATTTTGAGGTTGATTATTTGTTTTTGTTACCGGTATTTTCTGAAAATCTATACCAAAAGGAGCAATATGGAGTGGTTGGGTATTTCCTAATGCTTTATAGGTTTCGGCATCGGATGCAGCAATGGGTAAAATATAATCATACGTATTTAACAGGGTTAGCTCAAGTTTTTTTAAGCGTGTAGCTAAACGTTTAAAGTATAACTTTTTAATCAACGATTTTGTTTCTTTTGCATTTCTTTCCCATATCTTATATTCAATGTTGTGAGGTCTGTATATGATCTTTCCGGAAAAGATTCTTTTTATTGAATGTATATATTGAAGCATATACAGGCTGTCGATATGAATTAAATCAAAATTTTTTGATAGTAATAGTGCGGTTAATTTATTCGAAAATTTCCGGGACAAAAATCGTTGGGCTATATAGGGTTTCCTCGAAAGAAAAAAGTTGAAGCCTAATTTTAATACTGAGATACGCGTGTTTACTTTTACTCCCTGTACCGTAAGGTTATTTTTATATTCAGCCTCGATTAACTCCGGATTGTTAAAGTGTTTATGCGTTACTATATTGAGTAAATATACCTGGTGCCCATTTTTTATATATCCTTTGGCAAAGTTTAAAATAGCCAATGAGCCACCATCAGGAGGGAAGGTTGCTTTATTTGCCAGTTGTAAGATTTTCATCTATGAATCTTTCTTTTTAAAACGATCGAATATCCTTTTAAAAAATGTGGTGTAAGCTTCAGTATTGAGAATAACCGAATCGGTAGTAGCCTTATAGGTTAAGAAAATGCCTAACGGACCCAGAACAAAAGAAGAAAGCCACATTCCAATATAAGCAGGCATCACTCCCTGGCGAACAAATTTTTCGCCCGAAATAGATAACATGTAATATAATATGAATAAAAGTATGGAAGCAACTACAGGAGTCCCAAAACCTCCTTTTCGAATAATTGCTCCAAAGGGAGCACCAATAAAAAAGAAAATTAAACAGGCAAAGGATAAGGTGAATTTCCTGTGCCATTCAATTTGATGTCTTCGGATAAGTTCTGCTTTATGCTCAAATTGTTTTTTTCTATTATTAATTTGATTTTGAGTAGCGCGGGCATAGCCTAATGCCTGATTAATAGCTCTCTGCTTCTGATTGTATGTTAACGTTTCCAAAAGACTATCGGTAAGAGACAAACCTTTTTGTTTGATCGTTGAAATACTTATCTCATTTTGTTCTAACGTGTCAGTTTTTAATGAGTCATTTATATTTTTTAGCTCGTGTGTATCTTTTTTTGATGCGTTAAGCTTTTGATTTGTAGTTCCCGGGATTGTTTCATTCGTTGTTTTTGTTGTTTCCTTTTTTACCGGATTTTTATATTTTTTTATATTGTCAGTCAAATTATACTCACTTTTGAAATAGTTGTTTTTTATAATCTGATGGGAAAAATTAAAGGTCTGCTCATTGAACTGTTTTTTTAATGAGTCTTCAGCAAGTTCAAGTTGATCAAGGCTGAGCATGGATTGGTTATCTTTCCATAAACTTTCATCACTTCGTTTAAAATTTAATCCGCTTAGATTAATGACGATGGTTTGTTCTTCAAATCGATGCCGTTGGTGAGGATAGACTTTTTCTTTTTTTCTTTTTTTACTTTCCTGCATCTCTTCGTACGAGTAACCATTGTAAAGGGTTAAAATAAGGTTTCTCTCATCTGCAGTTATTCGCATATAACCTGAGTCGGCCACAGTAACCTGAACATTTTCTTTATTATCAGTATGATCATAGATCATAATCTCTTCCAATAAATTTGATTTTTGACTTTTTTTCCCGATTTTAATACTGTATCCATCTATACCATTATAAAATATTCCTGCTTTTAACTGGAGCTCGGGTTTTTGATTTTTTACATCATAGATAAGTGCTACTGTTTTTAAATTAGTGTAGGGTATAATGTGATTGGAATAAAAAAAGGCTCCTATACTGATAATAATAATTAAATATATTAGCGGGGACATAAATTTTTGCAAAGGTATTCCTGCGGATTTAATGGCTGTTAATTCGAAGTTTTCGCCAAAGTTTCCAAATGTCATTATAGATGAGAGCAATATGGCAAGAGGCAGCGCCATAGGGACAAGCCGTGCTGATGCATATACAATTAATTCTAAAATAACAGTCCATTCTATTCCTTTACCTGCAAGATCATCGATGTATTTCCACAGAAATTGCATCAATAATATAAATAAGGAAATAAAGAAAGTAAGAACCAAAGGTCCTATGTATGATTTTAATATAAATGTTTGTAGTCGTTTCACTTGACTGTTGGAAATTTTAGTTTATAATAAAACGACTACAAAAATAACTTATTTTATGAAAATGAAAGGAATGATGGTATTTATTTGATGTAAATCTAAAGTCCTAATGTATGTTTTAATTCGGAAATCTGGGAATCCCATAAGTCAATATTATCTTCTTTTTCATCATCTTCGGCAAAATCAGTTATTACCAGTGCTACTTCACCGGTAAGCTCATCCTTTCGGATTCTGAATTCGAAAAACGTTTCTTCATCATCTTCTGTCCATTGATATCGGACCAGTTGGTTTTCTTTTTTTGTTAATAATTTGGCAGTCTGTTTTGCACCATTCCATATAAATGTATAAATATCACCATTGATGTTGATATCATCGGCAAACCACTCAGATAGCCCTGCTGGAGTCACTAATCTCGAATATAGTATTTTAGGAGAAGAGTTGAGTGAATATTCTAATTCAAATTTATTTTTCATGCACAAATTAGTTTATTATAGTAGTTCATTTCATTCATTGCAATATATAAATTTTTTTTAAGAAAAATAGTATGCAAATTACAAAAGATAAAATAAAATATTATATTTGCAGCCCAAATAATGGCGAGGTAGCTCAGCAGGTTAGAGCGCATGATTCATAATCATGAGGTCGGCGGTTCAAGTCCGCCTCTCGCTACTTGAAAATCAATCAGTTATAACCAGTCTTTTTAAGGCTGGTTTTTTTATTTTCTAACACTCGACTTTCTTACCACCAGATCGGTATTCAGGATAGTAGTAACCGGACCATAGTCTTCTTTACTATGAATTCTCTTAAGAAGCAACCTTGCAGCATTTTGTCCCATTTCAAAGCCTTTTTGATCTATCGTCGTAAGTTCAGGATCTGATATCTGTGAAATAAAAGAATTGGTGAATCCAACCACTAAAATATCTTTAGGAACCTCTTTATGAATACTTTTAATGGCTTTTATTGCGCCAATAGCGGTGAGATCATTTACAGCAAAAATACCGTCAATAGAAGGTTGTCGTCTTAAAAGCTCAGGGATCATCTGGAAAGAATGCTCTTTGGTATCACAAACCTGAATTGAATAATCGTGAATGGCAAGGTTTGATTCATTCAGCGCAGCGAGATAACCTTCTTTTCTTTTTTTTCCAATATCGAGATTTAAAGGACCTGCCAGGTGGATGATATTTTTACAGCCATTTTCGATTAAATGTTTTGTAGCCTTATACGCCCCATCATAATCATCAACAATTATCCGGTCGGCATTTACGACATCGCAGATTCGATCAAAAAATACCATAGGAACACCAACTCCTTCGATATTTTTAAAATGATCATATTGCATGGTTGTTTTTGCCATGGATATTATAAACCCGTCAATATTGCTGGAAAGCAGTGCCTGTACATTTTCTACCTCTTTGTAATATGATTCGTTCGATTGGGCTATGATGATATGATAACCGGCTTCGTTGACCACGTTTTCAATACCGCTTATTACTGTTGAGAAAAAGTAGTGAATTATTTCCGGAATGATAACGCCAATAATTTTACTTTCCTTTTGTAAAAGACTCAGTGCAACTTTATTGGGTTTATAATTTAATTTTTCGGCTAAATCATTTACATTTTTCTTGGTTTGAGGATTAATATCCGGATGATCTTTTAACGCCCTTGAAACCGTAGAGGGAGAAATATGTAAAATCTTTGCAATATCTTTTATGGTAACCTGGTGGCCTCTCATTGTTGAAATAAAGGGTTAAAATTTTTTTATGAAAGAAATGAAAACAAATCTATTTATCAAACTATTTTAACGAAAATATAATAAAAAATTCAGGAAAAGAAAAGAAACTTTTTAAAAGTATTCTTCTTCTAAATTTATTTCGCAAACGTTTGAAATAGGATGTTGGTGATGTTAACTGTTTGATATAAATGTGTTTGTGCAGGAGGGATACTGGCATTTGGCGTAATAATGTTGTATTTTTACATGAATTAAAATAAAAAATTAAAATAAAATCCAATGAAAAAAAATCGCTTAACAATCATTCTGTTTTTTATTTATTTTTTAGTTCCTGGATTTCTTTTTGCTCAGGTTACGGTAACGGGTACTGTAACGGATGCAGAAAATGGCTCAACACTTCCCGGAGTTAATATTATTGATAAAAATACAGAAATTGGTACAATTACGGATGTAGATGGCAAATATTCAATTACTGTACCAAAGGATGCTGTTTTATCATTTTCTTATGTGGGTTATTCCACGCAAGAGATAGAAGTTGGCAGTAAGACTGTTATTAATGTTACATTACAACCCCAAATTGAGCTTTTGGATGAAATTGTTGTAATTGGCTACGGACAAGTCAGGAAAGATGATGCAACCGGAGCTATTTCAACGGTCTCTGCTAAAGATTTTAACCAGGGTGCGATTACCTCGCCTCAGGAATTAATTTCCGGTAAAGTTGCAGGGGTTTCCATTGTTTCTGATGGAGGAGCTCCTGGAAGTAACTCTACCATCAGAATTAGAGGAGGTTCTTCTTTAACGGCAAGCAATGACCCTTTAATTGTAATAGATGGTATGCCTATAGACAATACTTCTATTGCAGGTATGAGTAATGTGCTAAACTCAATTAATCCTAATGATATTGAGTCTTTTACCGTCTTAAAGGATGCTTCAGCTACAGCTATTTATGGTTCCAGAGCTTCGAATGGTGTAATTTTAATTACTACAAAAGAAGGCGTTGAGGGTCAATTTACGGTAGATTATTCATCTAAGTTGTCGGTTAGTGAAATTAAAGAAACCGTTGATGTTCTTTCCGCTGACGAATACAGGGAATTAGTAACCCGGGTAGAAGAAGAAGGGATTATTTCCGGCGGAGCAACAGATAAACTGGGAGATGCAAATACCAACTGGCAGGATGCGATTTATCAAACGGCTATTGGACAAGAACATAACTTAGGACTAAGCGGTTCTGCTTTCAATATCCCTTACCGGGTATCGGGTAGTTATTCCAATAAAGATGGGATTTTGAAAACGGGTAACAATGAAAGAACAACAGCTAATATCAGACTTTCTCCCAGCTTTTTGGATGAACATCTAAAAGTTAATGTCGGATTAAAATATTCCCATATCGAGAATCGTTTTGCCGATCAGGGAGCAATTGGAGGAGCTGTAAGAATGGATCCTACACAGCCTATTTATAACAATGTAGGTTTGTATGGTGGTTATTTTACCTGGTTAAATAATTCCAATACGCCCAATAACCTTGCAACCATCAATCCTTTGGCTCAGTTGGATTATACCTACGACCAATCCAATGTTAACCGGTATATAGGGGATGTCCAGTTTGATTATAAATTTCATTTTTTACCAGAGCTTAAAGCTACCTTAAAGTTAGGGTATGATTACTCCGATGCTCAGGGAGACCGGAATATTGATCCCAGAGCCTCCTGGTATCCAAATGAGAGAACTGAAATTAAGAAACATTATACTCAACAGAAAAAGAATAAATTGCTTGATTTTTATTTGAATTATAAAAAAGAGTTACCCGGCATCGATAGTAAGATTGACATTATGGGTGGTTATTCATACCAGTATTTCTGGCTTGAATCAAAAGATGATGTAATAAGCTATCCAAATGAAGCTAAACTTATTTCCAATGAAGATGATTTATTACTGTTAAGTTTTTTCGGCCGGTTAAATTATATCTTTAAAGATAAATATTTATTAACATTTACACTTAGAGAAGATGCTTCTTCTAGGTTTGCTGAAGATTATCGATGGGGTGCATTCCCTTCTCTGGCATTAGCCTGGCGTTTATCCGAAGAAGAATTTATCCAAAACATGGATGTTTTTAGTAACTTAAAACTGCGGTTAGGATACGGACAAACCGGACAACAAGATATAGGAAATAATTATTATTCTTATATGCCTCTTTTTGTCAGAAGCGATCAGAATGCTATGTATTACTTCGGAGACCAGGCTTATTACACCCTTAAACCAACGGCCTATGATAAAGGGATAAAATGGGAAACAACAACAACCTATAACATTGGTCTCGATTTTGGTTTTTTTAATAATAGGTTAAATGGATCGGTTGATGTTTATAAACGAGAAACTAAAGATCTATTAAATACGATTCCAATTGCTGCCGGAACAAATTTTGCTGATAGAATTCCCACGAATGTTGGGAACCTGGAAAACACAGGATTTGAACTATCCCTGGATGCCGTTGTTTATGATAAACAAGATCTATATTGGCAGATTGGAACCAATTTTAGTTATAATGATAATGAAATTACCAAATTAACCAATTTTGATGATCCCAATTATAAAGGAGTAGATGTGGGTGGAATTAGTGGAGCTACGGGAAATACCATTCAAAAACATGTGGTAGGTCATGGAGTAAGTACTTTCTTTGTTTATGAGCAGGTATATGATGAGGATGGAAATCCCATCGAAGGGCTTTATGTTGATAGAAACGAAGATGGGGTTATTAATGATGACGATAAATATTTTGCACAAAATCCGGCTCCCAATATGATGTTAGGATTCTCTACACGGGTTGAATATAAAAATTTTGACTTTAGCTTAAATGCACGAGCACATTTTAATAACTATGTTTACGATAATGTTAATTCAGATAATGC
>JBNJFS010000062.1:0-11128 GCA_051747085.1 Bacteroidota bacterium
CGGTGAATCATCTTTTATCTCTCTTGAACAAGCGGTAAAAAGCCTGAAAGAAGGCAAAATTGATGTGTTGGTGACAGCTCCCATTAACAAAGATAATATCCAATCCGACCAATTTCAATTTCCGGGGCATACCGAGTATCTTACCAAAGAGAGTGGTGCAGAAGAATCATTGATGCTTATGGTTAGCGAAAATTTAAAAATTGGGGTCGTTACCGGGCATATTCCTATTAAAGAAGTTCCGGAAGCTTTAAGCGTAGAAAATATTTTAAATAAAGTAAGGATAATGAATCAAAGCCTTATACAGGATTTTAGGATAAGGAAACCCAGGATTGCTGTTTTAGGATTAAACCCACATGCAGGAGACAATGGTTTAATAGGAAATGAAGAAGAAGATATTATTATTCCTGCTATTGAAAAAGCAAAAGAAGAAAATATTCTGGCTTTAGGTCCTTATCCGGCTGATGGTTTTTTTGGAAGCACCCATTTTAATAAATTTGATGCAGTTTTAGCGATGTACCATGATCAGGGATTAGCTCCTTTTAAAGCATTGGCTTTTGATTCAGGAGTGAATTTTACCGCAGGGCTGGATTTTATACGAACCTCTCCGGGACATGGAACTGCTTATGAGATTGCCGGGCAAGGGAAAGCTTCAGTCGATTCTTTCAGAAATGCTATTTATCTTGCTTGCGATATCTATAGAAACAGAACGGAATATAAAGAGATTTCTAAAGATCCTTTACAGCATTATGAGATTTCAGATAAAGATTCGGAATAAAATTTTCTATTTCTATAAAGGGGTTGGCTAAAAGGTTAACCCCTTTTTTAATGTTTTATAACATATAAATGATGGTTTATTGGTAAAATAACCTCTGTTAATAAGGTAAAATATTTAGTAAATTTGTTTCAATACCTTTTTTTAGACATCTATTATCCTTAATTATTCTTTTCTTTAGCCTTAGAGATTTGAATACGGATAATCTGAAATGAACTTTATACCATAAATTATAAACTAAATACGGAGGTACTCATGTCAAAAATTGATCTGTCCCTAAAAAATCTTGAAGAACTTTTTCCTGCTGATTTTTCCCAGGAACAAATTGCCAAGGCAAAAACATTGTTTCTGAAACAACTGGCTTTACTGAGCCATAAATTTTATGGAGGGAAAATACAAACTCTTCCAAAGGCCGGTGTTTACGGGTTTAACTGGTTTAATGTTTACTACACCCCGGGGGTGTCAAAAATTTCAACCACAATTCGTGATGATAATAACACCTCTTTTGAGTTGTCCAACAGAGGAAATATGGTAGCCGTTGTTTCTGATTCAACCAGGGTTTTGGGTGATGGTGATTGTACTCCTCCCGGAGGGTTGGGCGTTATGGAAGGAAAAGCCTATTTAATGAAATATTTAGCCGGAATTGATGCGGTTGCTCTTTGTGTAGATAGTTACAACAAAAAAGGAGAACATGATCCGGATAAAATTATTGATTTTGTAAAAATGTTACAGCCAAGTTTTGGTGCTGTTAACCTAGAAGATATCTCTCAGCCTAACTGTTATAAAGTGTTGGATACTTTACGCGAAGAGTGTGACATTCCTGTTTGGCACGATGATGCACAAGGTACCGGCTCGGTTACAGTTGCCGGATTAATTAATGCATTAAGGATTGTAAATAAGGATATAAAAGATATTAAAATTGTTCTACACGGAGCAGGAGCCTCCAATGCAACCATTGCCCGTTTAGTTTTACAAGCCGGAGCAGATCCTGAAAAGATGATTTTATTTGATTCTAAAGGAGGATTACACAAAGATAGAAGCGACATAGAAAAAGATCCCCGGTTTTATCGTAAGTGGGAACTTTGCCAGAAAACAAACCCCAAAAAGATTTCCGATGTAGAAGAAGCCCTCAAAGGAGCCGATGTTTTAATCTCTTTAAGCAAACCGGGGCCCGATGTTATTAAACCCCAATGGATTAGAGGGATGGGAACCAAGCCTGTTGTTTTTGCTTGTGCTAACCCGGTTCCGGAAATTTATCCTTATGCTGCCAAAGAAGCCGGCGCTTATATTGTAGCTACAGGACGTGGAGATTTTCCTAACCAGGTGAATAACTCCTTAGGTTTTCCCGGAATTTTAAAAGGAGCTCTTTTAGTTCGTGCACGTAAAATTACCGATGAAATGGCTGTTAAAGCAGCTTATTCTATGGCTAATTATGCCGAAAAGAATGGAATTAATCCAGATTATATTATGCCTAAAATGGATGAAACAGAAATGTTTGCCCATGAAGCAGCTGATGTGGCTATGGAAGCTATAAAGAATGGTGTTGCTCGAACTGAATTAACCCGCGATGAAGTATTTAAGAAAACAATGGATGATATTAAACAGACCCGGAATACCATTGATATGATGATGCAGCATAATTTCATTCCTCAACCAGACATAAAACTGCTTGAAGAAGCCTTGAAGTTTGCTGTAGATAAGGTGAAATAAAAGATTTTTTAATTATGTATTTAAATAGAGTTGCCTTAATGGGTAACTCTATTTTTGATTATGTGTAAAAAAGATGTCTTCTAAGGTTTTTTTTAATGATGAAGTATTTCGTTCCTTTTAACTTCAGATAAAATAATTTTGCAAGAGTTTTTCTGAACTCAATTTTTATGTATTTTTATCGTTTATTATAAAAATAAGATATGTACGAATTTATTACCGGAGAAATTAAAGAGATTTATCCGACATATATTGTTTTAGAAAATTCCGGAATAGGGTTTTTTATTAATATATCTGTAAATACTTATTCTCAAGTTACAGGGAAAGAAAAGTGCAGGCTATATATTTATGAGGTTATTCGCGAAGATGCGCATCAACTTTATGGATTCTTTGATAAAAAGGAGAGAAACACCTTTTTACAGCTAATCTCCGTTTCGGGGGTAGGAGCGAATACTGCTCGTATGATGCTGTCATCGCTTCATGCCGATGAAATAGAGAATGCAATTTTACAAGGTGATGTAAACCTATTAAAAAGTATCAAAGGAATAGGAGCAAAATCCGCACAACGGATAATTGTTGATTTACGCGATAAAGTAGGAAAAACGGATGACACCGGACAAATTATTTCTACTTTAAACAATACAATTAAAGAAGAAGCGTTATCTGCTTTAGTTATGTTGGGTTTTCCCAAAGCTAAGGTAGATAAATTGATCAATACTATTCTTAAAGAGCAAAAGGATCTTACGGTGGAAGATTTAGTTAAAGAGTCTCTAAAAAGAATTTAAGTGGTGTAAAGTATAGTTAAATCTTGCTGTTGAAAAAATATATTAAATATCCGCTACTAACCCTATTGTTTATTGCGCCCTGGTCATTTTGTGCCAAGGCACAAAATGATTCACTAAATTTTCAGCGGTCTTTAGAAACATTAAATCAAGATAAATCACCTTTACAATTAAGCAGCCCCTCCAATATTGTAGATACCGTTGAGTACGATCCCGAAACCAACGAATATATCTTCTCCAAAAAAATTGGCCCCTATGATTATCAACCATCTTCACGACTGACATTTGAGGAGTATAAAAATTATCAATTCGAACAGTCATTACGCAATTATTGGCGGCAAAGAGCCAAAGGTGAACATCAGGATGACCAAACAGGATTATTTCCAAGTCTTCGATTAGGAGGAGAAGCTTTTGATAAGCTTTTGGGGAGTAGTGTAATTAATATTGTACCTATGGGGTCGGCCGAATTAATATTTGGAGTAAATATTAATAGTACCGAAGATCCCACCATTGCCGAAAACCTTAGAAAAACAACTACGTTTGATTTCGAGGAAAAGATAATGATGAATGTTACCGGTACTATTGGTGATAAAATTAAGCTCGGCGTTAACTATAATACTGAAGCAACTTTTGACTTTGAGAATCAAACAAAACTTGAATATATAGGTAAAGAAGATGAAATAATTAAAAGAATTGAAGCAGGGAATGTTACCTTACCTCTTCCGGGCTCACTAATTACCGGTAGCCAGAGTTTGTTTGGCATAAAAACAGAACTTCAGTTTGGGCGACTTACCGTTTCAAGTGTTTTTTCTCAACAAAAAGGGGAAACAAAGGTGATTGAAGTGAAAGGAGGGGCGCAAACGCAATATTTTGAGCTTAAGGCTGATGAATACGATGCCAACAGACACTTTTTTTTATCGCAATACTTTAAAGATAATTATAATAAAGCACTCGAAGATTTACCCGTGATTAAATCACCTTATACCATTACAAAAGTTGAAGTATGGGTAACCAATAAAGCAAACAATAACGAAGAGAATCGAAATGTTTTAGCGTTATTAGATTTGGCTGAAAGTGGGGAAAATGTTTATGCGCAGCCCGAAGTTATTAATCCGGCTTCTTTTACAAGCCTTTATCCATCCAACAATACTAACGAACTCTATAATAAAGTACTGGTTGAATTGCCCGGAAGAAACTTTAATAATATTAATAATGCCTTAGCAGGTTGGAGTACTTATAATTATCTTCCGGGACAGGATTATGAGAAAATTGGTAGTGCAAGAAAACTTAAGCCCAACGAATATGAACTTAATGAGCAATTGGGATACATTTCGCTAAATACTGCTCTTAATGCCGATGAGATTTTAGCTGTTTCCTATGAATATGATATAGGAGGGCAACGATATCAGGTAGGGGATTTCTCTACCGATGGGATTACTTCTGATGAATTTTTGATAGCAAAATTACTTAAAGGAACAAATCTTACACCCTCTCTACCTAACTGGGATTTGATGATGAAAAATGTTTATGCTATTGGGGCTTATCAGGTTAATAAAGAGGATTTTGTGCTTAATGTTTTGTACCAGGATGATAAAACCGGCAATGCATTAAATTATATCCCCGAAGGGAAAATTAATAAACAGATCTTACTTAAAGTACTTAATCTTGATAATTTAAATTCGCAGAACGACGCTATTCCTGATGGTCGCTTCGATTTTATAAACGGTATAACCATTAATGCATCTAACGGACGTGTAATTTTTCCCGTACTACAACCTTTTGGTGAGTACCTGCGGAAGCAGTTTGGTGATTCTGAAGCCGAACAGAGAATTGCTGATGATTATGTTTTTCAGGAACTTTACGATACTACCTTAACATATGCACGCCTGGTAGCCGATAAAAACAAATTTAAATTAAGAGGTGAATATAAATCAGCTTCAAGCTCTGATATTGCCCTGAATGCCTTTAATATACCCCAGGGGTCTGTGGTTGTTACTTCCGGAGGACGAAAACTAACCGAAAATATTGATTATACCGTTGATTATAACCTGGGACGTGTAAAAATTATTAACGAGGGGCTGCTGGAATCCGGAACTCCTTTGCAAATATCTCTCGAAAGCCAGGCACTATACAGTATTCAGACAAAGACGCTTATTGGAACCCATTTAAATTATCAGTTTTCCGATAACTTTAATCTGGGGGCCACAATTATGAACTTAACCGAGCGTCCGCTTACTCAGAAGGTAGCTTTTGGTGAAGAGCCCATTTCAAATACTATTTGGGGACTAAATACATCATACCGTACAGAATCGCAGCTTATTACAAGCTTGGTGGATAAGTTACCTTTTCTCGAAACCAAGGAAACGTCCTCAATTATGTTCGATGCCGAGTTTGCTCATCTTATCCCCGGACATTCAAAGGCCATTGCCAAAGAAGGAAATGCCTATATTGATGATTTTGAGGGAAGTGAGACATCGCTCGATTTAAAAAGCTTTAATACCTGGGTAATCGCTAGTGCACCTCAGGGACAACCCGGCATTTTTCCCGAAGCTTCTCTGTCTAACGATTTGGCTTATGGAAAAAATCGGGCAAAGATAGCCTGGTATAAGATTGATCCGTTGTTCTTGCGGAATAACTCATTAACCCCAGGTCATATTAAAACCGATGCTGAACAACAATCCAATCATTTTGTCCGGGAAATATATGAAAAAGAAATTTTCCCCAATAAAGAATCAGAAACAACCGTGCCAACGGCATTGCAGGTTTTAAATGTTGCTTATTATCCAAAAGAAAGAGGACCTTACAATTACGACGATGGCTCTGATCCAACTTTTGGAGGGTTAAATGCCGATGGGACTTTAAGAAATCCTGATGAACGTTGGGGAGGTATTATGCGTGAATTACCTACTACCGATTTTGAAGCGGCTAATGTGGAGTATGTTGAGTTTTGGCTTATGGACCCTTTTGTCTATGACTCGACAAATATTAATGATGGGGGATCTTTATATATAAACCTGGGGAATGTTTCCGAAGATATTCTGAGAGACTCCAGGAAAAGTTTTGAGGATGGACTCCCCGATTCCGAAGATATCTCTGGTGTGGATACTACGGTATGGGGAAGAGTTCCAAGGAATGATTTTACCGTTGAAGCGTTTGATGTGGGTCGTGAAAATCAGGATGTTGGTCTGGATGGACTTAAAAATGATGATGAACAAAGTTTTTTCGAGGAGTATCTCGAAAATTTAGAATCTGTTTTAACCCAGGATGCGCTTGATAACTTTAATGATGATCCCTCTGCTGATGATTATCACTATTATCGGGGCGGCGATTATGATGCCCAACAATTAACGATCCTCGAACGATATAAAAATTACAATGGGATGGAAGGGAATTCCACCGGCGAAGCTTCTGAGATTGCTACCAAAAGACCCGACACGGAAGATATTAACCGCGATAAAACACTAAGCGAAACAGAAAGTTATTTTCAGTACAAAGTGGAGCTGAAGCCTGAGCTGATGGAAATTGGTCAGAATTATATTGTAGATAAGAAAAAAGGACATAATGTTAATCTCCCCAATGGAGAAAAAAATGCAGATATAACCTGGTATCAATTCAGAATCCCCATCCGGGAACCCGAAAAAACGATAGGTGGTATACAGGATTTTAAATCCATCCGCTTTATGCGTATGTTCTTTAAAGAGTTTTCGGATAGTATAATTCTTCGTTTTGCAAAATTTGATCTGGTACGTGGAGAGTGGAGAAAATATAATTTAAGCCTGATGGAAGGTCAGGAGGGATTATCTACACCAGAACTGTCGAATGGTACGCTTGATATTTCATCGGTTAATATCGAAGAAAATGATAACTATGTATTACCTCCGGGTGTCGATCGTGTGATTGACCCCACAAACCCTCAATTACGACAGCTAAATGAGCAATCGATGGTTCTCAGAGTTCGTAACCTCGACGATGGAGATGCCCGGTCGGCTTACAAAACCATTAATATGGATATGCGTGAATATGAAAAGCTGAAAATGTTTGTGCATGCCGAGGCTTTAGAAAATGAAATTTTGGAAGATGATGATTTAAGAGTTTTTGTTAGGCTGGGTACTGATTATAAGAATAATTATTATGAGTACGAAATCCCCATAAAAGTTACACAGCCAGGAAATTATGGTGACTTGGACCGCTTAACCGTTTGGCCCGAGGAGAATAATGTTGAAATAATTCTTAATGAATTAGTTCAGGTTAAACAAGCCCGTAATGATCAAATGCGTCGTGCAAACTCATCTATTTCTCCCAATGCAGTTTATTCGGTATATAAAGATGACAAAAAACGTATATCGGTTCGTGGAAATCCAAATTTGAGTAATGTGGTAACTATCATGATTGGTGTTCGAAATCCAGGTAAACAAAACAATGTTATTTCTAATGATGATGGAATGCCTAAATCAGGAGAAATTTGGGTAAACGAGCTACGGCTGACCGATTTTAAAGAAGAAGGAGGGTGGGCAGCCCGTGGACGACTTTCAGCCCGCCTGGCCGATTTGGGGATGATTAACCTTTCGGGAAATATCAGTACTCCCGGATTTGGAAGTATAGAGAAAAAAGTTAATGAAAGAAGCAAGGAAGAAGTGATTGAGTACGACGTTTCGACAAATCTTGATTTAGGAAAGTTTTTTTCTGAAGATGCCCAGATTAGTATTCCTATGTATGCCGGATATTCCGAATCGTTTATTAATCCTGAATACAACCCCTTAGATCCGGATATCCCACTCGACGATGCGATTAAAAATGCGGATTCGAAAGCTGAAAAAGATTCTATTAAAAATGTGGCTCAGGATTATACCCGTCGTAAAAGTTTAAATTTCACTAATGTCAGAATAAATAAACGTAGCGAAAAACCACGAATATATGATCCGGCAAATTTCTCGCTAAGCTATTCTTATTATGAGATTTATGCCCGTGATATTAATACCGATTATGATGTTTTAAGAAATTACAGAGGGTCTTTTTCTTATATTTATAATACACGACCAAAAACAATTACTCCTTTCCGCAGATCCCAGGGAATACTTAACTGGAAAGCACTGGCTTTGATTAAAGATTTTAATTTTAATTATATGCCGTCGAGTTTTTCTTTCAGAACCGATATGTACCGAAAATATCAATCGAATAAAACAAGAAACATCTTTAGTCCCGGAATAATTATTGAACCTGTCTATGATAAAGAATTTGTCTGGAATCGTAATTACGATTTACAATGGGATATTACCCGCTCGCTAAAACTTGATTTTTCGGCTACCAATATTGCCCGTATCGACGAACCTTATGGCGAAGTTAATAAACACCATCGCGATACTTATGAACATTGGCGTGACTCTGTGTGGAATAATATTTTAAACTTTGGCAGAAATACCCAGTACCATCACAATATTAATGCAACATACAGGGTACCGATAAATAAAATTCCTTTATTAGACTGGACCAGTGTAAATGCAAGGTACAATGCAACGTATAACTGGGATGCCGGCCCAATGCTTAAAAAAACCAGCGAATATAATTTAGGCAACAACATACGTAACTCTAATACCATTCAGCTTAACGGCCAGGCCAATATGGTTAATCTATATAATAAGGTGGGATTTCTAAAAAAGATCAATCAGAAATATGGAGGTGGAAAATCGCGCAGAGAAACGGAGTACGAAGATGTATCCTATGAAGATAAAGATGTTTGGTTTAGAGAGGGACGATCCAGATCCATTTATCATGAATTGATGACCGAGGATATAACCAGGGTAGCTGTAACAGATTCGAAAGGTGAAGATGTCAAAGGGGAGTGGGAGGTCGTCTCGAAGCGAAGAATACGTTTTCGTTCCGACAAGGATATCGATAACGGAACCATTGTGGTTGAAGGACGCACGGAGAAAAAGGAAAACCCTTTGATATTTATTGCTGAAAATACGGCCCGGTTACTTATGTCGGTTAAAAATATATCGGTTTCCTATACCATTACTGAGGGGTCCAGCATGCCCGGATATAAGCCCTCGACAAATCTTTTGGGGATGGAAACAGTTAATAATGTAACGGCTCCCGGATGGCCTTATATTTTAGGTTGGCAGGAAGAAGACTTTGCTCTTAAAGCCATACAGAATGGATGGTATACCCAGGATACCACGTTGAACAAACCATACCTTATGACACACAACGAAAATCTAAATATAAGAGTCACCCTGGAGCCTGTTCGTGGGTTAAAAATCGATCTTACAGCCAACCGAAGCTATTCGGAAAATAATAACCGGTATTATATGCCTGCTTTATATGGAAATGAACCCTATAATCAACAAATTACCGGTAATTTTTCCATGACTTACTTAACGATAGGAAGTGCCTTTGAAGAATTAAGCAGCAGCAATAATTATTATTCAGCATCGTACGAAAATTTTAAATCATACCGAACCGCCATATCCCAACGACTTGGCAAAGAACGCCAAAATGATCCATTTTATAGTGGCATTGAAAGCCCTGATGAACCGGGTTATATGGACGGGTATGGAAGTTCATCGCAACAGGTTATGGGACCGGCTTTTCTTGCGGCCTATGGTTATTATGACGAAAACAATGTGCCTCTCGAATTATTTCATCAAATTCCTTTACCCAACTGGAGTATCCGGTACGATGGGTTGAAAGATATCCCTTTTATTAAGCGTTTTTTTCGATCATTTAATTTAAGCCACACCTATCGTTCGTCTTACAGTGTGGGTTCGTTTATCAATAATGCCGATTATGAAGAGGAAGGCGGTTATAACTATGTAATTGATCAGCTCAATAATTTTATACCGCAATATCAGGTAAACAGCATTACCATCAACGAACAGTTTAGCCCGCTTATTAATGTTGATATGACCATGAATAATAATCTTACCGCACGGTTTGAAATGAAAAAGAACAGAACCGTAACGCTAAGCTTTACCAACAACCAGGTAACCGAGGTATTAAGTGAAGAGTTTGGGGTAAGTGTAGGCTATCGGTTTGATGATTTTAACCTTATTTTTGATTTTGGAAATCAGCAGGAGAATTTTAAAAGCGATTTAAATATCCGGGGAAATTTTAAGATTAGAGACAACAAAACCATCCTGCGAAAAGTTGTTGAAGATGATGAGCTCCCGTCGGCAGGACAAAAAGCGACTATTATTGGTGTTTCGGCTGATTATATGTTAAGTAACCGGTTAACCTTACGATTATTTTACGATCAGAATATTTCCGATCCGCTCATTGGTAATGCTTATCGAACCTCAAATACCGATATAGGGTTTAGTCTTCGATTTACTTTAACAGAATAATTTTATTTTCGGAAAAAATGCTTAATTTTGGATTGAATTTTTTGTTTAAGTAAAATTAATCTTTTTAAAATAAATTAATTATGAATATTCCAGAAAATCTAAAGTTTACAAAAGATCACGAATGGATTCGTGTGGAAGGTAATGAAGCCTATGTAGGAATTACAGAATATGCTCAAGGCGAATTAGGCGATGTCGTTTTTGTAGAAATTGAAACAGAAGGCGAAGCGTTAGATAAAGAAGAAGTTTTTGGAACCATTGAAGCCGTAAAAACTGTTTCGGATATGTTTATGCCTGTTTCCGGCGAAGTACTGGAAGTTAACGGTAAATTAGAAGATACTCCTGAAATCGTTAATAAAGATCCTTACGGAGAGGGATGGTTAATAAAAATCAGTATTAAAGACGAAGCAGAACTAAATGACCTGTTAGACGCTGGAAGCTATAAAAAGCTATTGGAAGCTTAAAATAATCGATTTAAAAAAAAGAAAACCGGGCTGAAAAATCAGTCCGGTTTTTTTTATAAAAAA
>JBNJFS010000063.1:0-11038 GCA_051747085.1 Bacteroidota bacterium
GAAATATAAACGGTTATTTATTAATGCATATTAATTGTTGCTCTCCACTATAACCATAAGGTCCAATCAATTTAATTTTCAAATATTCTTCTGAAAGGGAAATTATATCCCAATGATAAGCTAAAAGATAGTCATGTGTATTATAAAAACGGCTAAAATTTATTGAGCTATTATTTATAGCATAAGTTGCACAAATTGTATCATATTTAACTTCATTTTCCACACTTTTAAATACTTTCTTAAAAGCAATTACAGTATCGTTTTCGAAAAAAGAATAAACCGTTGTGTCATATTTATTCTCTATTATTTCATTATCCATATCTGTTGTAATTGAATGGGATGTAAACAGGAAATTATAATACAATAATTTAGATGTATCAATACTATCTTCATTCTTCTCACAGGATACTAAAATAATTATGGACAGAAATAATATTTTTTTTAAAATTTTCATAGATGATTGAATACTTATTTATTATATGTCATTTCTATAAATTCTTGTCAAAGAAAAAAGAGTTCTTTATGTACTTTCTCTTCAAATGTATAAAATAATTGCATAAGAATCTGGTTTGTTGGAGTTTTTAAACGATCTCCTTTGGCAGTTTGACAGATTGTCAGATTACGAAGAATAAAAAAAGCTAATGCTTTAAACATTAGCTTTTTACTGTTTTATTTTGTCGGGATGGCCAGATTCGAACTGGCGACCCCACGCCCCCCAGACGTGTACTCTAACCGGGCTGAGCTACATCCCGAGCTTTCTCTCGGCCGGGCTGAGCCTGCCTGCCGGCAGGCAGGCTACATCCCGAGCTTTTTCTCTGTTTTGGTGTGTATGCTTAATGCACTTTATTTTCCAAAACGGGTCACAAAAATAAGTTTTCAATTCTTAATATGCAAAATTTTATTTCAATTAAATTTTGGTATATTTATTGCTCAATAGAAATTGTTAAAAATATTAAATTATCTAAATAACTCATTACGTTAAATCAATCAATCATTTAAAATAGTAAAAAAATGGCATTATTTAAATCATTAGACCATCTGGACGAAGAAAAAAAACAATCCCCGGTTGATGCAGAGGTTGAAAAAGTGAAATGTTTAATTGTTGGTTCAGGTCCTGCCGGATATACGGCGGCCATTTATGCAGCACGAGCCAATTTAAATCCCGTGTTGTACGAAGGACTCGAACCCGGAGGCCAGTTAACCACGACCAACGATGTAGAAAATTATCCGGGATATCCCGAGGGTGTTACGGGTCCGGTAATGATGGAGGATTTCAAAAAACAGGCAGAGCGTTTTGGTACCGATGTTCGTTTTGGCATTGCAACAGCAGCCGATCTGTCAAAACGACCTTTTAAGGTTACCATCGATGACAAAAAGGTAATCGAAGCAGAAGTTTTAATTATTGCTACCGGTGCTACAGCAAAATACTTAGGAATAGAATCCGAAAATAAATATAAAGGGCAGGGCGTTTCGGCTTGTGCCACCTGCGATGGGTTCTTTTACAAAGGAAAAGATGTTGCCGTAGTAGGTGGTGGGGATACCGCTGCCGAAGAAGCTACTTATCTGGCAGGTATTTGTAACAAGGTTTACCTGATTATCCGTAAAGACCATATGAGAGCTTCTAAAGTGATGCAGGAACGGGTTTTCAACACTAAAAATATTGAAATTCTTTTTGAGCATAATACGAAAGAAATTGTTGGTGACAGCAGTGGTGTTAACGGAGCCATTTTAGTTAACGGCAAAGGCGAAGAGGTGAAAATTGATATCCATGGATTCTTTTTAGCCATAGGGCATAAACCTAATTCTGATATATTTAAAGATTATATCGATACCGATGATGTAGGGTATATCAAAACCAAACCCGACACTTCCAAGACTAAAGTGGACGGTGTTTTTGCCTGTGGCGATGTAATGGACCCACATTACAGACAAGCTGTTACAGCAGCAGGATCGGGTTGCAGGGCCGCTATTGATGCGGAAAGGTTTTTATCTTCCCAAAAATAAAAGTTAGTAAAAATATCACTAAGAAAAAAAGAGCCGCTTAACTTAATGTTTGCGGCTCTTTTTTCAATTAAAGTAAAACCAAAATTTATAATTTTTTATAATATTCTATTTAACAATCTCTACTAACGAATAATGATATCTCAATGGTATTCTGTTTTTATATTCAATTCATTTTTTGTTTATCATTTAGCCCTCTAGTCATATTTCTCTGAGTGAAATTTTGGTTTGTACACTCTAAAAATAATAATAAGTGCTATTTTACTTCACAAAATAAGTTATGCGGATTATTTCGCGTGTTGGATTGGACAAACGGCGAGCCATGGGTGGTGTGAATTGTCTTTGAATAGAAATAGTCCGATGGAGCTTGTCTTACATCGGTTTGCTATTTCATTCAAAGACAAGAGAGGGCTGAAGCGTTGTTTGTCCTTGATTTTTCTTTGATTCGTTTCTTTTCATCTAAGGAAAAGAAATGAATAAATAATTCACTTATTAAAAAGATAAATCAAATCACAATTTATAGCTCCAAAATCAAGAATTAGTCAATGCTAATTATATAATGAAATCACTTCTTTAAAAAAGAGCCGCTTAACTTAATGTTTGCGGCTCTTTTTTCAATTAAAGTAAAACCAAAATTTATACTTTCGCTATTGTTTCGGATTTATATTCGCCTGCAATTAATTTTTTATGTACGGCTTTAAAAGCATTAATGGTATATTCAACATCTTCCAGCGTATGCATTGCCGTTGGGATTAATCGTAACAATAGTTCCCCTTTCGGAATGACCGGATAGGTAACGATAGAACAGAAAACATTGTAGTTTTCTCTTAAATCCATGGTAATATTTGTTCCTTCAGGTATACTCCCCGACAAATAAACCGGGGTAACGGGAGATTCAGTATTGCCAAGATTAAATCCGGCATCACGCAAGCCTTTTTGTAAGGCTTTCACTACGGTCCAAAGATTTTCTTTTAACTGTTTTTCTGTTTTTAAGAGTTCCAATCTTTTTAATGCTCCAATAACCATTGGCATAGGAAGCGATTTGGCAAAGATTTGCGAACGCATATTGTAGCGAAAATAATTTACTACCTCTTCATTAGAAGCAACAAAAGCCCCAATACCGGCCATTGCTTTGGCGAATGTGGCAAAATAAATATCAATTCCGTCCTGAACGCCAAAATGTTCAGCTGTTCCGGCACCTGTTTCTCCCATGGTTCCAAAACCATGTGCGTCGTCAACAAGGATACGGAAATTATATTTTTCTTTTAAGGCAACAATCTCTTTCAGTTTTCCAAGGTCACCGGCCATTCCGAAAACTCCTTCGGTAATTAGTAAAATGCCGCCACCGGTTTCATTTACTTTTTTTGTTGCAAAATCTAACATCTTCTGACATTTAGCCATATCATTGTGTGCAAAAACAAAACTTTTTCCGCCTTTGGCCTTGTGAAGAAAAACGCCATCCATAATACAGGCGTGTGACTCGGAATCATAAACGATAACATCATTTCGGCCAACTAATGTATCAATAATGGAAACCATTCCCTGGTATCCAAAATTAAGCAGAAAAGAATCGGGTTTACTCACAAATTCGGCTAATTTATTTTCCAACTCTTCGTGTTTACTGGTTTGTCCCGACATCATTCTTGCACCCATAGGATAGGCTAAACCATACTCCCTGGCTGCTTCGGCATCCGCTTTTCGTACTTCGGGATGATTGGCCAAACCAATATAGTTGTTTAAACTCCAGGTTAACACTTCTTTACCACGAAATTTCATTTTAGGATGAATATCACCTTCCAGTTTTGGAAAAGTAAAATATCCGTGTGCTTCATCCATGTATTGGCCCAAAGGGCCCATGCTTTTTTGTATTTTATTAAAAATATCCACGTTCTTAAGATTTTGTGATTAACTTATAATTTATGGCACAAAAGTACGTTTTTTTAAAAAATTAGCAAACAGGAGAAAATAAATTAAATTTTTTATACGTTTAGATAGATTAAATTTTAGCATTTTAAACTAAAATTGTACATTTGCAAAATGTTTGAAAAAATGAAAAAGCTATTACCCATAATTATTTTAGTTTTAGTAACTGTTACTTCATGTAAATACGAGAAGTTACTAAAAAGTCGTGACTATAAATTGAAATACGAAAAAGCACTTGAGTATTATGAAGAAGAAGATTATGTGCGAGCTGATGGTTTGTTTGAACAGATTAAACCTGTGCTAAAAGGAACCAAACAAGCGGATACCGTATTTTTTTACAGTGCCTATTCAAATTATTATCAGGGAAATTACTTGCTTGCGGCCTATTATTTTGATGAGTTCAGGAAAATCTATGGGAACAGTAAATTCATTGAAGAAGCTGAGTTTATGAATGCTTATTGTAACTATAAACTATCGCCCAGACCGAGTTTGGAACAAAGTAATACGTATCAGGCTATTTCTTTATTTGCATTATATATGTCAAGATATCCGAACAGCGAACGAATCGATGAATGTGTTCAATATGTTGAAGAGCTTCGGAATAAATTGGCCGAAAAATCTTTTAAAAGTGCTAAATTGTATTATGATTTGGAATCTTATAAATCTGCAATTGTTGCTTTAAATAATTGCTTAGATGATTATCCCAATTCAAAGTTTAGAGAAGAAGTAATGTTTCTTCTGTTGAAATCCAGGTTTTTATTGGCTGAAAACAGTGTCCTGGAAAAACAAACCGAAAGATATCAGGCAACAGTAGATGAATACTATTCGTTTGTTGGTGAGTTTCCTGAAAGTGAGCATTATAAAGAGGTTGACAATATTTTTAATCAAGCACAATCAAATTTAAATAATTAATAATCGTAGAAAGAATGGATTATAAAAAAACAAAAGCTCCTACTACCACTGTTACACGCAATTTGAACGATATTGGAAAAGCAACAGGGAATATTTACGAGACCGTGGTCATTGTATCCAAAAGAGCAAATCAAATTTCTAGTGAGTTGAAAGAAGAGTTGAACAGAAAATTGGAAGAATTTGCTTCATATACAGATAACCTTGAAGAGGTTTTTGAAAATAGAGAGCAAATTGAAATTTCCCGTTTTTATGAGCGTTTGCCTAAGCCTACATTAATTGCAATGCAAGAATATATTGATGATCAGGTTTATTTCCGTAAACCAGAAACAGAAGAGACTACTGAGTCGTAACCAAAAATTTAGCTCATGAAGCTAAAAGATAAAAATATTTTATTGGGAATTACAGGAAGTATAGCGGCCTATAAGGCTGCTATTCTTGTAAGGTCACTTGTGAAAGAAGGGGCCAATGTGAAAGTAGTGATGACCAGGTTAGCGAAAGAATTTATCACTCCTTTAACCATGGCAACCTTAGCTAAAAACCCTATTTTGGTTGAATTTTTTGACCCGGAAAACGGCCAGTGGAACAGCCATGTCGATTTAGGTTCCTGGTCGGATTTATATCTTATTGCTCCGGCAACAGCCAATACCATGGGTAAGATGGCACATGGAATAGCCGATAATTTATTGATAACCACATACCTTTCGGCAAAATGCCCTGTTATGGTAGCCCCGGCAATGGATCTGGATATGTATCAACATCCGGCCAACCTGAAAAATATTGACATCCTTAAATCTTACGGTAATATTATTGTCGAACCCGTTACCGGCGAGCTGGCCAGCGGACTATCGGGTAAGGGACGTATGGAAGAGCCTGAAATCATTACCCAAAAGGTGATAGAATTCTTTTCTGTAAAAAAAAAACTAAAAAATAAACGCATTCTCGTAACCGCAGGCCCTACCTACGAACCTATTGATCCTGTTCGTTTTATCGGAAACTTCAGCTCAGGAAAAATGGGCTATGCCATTGCTGAGGTGTTGGCAGATTTGGGCGCCGAGGTGGTTTTAATAAGCGGTCCTACATCCTTAGAAATCAGTCATTCCGCAATAAAAAGGATAGATGTTCAAACGGCCGATGAAATGTTTGATGTTGCCGTTAAAAATTTTAAGAATTGTGACGCAGCCATTATGTCTGCAGCAGTAGCAGATTATAAACCGGCTCAAAAGTGGGAGCAAAAAGTTAAAAAGAAAAAAGAAAATCTTGCCATAAGCCTTGAACCTAACAGGGATATTGCTGCTCACCTGGGGGAAATAAAAAAGAAAAATCAGATAATTGTTGGGTTTGCATTAGAAACAGAGAATGAAATTAAAAATGCATATCAAAAAATCAATACTAAAAACCTGGATTTTATCGTTCTAAATTCATTAAAAGATAAAGGTGCCGGTTTTGGGGTTAATACCAATAAAATTTCCATCATTGATAAATCAGGAGAATTGGAAAAATTTGCATTAAAACCGAAAAGAGAAGTTGCCTTTGATATTGTAAATAAATTGATTGCCTTTTTATAAGAAAGTATAGATTCTTTTATGATAAAAAAAATAATTTTCACTGTTGTTGTAATTATTATGCCATGGGTCCTCAAGGCTCAGGAGTTACGTTGTAATATCCAGATAAATTCATCGCAGATACAAGGTACCAATAAGCAGGTTTTTCAAACATTGCAAACGGCAATCTATGAATTTATGAATAACCAGGCCTGGACAAATCATGTATTTACCAACGAAGAAAGAATTGAATGTAATATCATGATTAATCTTACCGACCACAGCGGCGATGAGTTTAGCGGAAGTATGCAGATTCAAAGCCGACGGCCGGTATACAACACATCATACAATACCACGATTCTAAATTTTAAGGATGATGACTGCCGGTTTCGATATGTGGAGTTTGAGCCATTGGAATTCAGTATAAATGAACATCGTTCTAATCTTACTTCTATGCTGGCTTATTATGCTTATATTATTATTGGTTTGGATTACGATACCTTCTCGTTGTATGGCGGTACCGACTTTTATCAAAAGGCAGAACAAATTATCAGTAATGCTCAGAATTCACCCGACCCCGGATGGAAAGCATTTGAAGGCCGTAAAAACAGATACTGGATGGTAGAAAATTTATTAAACGACCAGTATCGTCCGGTACGCGAATTTCTTTACCGGTATCATCGTTTAGGATTGGATGTGATGAGTTCCAAAGAAGCTCAGGGAAGAGCAGAAATAGCAGAAAGTCTGGATCTTCTTCAAAAAGTTTATCGCCAAAAACCCGATCCTTATCTTTTTATTTTTGATCAAGTGATGAGTTCAAAATCAGATGAACTGGTGAATGTTTTTTCTGAATCTTTTATGGCTGAAGCTGATAGGGTTTATAATATCCTTGTTGAGATTGACGCTTCAAGAAGCGATAAATACCAAAAAATAAAAGAACAATAATCTTTGGGCAGACTTTTGATAATTTTGGTATAAAAACTTCTTGATATTTTTAGTCAGGTTAATTTATTTTTTTAAAATATCCAAAATCTTTTTTTAGTAAGTTTGTAATGGAAAAATTAACCTAAAGCATAGCTTATGCTCCAATCTTTAAATGTTCATAATTACGCTTTAATTAACGAGTTAACAATTGACTTAAATAAAGGATTGAATATTATTACCGGCGAAACCGGTGCCGGTAAATCTATCCTGATGGGAGCCTTGTCTTTAATTCTGGGACAAAGAGCCGACACCTCCGTTTTAAAAGATAAAGCCAGGAAATGTATTGTTGAGGCTAAATTTAATATCAAACCTTACCGGTTAAAATCCTTTTTCGATGCACATGACCTGGATTATGATGATAATACCATTATCAGAAGAGAAATTGCTGATAATGGTAAGTCAAGAGCTTTTATTAATGATACACCGGTTAATTTAAGCGTTTTAAAAGATTTAAGTACTCACCTGGTTGATATTCATTCGCAGCATGAAAGCTTATTGCTCGGAGATGAAAATTTCCAAATGGCTCTGGTCGATTCTTTTGCCGGACACCATGCATTACTTCATCAGTATTATGAAAAATATGAAGAATATCATCAGGTACAATCAGAATACAACCGTTTGATGAGCAATGCAGAAAAGGCAAAATCAGACCTTGATTATTTGCAATTTCAATATGACCAGCTTGAGACCTTAAAATTAATCGAAGGTGAGCAGGAAGAACTGGAAGAAGAGCTGGAAAAATTAAATCATGCCGAAGAGATTAAACTTAACTTATCGAAAAGTTATCAGCTGCTAAATGAGGAGGAATTTTCTATCCTTTCAAATTTGAAAGAAGCTAAAAATGCTTTAAGTGCTATCGCCAAATATTTGAAAGAAAGTGAAGATTTAAACGAAAGGATGGAATCTGCTTATATTGAATTGCAGGATATTGGCAATGAAATTGAACAGTTAAACGAATCGATAGAATATGACCCTTCCCGGATTGAGTTTATTCGTGAACGTCTAGACAGCATTTATGCTCAGCAGCAAAAGCATAAGGTTGCAACGGTAGGCGAATTAATGCAGATAAAAACCGATTTGGAAATCCAAATTGAGAATATAAACTCATACGATTTTAGGTCCGAAGAGCTGAAAACGCAACTGGAGGTAAAGAAAAATGAATTAATTCAACTTGCTCAACAGATATCTAAGAACAGAAAGCAGATTATCCCCGGGCTGGAGCATAAAATTACCCGCACGCTGGTATTGTTAGGCATGCCTAATGCGGCATTTAAGATTAAGCAGGTTCCTGTTGATGAGTTTTTACCAACGGGTACTGAAATGATAAAATTTATGTTTTCGGCCAATAAAAATGTAGACCCCGAGGAGATTGAAAAAGTAGCTTCAGGAGGAGAAATTTCGCGCTTAATGCTTAGTTTAAAATCCATACTGGTTGAAAATAAAACGTTGCCCACCATTATTTTTGATGAGATAGATGCCGGTACATCGGGAGAAATTGCCGATAAGATGGGAATTATCATCAAGCAAATGTCATCAAAAATGCAGGTTATCAATATTACTCATCTGCCTCAGATTGCCAGCAAAGCCGATTTTCATTATTTGGTGTATAAAAAAGATAATCATCAAACAACCAATACGTATATAAAACTCCTCGATAAGGGCGAGCGGGTTAACGAAATAGCGAAAATGTTAAGTGGTAAAGAACTTACCGATGCAGCTATTGAGAATGCCAAAGTACTCATTGGCCATTAAATTTTATTTAAAAAGAGATTGAACAATACCAGTGGTATATTGTCTGTAAAAATGTAATAACGAAAACTAAATAAACATGGCATTTAATTTATTAAAAGGTAAAAAAGGTTTAATATTTGGAGCATTAAACGACAAATCCATTGCATGGAAGGTTGCTGAGAGAGCCCATGAAGAAGGCGCTGAAATTGTTTTAACCAATGCACCCTTTGCCATGCGGTTAGGTGATACGGAAAAATTAGCTGAAGCCTGTAATTCGGTGGTTATTCCTGCTGATGCTACAAACGTTGAAGATATCGAAAAATTAGTGGACAAAGCGGTAGAGCATTTCGGTGGGAAGTTTGATTTTATTTTACACTCCATTGGTATGTCGCCTAATGTTAGAAAAGGAATTACCTATGATAATCTGAATTATGATTATTTTTTAAAAACCCTTGATGTATCAGCGCTGTCTTTTCATAAGATTTTACAGGTTGCCAGACAAAGGGATGCACTGAATGATTGGGGATCGGTACTGGCTCTTTCATATGTAGCTTCACAAAGAACTTTATATGGATACAATGATATGGCCGATGCAAAATCCTTGTTAGAGTCTATAGCAAGGAGTTTTGGTTACATTTATGGCCGGGAGAAAAATATCAGAATAAATACTATTTCACAGTCACCCACACCAACAACAGCAGGGCAGGGTATTATGGGATTTAATGATTTGGTTGATTTTTCCGATCGAATGTCGCCTCTTGGAAATGCTACGGCCGATGAATGTGCCGATTTTTGTGTTACCATGTTCTCTGATTTAACCAAAAAAATTACCATGCAAAATATCTTCCACGATGGTGGATTCTCGAGCATGGGTATGAGTCGCAGAGCAATGGCTGTATATAGCAAAAACCTTGACGAGTGTTGCGAATTTAATGACATTACGCACAGATTCTAATTTCAATAATATTTTATGGTAAGCCGGTGATTAATCTTTCACCGGTTTTTTTATGATGAATATAAGCGTCAATTTTGTTTTTTTAGGATAAACTCGTAGTTTTCCGGTCTGAAAAATCTAAATACATAAATATGGCAGCTACTCTACTCGCTCTGTTTTACATTATTTCACCTATCATCATCTTATATTTATGTAAAAAATTCTCTGTGCTAAATAAGATTGGTGCGGTTTTACTTGCTTATGCCACCGGTCTTATTCTGGGGAATATTGGGATTTTACCTGATAATGCCGGACAGGTTCAGGATATTATGACAACCATCACTATTCCACTGGCTATTCCTCTTTTGCTATTTTCGGCCAATATTAAAACCTGGTTTACCATTGCCGGAAAAACCATGTTATCCATGGTAATTGCATTAGTTAGTGTGGTCATTGTGGTTTTTGTCGGATTCTTTATTTTTGAGGGAGAAATTAAAGAGCTCTGGAAAATAGGAGGGTTGCTTGTTGGTTTATATTCTGGAGGTACCCCCAATTTAGCCTCGATTAAAATGATTTTGAATGTGGATCCTGAGGCTTTTATTATTACGCATACATTTGATATGTTAATTTCTGCTATTTATTTGTTGTTCTTGTTAACCATCGGGCAAAAAGTTTTTTGGTATTTTTTGCCCAAATACAAAGCCTTATATAAAACGAAACATCAATCCGAAAAAGAATTATCTTTTACTAATTATTGGGGATTTTGGCATAAAAAATACAGACTCCCTTTACTGGCTGCTTTAGGTGTTTCCGTATTCATTTTTGGTATTGCCGGCGGTCTTTCTTTTCTTGTGCCTGATAATTCGCAAATGGTTGTGGTCATTTTAACCATCACTACCTTAGGTATTTTAAGTTCATTTATCCCTAAAATCAATAAGATTGCCAAAACGTTTGATTTAGGCATGTATTTAATTCTTATTTTTAGTGTTGTGATAGCTTCTATGGCAGATAT
>JBNJFS010000064.1:0-11031 GCA_051747085.1 Bacteroidota bacterium
AAGCGACCATATTAAGATGTACAAACCCGGCCGTGCCGGTGGAGATATGGAAATTATCGACAAAACAAAAATCTGCGAAAAATTTAAAATCGATCGTCCCGAACAAATTATTGATATCATGGGGTTGATGGGCGACAGCTCGGACAATATTCCCGGCGCTCCCGGTATTGGAGAAAAAACAGCCATTAAGCTCATCGAAAAATACGGGAGCATTGAAAATATCTACAAAAACATTGATGAGCTGAAAGGAAAACAAAAGGAAAAGCTGATTGATAATAAAGAGCAGGTAATGCTTTCTAAAGAGCTGGTTACCATAAAGCTAGATGTTCCGGTAAAAATTGATGTGAAAAAACTGGTGCTCGACGACCCTGACGAAGTGTTGTTAACCAAACTGTTTGAAGAGCTGGAATTCAGGAGTACCGCCCGGCGGCTATTTCAAAAAGAGATTATTACCACACAAGCCGGTAGCGTGATGCAGGGCACCCTGTTTGGCGATAACGATTCTAACACCAACAGCTCTGTGGACGAATCCCAAAATATAAGCAACACAAAACACGAGTATATCCTTGTGGATACTAAAGATAAACGAAACAAATTAATCGAACAGCTTAATGATTTAAAAGAATTCTGTTTCGATACCGAAACCACCGGATTAAACCCGCACAATGCAGAAATTGTAGGCCTTTCCATTTCGTGGGAAATGCATAAGGCGTATTATGTTCATCTGTCTGAAAACCCAAAAGAAACACAGCAGGTTTTAGACGAGTTCAAGGACATTTTTGAAAATAAAAAAACAAGAAAAATCGGGCAAAATATTAAGTATGATATTTTAGTGTTAAAAAATTACGGAATAAACGTGCAGGGAGAAATATTCGACTCCATGATTGCCCACTATCTTTTACAACCTGAGTTGCGACACAACCTGAATTATCTTTCGGAACAATATCTGGGGTACAAACCGGTAGACATTGAAGAGTTGATTGGCAAAAAAGGAGCTAATCAGGGTTCAATGCGCAATGTGCCGCTGGAAAAACTAAAAGATTATGCAGCCGAAGATGCCGACCTAACCTTTCAGCTCAAAGAGCTTTTTGAAAAAGAGCTGGAAAAAACCGGTTTGTCTAATTTGTCTGAAACTATTGAAATGCCACTGATTCCCATCCTCGCAGAAATGGAAAGTGCCGGCATAAAAATTAATACCATTGCTTTAAATGACTTTGCCAAAGACCTTAATAAAGAATTAATTAAAATTGAAGAAAAAATTATTGAACAAGCAGGAGTACAATTCAATATTTCATCGCCAAAGCAGTTGGGCGAAGTATTGTTTGATCAACTTAAGTTAGACCCCAATGCTAAAAAAACCAAGTCGAAACAATACTCAACCAGCGAAGAAACGCTGGTAAAATTAGCCGACAAACACCCAATTGTAAATGATGTGCTGGAGTTCCGGTCATTAAAAAAGCTTTTATCTACCTATGTTGAAGCGTTGCCAAAACTAATAAACGAAAAGACCGGTAAAATTCACACTTCGTATAACCAGGCCGTTGCTGCTACCGGACGCTTAAGTTCAAACAATCCTAATTTACAAAATATTCCCATTCGCGAAGAGCGTGGCCGCGAAATACGAAAAGCATTTATTCCGCAAGATAATGACCATATCTTGCTGGCAGCCGATTATTCGCAAATTGAACTTCGGCTTATGGCACATATGAGCCAGGATGAAAAGATGATTGAAGCATTTAAAAACAATACCGATATCCATACGGCCACGGCCTCTAAAATTTTCCACGTGGAACAGTTGTCGGATGTTACCAAAGATCAACGACGTAAAGCAAAAACCGCCAACTTTGGAATTATATACGGTATCTCAGCTTTTGGATTATCACAACGGTTAAATATTCCCAGAACCGAAGCCAAACAACTCATAGACGAGTATTTTAACGGGTTCCCGAAAGTAAAGGAATATATGGACAAAAGTATTTCTGTTGCCCGCGAAAAGGGATATGTGGAAACACTGATGGGGCGTAAGCGGTTTTTAAAAGATATCAACTCACGAAATGCAACGGTTCGTGGATTTGCCGAGAGAAATGCCATTAATGCGCCCATCCAGGGTTCGGCAGCCGACATTATTAAACTGGCTATGATTGATGTTTACAATGAACTTGAAAAGCAAAACCTAAAAACCAAAATGATACTGCAGGTACATGATGAATTAATTTTTGATGTTTACAAACCCGAGTTAGAGCAAGTTAAAGAGCTGGTTAAAAATAAAATGGAAAATGCAGTTATGCTAAGCATTCCGCTTACCGTTGATTTAGGTGCCGGAGAGAACTGGCTGGAAGCGCATTAGTAAAAGCGGCAGTTGACAGCTGTAGTGGCAGTAATCAGCGGCAGTCAACAGCAGCAGAAGGCAGTAAACGAATCCTTCATATTACTATTTTATAAAAATATCTTCTTTGCGGCTCTGCGGCTTTGCGTGAAATAAAATATGAAACACTTATTGAACAGATTTTCACAGAAATTCGTTTTTTAATAAAAAACATGAGCGGCAGTCGGCAGTGGCAGTCAACAGCAGCTGGAGGCAGTAAACGAATCCTTCATATTACTATTTTATAAAAATAAATACTTAGCGCTTCGCAAATTCGCGGTTAAAAAAAGAAGAACAACAGGAATAAAACACAAATTCAATCAATTAAATACACTCTTGCCTGCTGCAAGCAGGGATTTAGCGGGTTTTCACAGATATTATTTTTAAGTAGCAGACGACAAAGGCAGATAAATAAAATAGTTTTATTAACGAAACCAAATTATTAAGCACTAAAGAACCATAGGTTCGAAATTATGGTAAAACATACCTATTCATCTCCTATTAAAAGAACCGTAGGTTTGGCATTATAAAAAGATTACTTTTTTAGGATTTTTAATAACATCACCCCGTCGGGACTCAACTTAGTTTTTTATTTTTGCAGCAGTTAAAAAGCAAAAGCAATGGCAGAAAACTACACCAAACTGGGAAACAACAAAATCAGCAGGCTTCTGTTCAGCCTGTCGTTACCATCTATGGTGGGTATGTTTGCCAATGCCATTTACAATATTATAGATACCATTTTTGTCGGGCGGGGTGTAGGCTCCCTGGGCATTGCGGCCGTAACGATTGTTTTGCCTATTATTGCGATTATCTCCTCTTTTGCTCATATGATAGGGATTGGAACATCTTCATTAATATCCCGAAAATTAGGAAAAGGAGATATTCAGGAGGTAAATGCCATTGCCGGTAACGGGTTTTTGCTTATCATTCTGGTGGGCGTCTTTTTCAGCAGCGTCGGGATTATATTTACCGATCCCATTATGCGGGCTTTCGGAGCCACAGAGAGCATTCTTCCCCTGGCACATGATTATGGACAAATTGTCTTTATCGGAATGTTGTGGTTTCCTTTTTGTGTAGGTACCAGCAACTATTTGCGTGCCGAAGGTTTTGCGCGCGAAGCGATGTTTGCCATGTTGTTAGGAATTATCGTCAATACTGTGCTTGATTATATCTTTATTTTTCCGATGGATATGGGTATTCGTGGTGCTGCTTTAGCAACAATTATAGGTAAATTTTCTACGTTGTTATACCTTATTTGGTATTTTTCCGGTTCCCAAAGCATCATTTCCATCAAATTGCGTTACCTGAGATTACAGAAGCATATCTTAAAGCCATCCCTGTCAGTAGGCTTGTCAGGGTTTGGTATGCGATCCTCCAGCAGCTTTGCCAATATTGTCCTCAACCATACCCTGGGTGCTCTGGGTGGTGATACCGCCATTGCCATTTTTGGAATTATTTACAAAACCACGTTATTTTTTGGAATGCCGTTCTTTGGTTTGAATCAGGGCATGCAGCCGATAGTAGGGTATAATTTTGGCGCCGGGCAATACCATCGTGTCAAGCATACGGTTCGGTTAGTCATTAAATATTCTCTGATTTATGGAGCCATAGCCGTCATATTCTTTGAGATCTTTTCCCGCGGCATTTTTACCCTCTTTACAAACGAACAACAACTGCTTAACCAGGGACCGCGAGCCTTGCGTATTGTTGTGATGATGATGTGGCTCATGGGCGTTAACACCATGTCGATGGGTATTCACCAGGCGATGGGTCAGGCCAAACAATCCTTTGTATTAGCCATACTGCGGTGGGTGCTGCTCATCACTCCATTAATTCTTATCCTTCCCAAAATAAACGGGCTTGGGTTGGATGGAGTATGGTTTGCATTTCCGGCCGCTGATTTTATGGCGGCGATTGTTTCTCTCCTCATCTTGTACCGTACTTTCAAGCAGAAACAAATCATTTAAAAAGGAGGAGCAGAAGTGTTTTACAAACCTCTAAACACAAGGGTTTAGCAGGAGTTATTCATAGAATTGAGCAACACCCCACGAAACTTACTCTTCTTTTTCTTTTCCTTCAGCCGAAAGGATTGAAGAATATTTTTCCTGATTATTTAAAATATCAATCGCTTTTTTCAGCTGATTATCATCTTTTAAATTGGTTTGTATCTGTCCTGCCTCGTAATAATACCTTCCAACAATTTCATCGCGTAAAAACTGGATTATTTCCGGTTTAAAAGCATACAAATCCTCTTCCTTGTCATTTAACAACCGGCTTTGCAATGCTTCAATCTCTTTTTCCGCTCTTTTGTAATACTTTTCACGCTTGGCAACTTTAATCAACTCTTCTAATTCCTTTTCACTTTGACTTTCATATTCAAACGTTTGTTTTAAAGCAAAAGCAACAAAATCCTTATATATTTCATCGGTAATATTAAATTTTTCAACCTTTTCAATGGTTGGATTTTCAAAGGCAAATTTTGTGGCAAAATCAAAAATCACATTTTGAGAAATAAGGCTAATCGTCATTTGACCAACCTCCTCCGAATCAACATCAACATCCGGTCTTATTCCTCCTCCATCGTATACTACTCTTCCATTGCGGGTTTTAAACTCAGAGATTAATGAATCGGGAATATGTCCAACACTTCCATCCTCGTTGCGATGGGTATAATCAAGAGCCTGGATACTCCGCCCGCTGGGAATGTAATATTTTGCGGTAGTAACTTTCAGCTGAGCATTGTAATTAAGCGGAATGGTAGTTTGTACCAGTCCTTTACCAAAAGTACGCTGACCAATTACCACTCCCCGATCGAGATCCTGAATGGCTCCGGCCACAATTTCTGATGCCGAAGCCGATGTTCTGCTTACCAGAACAGCTAACGGTATTTCTGTATCGTATGCGGCATCTGTAGTTTTCAACGTCTGGTTCCATTTTTTTGTTTTCCCTTTGGTAGATACAATCTCCTCTCCTTTGGGTATAAACAAATTACAAACCCTGGGTGCTTCCACTAACAGTCCTCCCGGATTACCTCTTAAATCAAGAATTACGGATTTAATTTGGTGTTCCGCTTTCAAGTCTCTTAATGCATTTTTTATTTCGCGTGAAACATCCGGAGTAAATTTTGACATCCGGATATAACCAATATCTTCCTGAACCACACCATAGTAAGGGACACTTTTTATCTTCACCTCTTCCCGCACAAGCTCTTTTTCCATCTTTTCGCCGGTATATGGCCGTTCAATAAGCAGTTTTACGCTGGTCTGAGGGACCCCTTTTAATCGTTCACTTACCTGATCTAACGGAATTTCATCGGCGGGCTTTCCATCAATTTCCAAAATTTTATCTCCGGCTTTTAATCCTGCTTTATCCGCAGGAAATCCTTTATACGGCCTGGCGACAATCGGAAATTCTTCCGTACTTCTTATCAACGCACCAATTCCACCATACTCACCGGTGGTCATGAAATTAAACTCATCCATATCCTTTTCGGGAATATACACGGTATATGGGTCTAGCTCTTCGAGCATTGCATTGATTCCGGTTTCCACCATCTTCTCGGGGTCTGTTTCATCAACATAGTAAACATTTACATCTCTAAAAAGAGAATAAAAAATGTCCATACTTTTCGCAATATTAAAATCATCCCCTTTCTTAAACCCTAAAAATATTGTTGTACTTATGCCTGTTAACAGGATAATCACTAATGTTTTTGTGAAAATATTTTTTGCTTTCATAGATGTATTTTTATCATAAATTCCTTTTTTCATATCAACTAGGCAAATTTAAAGAATTATAACGGCGAATAATGCTTGTTGTTTAAATATTAACAAATTTTAACGCATAATTTACCGTTAATTATATTTAATCATTTCTTTTTTAATTTTCTGAATAGCCTTAACTAACTCATCTTCAACAGATATGTGACTTAAGTCATCCGATGTGCTGAAAATCACCATAAAACAGATACTCTGCTTACGTTCCTGTAAATCATTATACAGTAAATATTTATTTTTCCGGTACGCTTCTCTTATTTTCCTTTTAATATAATTTCTGTCCTTTGCTTTTTTTATGTTCCGCTTGCTTACGCTTATGGCTATCCGGGCTAAATTTGAAGGATTATACTGCTCCTCAACTTGCCAGATAATGCGGAAAGGATAATGTTTAAACGGCTTTCCGTATTCAAATAAACGTTGAATTTTTTTCCTGCTTTTTAATCTTTCTTTTTTGGAGAATTTCTGCGATATCATCTATTCATTATTTACGCAAAGATAATTAAAATCATTTTGTTTATTAAAAGCAAAAAAAAGGGAAGTATTACCCTCCCTTTTATCCTGTTCTTTTTTTAAACCCTTTATTTTTTACTTTTCCCGTCATTGTTAATAAACTGGTCGATAGCCATGGTCATGGATGGTGCATCTTTGGTTGGTGCTTTAACATTCACTTTTAGTCCTGCATCCTTAACTGCTTTGGCTGTTTTGGGGCCAAATGTAGCAATTTGTGTGTTGTTTTGTTCAAAGTCAGGGAAGTTTTCGAGCAATGATTTTATTCCTGAAGGACTGTAAAATACCAGCATGTCATAATTTACATCGGACAAATCCGATAAGTCAGCGCTTACCGTACAATACATGATGGCTTTTGTGTATTTTATGCGGGCTTGCTCCAGTTTTTTAGGAATTTCCTCTTTATGAATATCAGATAACGGCACCAGAAATTTTTCCTCTTTATGCTTTTTTATCATACCCATCAAATCACCAAATTTCCCGTCACCATAAAAGATCTTTCTTTTTCTGTAAACGATATATTTTTGTAAATACAACGCAGTAGCTTCAGATATACAAAAATATTTCATGGTATCCGGAATGCTCAATCGCATCTCCTCACTAATTCGGAAAAAATGATCAATTGCAGTGCGGCTGGTAAAAATCACTCCCGTATGTGCCAGAATATCAATTCTGGACTGTCTAAAATCTTTCGCACTAACCCCTTCTACTTTTATAAACGGCCTGAAGTCAATCTTAAGCTTATTTTTTTCAGCAAGTTCAGAATAAGGGGATTTATCATTTTTCGGCTCCGGTTGTGATACTAAAATCGTTTTAATTTTCATGTAATCTTATTTGAATTTGTTGTTTTACAAAAATTTATAACCGCCTGGTTTTAAAGCGATAAATATATTTTGTAAAGAATCAAAAAAGGCGCAAATTCGAAAGCACAAAGATACAAAATCATATAAAAAATAGAAACATTCTTGCGATTTATTATTTGAAAAGACCTTAATAATTGCAAGACATAGAAAAGCAAAACAAGTCCAAGCCCAATGTATATCATAAAATCAAGGTACTCATGGGTGATAAACTGAAGGGCAACCACCACAGGAAATAATGATAGTCCAATATTTTTGGTGTATATGTTAACATGATGAAAATATTCGGCAAACACCTGTTGTTTTAAAAAGACTACACCAATAAAACCAGTCGTTATGGACCTAAAAATATACAAACCTGTCAGTCCGGCAAAAACAAATAAATATAACTCATATTCAGCCACGTCCGCTATCTGAAAATTAAAGTATTTTGACAATTGAACCACAAATAACGACATGTTGCTAACAAATAGAAGATTCCCTAAAAACGAAGCTCTTTGCATCATCGAATTTTTATCCCGGTAAAGCGAATGGGCTTCCCGAAAACTTATTACCGACTTAAACAAGGATAAAAGATATTTTTTATGAAACAACCGTATCCATCCAAATAAAATAAACGATACAACAAGCAAAATCGTTATCCAGTCGAATTGCGCTTTTATTGCTGCAGGTAATGGTTTTACATCTTTTTGGGGAGTGGTTACGGAATGGGTTGTTGTAGCTGGGGATGATTCCTCAATAAACACCGGTTTTTTTGCTCTTTCCTGCTCCGGTTTCACCGATTTAAAATGGAGGAAAAGGTCCCGGTTCAAAGGATCATTATCTAACCTTTCTTTTACCGGAAAGTTAGTTATTCCGAACTCGCGGGAAAGAATTTTAACCGTATCAATATGGGGTTTATAAATTCTCTTTTGCTGTATTTCCTTTTCTTTTTGCGACTGAATTTCTATTTGCCGGGTTCGCTCTTCGCTTATCCGTAAAATTGAATCAATTTTTAGCTGGTTAGAATCAGTCTTTTGATTGCTTGTCGTGTCTTCTTGTGTTAGCGTATCTTTTCCGGCCTCTTTTTTTAGTAAGGTATCCCCAGACTCGCTGTTTTGCTTTGTTGGTATCGTATCAGAAGTGAATAAAAATTCATCTCTAACAGAAAAAAAATCAACCGTTTGTTTTTCTCCGGGCATAATGTAACAGATTAAGCAAATTAGCTGTAAAGATAAAAGGAATTCAGAACAGAGGCTTAAAAAACAAAAGATTTTTTTGTTGCGCTTTTTATAAGCGCTGTCTGGGCAGTTTCCGTCAGTAATTGTTTTTTAACTTACGGATGAAGGTATTTATACAACAATTTTGCTTTGGCATTCCCTATTTCACTCGAAACTTCATCCTTTGTAAGCGTCCGTAATTTTTTAATGGTTTTAAATTTTGTTAATAGCTGCTCAATGGTCTTAGGCCCAATACCAGGAATATTTTCCAGTTCGCTTTTAATAAAACTACCCGACCGTTTGTTACGATGAAATTTAATCGCAAAGCGATGGGCTTCGTTCCGTAGATGTTGAATGATTTTTAACGTTTCCGCGTTTTTATCCAGGTATAAAGGAACCGGATCTCCGGGAAAAAATATCTCTTCAAGCCTTTTGGCTATGCCAATGAGGGATATATTTTTTTCAAGCTTTAGCTTTTTTAAGCTGTTAACGGCTGCATTCAACTGTCCTTTCCCTCCATCAATGACGATAAGCTGGGGTAAGCTCTTCTTTTCATCCAGCAATCTTTTGTACCGCCGATAAACAACCTCCTCCATCGAAGCAAAATCATTGGCTCCCTGAACGGTTTTGATATGGTAATGCCGATAATCTTTGGGGCTGGGTTTTGCATTTTTAAAAACAACACAGGCTGCCACCGGATGGGTACCCTGAATGTTGGAATTGTCAAAACATTCGATTTGTACCGGCAAGTCGGGCAAATTTAAATCGTGTTTTATCTTTTGTACCAGGCGTTTTCCGGAGTGCTTCTCTTTTTTCTTTTCTGATTTTTTTTGCTTTTCAAGGCGGTAATATTTTAAATTTCTTTCGGAGAGATCAAGTAATGCTTTTTTATCGCCGCGTTGAGGCACCGTAAAGTTCAAATTTTCAAACGGCAAATCTACCGCAAAAGGAATAATGATTTCTTTGGCATCGCTTCCTAATCTTTCCTTTAACTCAACAATAGCCATCGCAAGTAAATCAGCAACTTGTTCATCAAGTTTTTTCTTCATCTCTACCGTATGAGCCTGTATAATTCTTCCTTCAACAACCTTTAAAAAATTCACATAAGCAGCATTGTTGTCGTCCAAAATGGAAAAAACATCAACATTGTTTACCGATGGGCTGACAATGGTTGATTTGCTTTTATACTTTTCCAGTATTTCAATTTTTTCTTTAATTAACTGTGCTTCTTCATATTTATAATCAGCGGCATTAGAATTCATCAATTCGTTTAGATAGGTAATCACCTGATGTATATTCCCTTTTAAAATTTGCTTGATATTATCAATCGATTGGTTATAATCTTCTTCAGATTGCAACCCTACGCACGGAGCTTTACAGTTTCCAAGATGATATTCGAGGCAGGGTTTATAATCATTTTTTTCAATCTTTTCGGGCGATAAGTTCAGGTTACAGTTTCGAAGCGGATAAATTTGACGGATTAAGTCAAGCAAAACTTTAACCATATAGGTTGAGGTGTATGGTCCAAAATAAATTGAGCCGTCGTGAATAACATTTCGGGTATAAAAGACCCGCGGGAAGTGTTCTTTTTTAATACATATCCACGGAAAAGTTTTATCATCCTTGAGCATGGCATTATACCGCGGTCTGTATTTTTTTATCAGATTATTTTCCAGTAACAAAGCATCCGATTCGGTTTCAACAACAATGTATTCAATTTTGTCAATTTTTGTTACAAGCACTCTGATTTTGTTATTCTCAAACCGCTCTTTTGAAAAATAAGAAGAAACCCTTTTTTTAATATTCTTGGCTTTACCGATATAAATAATATCACCGGCAGCATTAAAAAACTGATAAACTCCCGGAGAATCAGGAAGCACAGAAAGAACAGGTTTAAATTTCTCTTTTTGTTTTTTCAGCATTATTTATGCATTAAATAATGATGTAAATTCGAATTTAGATACATCAAACAAGCCCTGGTCTCCTATTTTCAGTTCAGGAATAACCAAAAGAGCCATAAAAGCCATGGTCATAAAGGGAGCATTCAGGTTAGATCCAAACGCTTTTGCTTTTCTGCTTACCACATCATACTTTTGGGCGACTATTTCCGCATCATCCCGAGACATTAATCCAGCCACATCCAGCGCAAGCATATCCACATCATTTTCAGTGCAGGCGACAATTCCTCCTTTCGATTCTATAATCGCATTAACTGCCTTAACAATGTCCTCATCATTGGTGCCTATAGCAATAATATTATGACTGTCGTGCGCTATGCTTCCGGCAATAGCCCCTTTCTTCATTTTGAAATTCCGAATAAAGCC
>JBNJFS010000065.1:0-10954 GCA_051747085.1 Bacteroidota bacterium
ACACCCCAGTGCCTGGGTATTCCGAGTAATGGTTTAACAAGAGCTCCGGCTCCAACCATTTGTGGAATCAAATAAAACATGGATACAATAAGTGTGCTGATTGCAGCGGTTAGCTGAATAGCTTTTGAGTCAAATTTTGCATCCAGGGCATCCGTAAAAGTAAATTTTCCCAACCGTTTTAATGGTTCAGCCACAAGGAATAAGGCAACAACCCATCCGGCAAGGTATCCAATAGAGTAAAGAAAACCATCATATCCTGAAAAAGCAATCATCCCACATATTCCAAGAAACGATGCGGCAGAAAGATAGTCACCTGCAAAAGCAATACCATTTACACCCCAGTGGATATTACCTCCGGCTGCAAAATAATCACTAGACGACTTGGTTTTACGGGCAAAATAATAAGATAACCCCAACACAAGAACGACAAATGATAAGAAGAAAAGAATTGCTGAAATTGATGTTTCGTAAATCATTGCTGGCCCTCCTTTTTATTCATTTTGTTTTCGTAACCGGTGCAGATTGCGTTGTAAATGAGCCCCAGAACAATAGCTAATACAATGAGTCCAAACCCATAAACTACCGCAAGATTCTGTTCGCCAAGTACAGTCTTTCCCATTAATTCATAGTTGGTAACTCCAATGGCTACAAAGCCGGCATAAACAATGGAATAAATAATAAAAAGGAATACCCCGAGCCGGGCCTTCTTTTTTGTTGCTTTATCGACTCCGAGTTTAACAGCAGGTCCATGATCCATAATTTTAATGTTTTTAAGGTTAGTAAAGGATAATTCTTTTTATCTAAATTACTGTAAGATAGAAAATTATTTTATTATACACTACTTTTAAATCCTATGGTCCTTAATTTTTAATAATTCTATTTAATGTCCGTTTTAACCATCAAAAAATCGTAAATTTAGCATGCTTAATACAGGTACAAAGGCTTTGATAATTCTTCTGCCGGCTATTCATTATGTAAAACCTACAAATATTAAGGTTTAACATTATGCTTTTTCATTATTATATTAATTTTGTTAAACTAAACATTAAAAATTCTGTTTAAACTATAATGAAAGAAATCGATCAACGAATAATAGAATTTATTCATAAACATCATGTTTTAACCCTGGCAACATCAAATAATGGTATTCCTTATTGTGCCAATTGTTTTTATGTGTATGATGAGGAAGAGAATAAGCTGATTTTTACATCCGATTATGAAACCAAACATATCCAGGATGTGTTAAAACAAAACATTGTAGCGGGTTCTGTCGTGTTAGAAACGAATGTAATTGGTAAAATTCAAGGAATTCAGTTTCAGGGTAAAATTACAGAACCGAAGGATAAAGATTTAAAAAAAGCAAAATCAAAATATCTTAAACGTTTCCCCGTTGCCATGTTAATGAAAACAAATCTTTGGACCGTTGAGCTAACTTTTCTTAAATTTACCGATAATCGGTTGGGTTTTGGGAGAAAGTTAATTTGGGGCAAAGAACAACCGGCAAAAGAATAACCTTATGATATTTATTACAGGCAGTACAGGATTAGTAGGAGCACACCTTTTGTATCGATTGGTGCAAAAAGGAGAAAAAGTGAAAGCATTAATACGTAATCCTGATAAGATCGAACAAGTAAAGCATATTTTTTCTTATTATACAGAAAATCCAGATCTGTTTATAGAAAAAATTGAATGGGTTCCGGGAGATATTCTCGATCCGGCAAGCTATTATAATGCATTAAATGATGTGAGAGAAGTCTATCATTGTGCCGCAATGGTTTCGTTTGATAAGAAGGATGAACCCGAATTGTTAAAAACGAATATTGAGGGTACGGCCAATATGGTAAATGCAAGCCTGGAGCATGGGGTAAAGAAATTCTGTTTTGTCAGTTCTGTGGCCGCTTTGGGAGAATCAGAAAATGGAGAAGCCGTAACGGAAGAAGATCATTGGACCCCTTCTAAAAACCGTTCGCCTTACGCCATAAGTAAGTTTAAATCGGAAATGGAAGTGTGGCGGGGTATTCAGGAAGGACTTTCTGCAGTCATTGTTAATCCATCGGTTATTTTAGGTCCCGGATTCTGGAACTCGGGGAGTGGAACAATATTTTCCAAAGCAGCTAAAGGAGTGTGGTTTTATACCCATGGGTCAACAGGCTTTGTGGACGTGCGCGATGTGGTTCATGTTATGATAAAGCTGATGGAAAATGAAATCACGAATCAGCGGTTTATTGTAAATGCAGAAAGCATTGTTTATAAAGATTTATTTGATAGAATTAGTGAAGCGGTTTCGGTCAAGAAACCCAAAATTGAAGCTTCCCGGCCGATGCTAAATATAGCCTGTGGAATAGATGGATGGTTGAGTGTTTTTGGAATAAAAAAGAGAGAGCTTACCAAAGATGTAGTCCGTTCGAGCCTTTCTAAATCGGCTTACTCAAATCGGAAGATAAAAGAATTATTAACGTTGGATTTTATCCCTGTGGAAAAAACCATTCGCGAGATGGCTGAAATTTATAGAAAAGATTTAACGCAACGTTAAAATAATGCAGGAGATTTAATCCTATCTTTACATGTAAATTGAATGATTATGGGAAAAGAAAACAAAAAAAAGAAAACAAAAAAGCAGAGCAATCGCTTTAATAAAAAAATATTAACCAATGGGATTATCGGTTATTTTTATGATCACCCTAAAAAGGTTTTTAACTACAAACAAATAGCCAAACATTTTAACATTAAGGACGAAGGAATTAAAAATCTGATTAATGCTATTTTGATTGAGTTAAGAGATGAAGGTACGGTTGTGGAGATATCCCGGGGAAAGTATAAATATGTACCACATACCGGAAATGTTACAGGAAAAGTAGAGCTTACCCAAAAAGGAGCCGGGTTTGTTATTTCCGACGAAAGTGATGAGGATATTTTTGTAACCCAATCCAACTTAAACCATGCCTTAAACGGAGATATAGTAAAAGTTCACCTTTTTGCCAAACAGCGCGGGAGGAAACCCGAAGGAGAAGTTGTTGAAATTATCAAACGTGCCAATGAACAAATTGTGGGCATAATTGAAATTTCAAAGAATTTTGCTTTTTTGGTATCACCCTCGCGCCAGATGCCCTACGATATTTTTGTACCTATCAATAAAATTAAGGATGCACAAGACGGTGATAAGGTTGTGGTTCGGATTACTGACTGGCCGGCAAAACATAAAAACCCCTTTGGCGAAGTAGTCGACGTGTTAGGTCAGCCGGGAGCGAATGAAACGGAAATGCACGCAATCCTGGCCGAGTTTGGGTTACCTTATGATTTTGACCCCTCGATTGAACATGAAGCAGCAAAAGTATCGGAAAAAATAACCAAAGCCGATTATGAATCAAGACGCGATTTCAGAAATATTCCTACTTTTACCATTGACCCTGAAGATGCCAAAGATTACGACGATGCCTTGTCGTTACAGAAATTGGAAAACGGGCATTGGCAGGTTGGTGTCCATATCGCTGATGTTACCCATTATGTAACTCCGGGAACAGACCTCGATAATGAAGCGTATACCCGCGGAACTTCCGTGTATCTGGTTGACAGGGTAGTACCCATGTTGCCTGAGAAGCTGTCCAATAAAGTTTGCAGCCTTCGTCCAAACGAAGAAAAGCTCTGTTACAGTATTGTTTTTGAACTGGACGAAAATGCAGATATTCATGATCAATGGATTGGAAAAACCATTATCGAATCGGATAAACGATTTGCATACGAAGAGGCTCAACAAATTATTGAAGGGAGTGATGGTGAATTGAAAAATGAAATTCTAATGTTAAATGATCTTGCCCGGAAGTTAAGATCACAAAGATTTAAAAACGGAGCGATTTCTTTCGAACGGGTTGAAGTGAAATTTGAACTCGATGACGATGGCAAGCCCCTGGGTGTATTCTTTAAAGAGCAAAAAGAGGCCAACCAGCTGATCGAAGAATTTATGCTGCTGGCCAATAAAAAAGTGGCCGAATTTATTGGGAAAGTAAAACCAGGACAGAAAGCTAAAACCTTTGTGTACCGTATCCACGATCGTCCCGATCCGGAAAAGCTTGAGAAATTTTCCAACTTTATCACAAGATTTGGCTATTCAATCAATACCGGCAGCCATAAACAAATTACTTCGTCGATTAATCATTTACTGGATGAAGTGCAAGGGAAAAAAGAACAGAATCTTATTGAAAGCCTGGCCGTTCGATCCATGGCTAAGGCTGTTTATTCAACCAAAAATATTGGCCATTACGGATTGTCATTTCAGCACTATACTCACTTTACTTCACCCATACGCCGTTACCCGGATATGATGGTCCACCGCATGCTAACCGATTACTTAAATGGAGGTAAAAGCAAAAATAAAAACAAGTATGAGGAAATGTGCAAATATGCTTCTGGAATGGAACAGCGTGCTACCGAAGCCGAACGTTCTTCCATAAAATATAAACAGGTTGAGTTTTTAAAAGATAAAATTGGCGAAGATTTCGAAGGGATTATTTCAGGAGTTACCGAATGGGGCTTTTATGTTGAGTTAAACGATAGCAAATGTGAAGGATTAGTTCATATTCGTGAGCTGGATGACGATTATTATTTTTTCGATGAAGATAATTATTCTATTATTGGAAAACGAAATAAAAAAGTATACCAATTGGGTGATGCCGTAACGATTAAAATTATGCGGGCTGATTTAGAGAAAAAACAACTCGATTTTACCCTGGCATAAACAATTGCTTTTCAGAAGGTTTTTATATCATTTGGCAGGTGGTGTAAAAACCTTTTTTATGCCCTTTAATTAGAATATTCGAAAAAAATAGTCGAATTATTTGACTTTTGTAAGATCTTGTTATAATTTTGGACTAATTTTTTAAAATATTCGAAAAAAAATGATAAAAGAACATCTTAAAGAAAAAAGAAGAGGAACAAAACATAAAATTGTGGGTATTGCGTCGCATGTCTTTAGTAAATTCGGGTTTAAGAAAGCGACGATGGAAGATATTGCAAAAGCGTCGGGAATGGGGAAAAGCTCGATTTATTATTATTTTAAAAGTAAAGAAGAGATTTTTGAAGCTGTTGTTAAAAAGGAAGCACATCAGATCTATCTTGAATTGGACAAAAGAGTTGTTAATACCAACGACAATCCGAAAGAGAAACTGCGAAACTATGTTTTAATTCGTATGCGCAATTTGCAAAAAATGGTAAATTTTTATGAAGCATTAAAAAATGATTACCTGGCGAATTTTGCCTTTACCGAAAGGGTGAGAGAGAAATATGATATTGAAGAACAACAGATTATCGAGCGTATATTACAGGAAGGTTTGGAAAAAGGCCTGTTTAAGTTAAAAGAAACAAAACTCACAGCCATCACCCTTGTAACTGCTTTAAAAGGTCTTGAGTCGGCTTTATTGTTACAAAATGAAATTGATATTAAGGATCTGGAATTACATCTTGATTATATGCTGGAAATACTTTTTTATGGAATTGTTAAATAAAAATTTCGTGTAGGATGAAAGCTAAATTAACCATACTCTCTTTATTCATTTTAGGAACGGTGGTTGCCCAGGAGTCGGGATTAAGTTTAAACGACTGTCGTGAACGTGCCCTTGAGCATAACCGGGAAATAAAGATGGCTAACGAACATCAACTGACGTTAGGATCGTTAAGAAAATTTGCCAGGACACAATATTTCCCTAATTTCAGTATTAATGGGGGTTACATGCGAATGAACAAAGACTTTAGTCTGCTGGCTGAGGATGTTTTTTTGCCGGTTGTTCCCGGTGAATCTATCGCAGGCGGGAGTTTAAACCAGCTAATTTTTATAACCAACCCTCAGCTGAAAGAGGAAACCTTTATTTTAAATCCTGATGGAAGTATTGCTGAAGATGCTGAAGGAAATCCTTTGTTTAAGAACTATGCATACTTACCTGCCGAAGAGGCTAAAATTGGGTTGGAAAATGTTTTTATGGCCAATATAGGCATGACACAACCGGTATATATGGGTGGAAAAATACGCCAACTCAATAAAATGGCTGAATATGGAGCGGATCTTTTTACGGCAAAAAAAGAACTGACCCGATCGGAAGTTATCCTTTCTATCGACGAAAAATACTGGAAAGTAATTTCATTGCTGGAAAAAGTGGAGCTTACCACCAAATATAAAAATATGCTCGAACATTTAATTGATGATTTAACGAATCTTTATGAAGAAGGTATCATTACCCGGAACGAGATATTAAAGGCCAACGTAAAATACAACGAGGTAGATTTACAATTACTGAAAGCCGATAACGGGCTAAAGCTTGCCCGTATGGCATTAAATCAAATCATTGGTTTTCCTTTGGATACGGTTGTGACCCTTTCGGATAGTCTGGAAGTCAATTCCCTGCTTAAAAAAAAGAGTGATTATGCAGACATGGCTTTAAATAACAGACCGGAGATTGATATGGTTAACAGTACATTGAATATGGCCGAGTCGGGTGAAAAGATAATGAAATCACGCTATTTGCCTAATGTAGGACTTTCAGCCAACTATATGTTTACAAATCCCAATCCTTATAATGGTTTTGAAAAGGAATTTGGAGGCGATTGGAATATCGGTGTTTTTGTTAACATTCCTTTGTATCATTTTGGGGATAAGAAACATACCCTCGAGGCTATGCGTCATGAGATAAAAGCGGCAGAAGAAAAATATAAGGAAACCAAAGAGTTGATAGCCCTTGAGGTTCAACAAACATTGTTTAAATATACCGAATCGGTTAAAAAGGTAGAACTTACTCAATCCTCGTTAAAACAAGCGGAAGAAAATCTTAAACTAACACAAAACAGCTTTGAGGAAGGAATGGTTCGCTCTACCGAATTACTGGAAGCTCAAACCATGTGGCAGGAAGCATATGCCGAGTTTATTGAGGCAAAAACGGAACATAAAGTGTGTGAATCAGAATTACGAAAAGTTACCGGACAGTTAAACGATTAAAATCTTAAAAAGAGATGAAAAATACTATCCAAATAGTTGTAGTTATCCTGATATTATTTGCAGGATGTAAAAACGGAGAAGAAGAAAAGCAGAATGGAGATAATATTATTCCGATAACGATAACCCAAACAGAGCAAAAAACCTATATTCCCGGATTAAGTTACTCAGGAACAGCAAAGGCAAACAAAGAGGCTAACCTTGGGACTTCTATCCCCGGAAGAGTGGAGGAAATTTATTTTAACGAAGGGGATAAGGTAAAAAAGGGTGAGCTAATCGTAGAGTTGTCTTCAGAGTTATACCTGCAGGCATTGGTGGAAAGTCAAACCATTGAAAAGGATTTTGAGCGTATTGCCCGGTTAAAAGAGAAAGGAAGTGTCACCCAGCAGGATTTTGATCATATAAAAGCCAAATACGAAGCCTCGAAGGCGAAAACACAGCTGATGAAAAAAAATACAGAGATTCGGGCTCCTTTCTCTGGAACCATTGTCGACTATCTGGTAAATGAAGGAGAGAACTTTTTATTTTCTCCCAGCTTAAAAGCAGGATACTCCATGACTTCAGGCGTAGTAAAGCTGATGCAACTTAATATCATCAGGGTAGAGATTGATGTGAACGAAAAAGACCTTGCCAAAATCAGGCATGGACAAAGCGCTGAATTAATTTTTGATGCATATCCTCAAAAAGTTTATTCGGGGAAAATCACCCAAATTGCTTCTGTATTATCTACCTTATCACGAACAGCAACCGTAGAAATTAGTATACGTAACGACGATTTTTTGATAAAACCGGGAATGTATGCTAAAGTAAACCTTGTTCTGCCTGAGCGGGAGGCTGTTTTTGTTCCACTGGAAGCAATATACAGACAATCGGGAACAGGAAATGATTATGTTTTTCGTATTGATGAAAATACAGCACACCGGATTCCGGTTCAACGAATGGACCACTTCGAAGACAAGGTTGCTGTTTCGGGTATTGATGCGAATGTAACCATTGCTGTAGCCGGAAAGAATAAGCTTAATGAAGGAACCCGGGTAGAAATAAAAAAATAGTGCGTTTAATTCAAAGAACTCGTAAAACATGAAATTACCAAAAATATCTGTTCAACGACCTGTAACCACTTTAATGGCTTTTATGGCTGTTTTGCTTTTCGGTATGGTTTCCCTGCAACGACTGCCTCTGGATATTATGCCCGAAATGGAAATTCCTACGTTAACCGTGATGACAGTATATCCCGGAGCTTCGGCTGACGAGGTCGAGCAGCAGGTAACCAGACCCCTGGAAGAGATTTTAGCCGGATCGGAAAATCTGAGAGAATTAACGTCTACCTCGAAAGAGAATGTCTCTATTATTGCGCTACAGTTTGATTGGGGTTCCGACATTACCGAGGCAGCTAATAATGCACGCGATCTTATTGAGCTTAAAAAAATGGATTTGCCCAATGAAGCTAACAATCCGGTGATTTACAAAGTTAATTCATCCCTTTTTCCTATTTTAGTATATGGAGTTACGGCCCGGGAAAATTACGATGGTATCAATCAAATTATTGAAGATAAAATTGCCAGTCCGCTGAAAAAAGTTAACGGGGTAGGTTCGGTTATATATGTGGGGCAGCCTCAACGAGAAATAAAAATTCATATTGATCCATACAAAACATCTGCTTATGGAATGTCTATTAATCAGATAGCTACGATTCTAAAAGCCGAAAACTTAAATATCCCGGGAGGGAATATTGAGGTGGGCATTAGTGACTTTGCGGTTAAAGTGCCCGGTAAATTTGAAAGCCTTGAGCAAATAGAAAATATTGCCCTGATAAATTTTAATAACAGGATTATTCGATTAAAAGATGTAGCAACCTTAAAAGATGGATATAAAGATAAAGATGAGATTGCCCGTTCGAAAAACGGATTGGGAGTAGCGCTTATGATTCAAAAGCAATCGGGAGTAAATACGCTGGAGGTAGCTAACGGAATAAGGGCCAAAATTGATGAGATAAAGGCAAGCCTTCCACCGGACATGGAGGTTTTCGAAATTATTAATACCGATGAGTTAATTGTTCAATCAATAAAGAATCTTACACAAACCCTCTGGTGGGCATTGCTCTTTGTGGTAATTATTGTTTTTGTTTTTCTTCGTGAATGGCGATCCAGTTTTATTGTTTTCCTTACCATCCCTTTTTCGCTTATTGTGGCATTTATAGTAATGTTTGTCATTGATTATACGATAAATATTTTTTCGTTAATGGCTATTGTTATAGCTATCGGGATGGTCGTGGATAATGCGATTGTGGTGCTCGAAAATATTACCCGCCATATTGAAGAGGGTTCCAGACCAAAACAGGCTTCAATTTTTGGATCCAGCGAAATGGGAATGGCTATTACAGCATCTACCGCTACTACATTAATGGTTTTTATCCCGATGATTTTTGTCGGTGGTGTGGTTGGCTTATTGTTTAAACAGCTGGCTATTATTACTTCGGTTACCATGGTAGCTTCGCTAATCACTTCTTTGTCGCTTACCCCCATGGTTTCATCGCAACTATTAAAGGGTCTGAGGAAAGATGATAAACCGAAAAAACGAACACGGCTGTATGTTTGGAGCGAATCGATGTTTGTAACATTGGAAAAGGTGTATAAAAATTCTCTTCACTGGGTAATTTATCATAAAGTTTTTACCTTAATTACGGCACTGGTAATTTTTGTCGTTGTTCTGATTTCAGGAAGAAACCTTGGTACAGATTATATCCCGCAGTTTGATGCCGGAGATTTAATTGTAGTCATCGAAACGGAGGTGGGTACCAGCGCCGAAGAAACCGATCGGATTGCTCAGAAAGTAATGGAGGTTATTCGGGAAAATGTACCGGAGATGATTCCAACATCATTATCATCCATTACCGGACAAACTGAAAAAGGAACCTTGTCGTCGGTAGGATTTACCGAAGGCAAAAATGTATCTACTATTTTGGCACACCTGGTATTACCCGATGAGCGAGAGCGATCAGCCAAAGAAATAGGAGAGGCATTACGTAAAAAGATAGCAGAAATACCCGAAATCGATAAATTTCATGTTACTGCAGGAAGTATTATTTCCGAAGCCATTACCGGAAATGTAAAACCCATTGAAGTAGAAATTACCGGCGAAGATTTTGACGAAATGAATCAATTAGCCCAAACAGTGTATAATAAAATGCTGGAAGTAAAAGGATTTGTAGATCTGCAAACAACCATTGATAATGGGAAGCTTGAATTACAAATAGATATTGATAAAGATAAAGCATCGGCAATGGGGCTGAATACTGCAATGATTGCTTCTCAGGTGCGGCAAAGTATCCATGGAGCCTCAGCAGGTGAGTTTACCGAAAACGGGGAAGAATATGAAATAAATATTCGTTATGCTCCCGGCTTTATTGGAAAGATTGAATCATTATCGGATATTATGCTCACCAATTTAAGGGGTGAACAAATACCCCTTTCCTCTGTAGCCCAAATAAAAACAGGGCTGGGACCACTGGCAATTAATCATAAATCGCAACAGCGGATTGTGAAAATAATGGCCGGTTTATCGGGAATCTCATTAGGCGAAGGTGCCGATGAAGTAGAAAATATAATTGGGGATATGGATTTACCTGCCGGAGTTGATATTGAGCTGGGAGGTCAGCTTTCCGAACAAGGTGAATCGTTTCAGGATTTGTACTTGATATTTGTTATTGGTATTTTATTGGTTTATATGGTTATGGCCGCTCAGTTCGAGTCGTTTAAAGACCCATTTATCATTATGTTTGCCCTGCCCTTTACCATTGTGGGAATAATACTTGCTTTTTTCGTTACCGGATTGACACTTAGCGTTACTACTTTTATCGGGGTAATCATGTTAATGGGGATTGTGGTAAACAATGGAATTGTGCTGGTGGATTATACCAACTTGCTAAGAAAACGGGGATATGATCTTACCGGGGCGGTTTTAGAAGCAGGGCGTTCG